>CAUWEI010000183.1:0-4922 GCA_963557675.1 uncultured Oscillospiraceae bacterium | reverse complement strand
CCTCTACACAACCGGAGGAGGAAACAGCTCCTTCTGAAGTTCTGGATCCAACGGAGGAAACGGAAGAAACAGAAACGGAATCTACGGAAGAATCCTGATTTTTTAGAAAACTTTCTGAAATTTCCCTTTACATGGGGGCAACTTCCGATTATAATAAAGCCAGTATGCGAAAGAATGTGAGAGATTGCTATGATCGAATTTGAAGAATATAAATTGAAGCTTGCAGATCTGGAGCCTAAGCTGGAGGAGCTGGCCGTGGCTTTGAACTTGGAAGGGGCAAAGAATGAGCTGGAGCGTTACCATGCAATGCAGGAAGCTCCCGGCTTTTGGGATGACCCTGAGAAGTCACAGAAGATTGTGATGCAGACAAAGTTTTTGGAGAGCAAGTTGGAAAAGTTCAGTAAGATGAACAGCCAGTGGGAGGATTTGACCACCATCTGCGAAATGGCACTGGAAGAAGAGGACGATTCCATGCTGGAGGAGCTGCAAGAGGGCTTTGCTCAACTGACTCAGCGTATGGAGGATGCCCGTTTGGAGACATTGCTCACAGGTGAGTATGACTCTAACAATGCACTTATGTCCTTCCACGCCGGTGCAGGCGGACTGGAAGCTCAGGACTGGTGCCAGATGCTCTACCGGATGTATACCCGCTGGGCAGATGCCCACGGCTTCAGCTACAAGGTAATGGACTTTCAGGAGGCCGACGAAGGTGGCTTGAAGTCTGCGGACATCCTGATTGAGGGATCCAATGCCTATGGATTCTTAAAGGGAGAGAACGGCGTTCATCGCCTGGTTCGTGTGTCTCCCTTTGATGCCAACGCTCGTCGTCAGACCTCTTTCTCTGCGGTGGAAGTCATTCCTGAAATTACCGATACTTCCAATGATGTTGAGATTCGGCCGGAGGATATTGAGATGCAGGTTTACCGCTCCTCTGGCGCAGGCGGCCAGCACATCAACAAGACTTCCTCTGCCGTGCGTTTGATTCATAAGCCCACCGGCATTGTGGTTGCTTGCCAGACCGAGCGCAGCCAGTTCCAGAACCGTGAGAACTGTATGCGTATGCTGCGTTCCAAGTTGGTTGAAATCAAGGAACGGGAGCATTTGGAGAAGATTTCCGATATTAAGGGTGTCCAGCAGAAGATCGAGTGGGGCAGCCAGATTCGGAACTATGTCTTTATGCCCTACACCCTGGTAAAGGACACCAGAACAGGCTGCGAAACTTCCAATATTTCCAGCGTTATGGATGGTGCTCTTGATCCGTTTATCAATGCTTACCTGACCTGCAAGGCAACGGGTACATGGGTTGTGAAGTAAAAACGTATTTTTCCGTGTATTTTGCAAATATGACTTGCTTTGCATGATTGTTCATGGTATAATAAATCGGCTTATGAAGGAAGATCCTGCGGGATAACATCTCGGCTCGCCGTCGGCCGGAAACGCGGCTGCCGCCTGTGTCGGCGGATGGAGGTAAATTATGTTAGAAATTGTACTGTCTGTTGTTCTGTCTCTTGTTAGCGTTGCACTGATTGTTATTATCATGCTGCAGTCCGGTAAGGAGTCCGGCCTTTCTGGTGCTCTGGCTGGTGGCAGCAAGGATAGCTACCTGAACAAGAACAAGAGTGGAAATCTGGATCAGAAGATGGCATCCATGACCAAATGGATTGCTCTGCTGTTCTGCGTTCTGACCCTGGTTCTGAATATTATTTAATAGATTAAAAAGTGGCAAGGTGCATCCTTGCCCCTTTTTCTATTGTTTCTATTTCCCGGGAAATGGCATAAAATCTTCTTGACAGTAAAATAGCGCAGGAGTATAATAAGGGAGGTTTGAAACTACATTTGGGCTCGTAGCGCAGTTGGGAGCGCACCACATTCGCATTGTGGGGGTCGGGAGTTCGAATCTCCTCGAGTCCACCATGGAAATCCCCCCATCCAGCAGGGATGGGAGGATTTTTCTATATACATTATTGAAATAGCAACACCCTCCATTCTGAATAGGATGGAGGGTGTATCTTTAGAGTTTAGAGCCAATCGTATTACTTCAGAAATTTTTCGGGAATCTTGGAAAATCCTTCGTCAAAATACCGCAGCATTTCTTCCCGATGCCCACTGAAAGCGTTGCGAGGATTGTCTCCGCCGCAGAGCTTTGCGTGTTCATTCAGGTTCAAAGGCCGAGGAGTATCAAAAAGCATCCAGTTCGCCAGTGCATCCTTGAGCCGTGTCTGCACCTGACTGTAATTGGGATTATCATAGAGATTGTGAAGCTCGTGGGGGTCTTCCTGAAGGTCGAACAGCAGGGAAGCGGACTTCTTACACAGAAGAAGCTTATACCGCTCATCCCGCACCAGATAGCCGTCACAGTCCTGAGCAAACAGGTACGGAACCTCCTGCTCCCGACTGAGATCCCGACCCACCATACCGTAGGTGGGAGCAATGGAGGCCTGAGCCAGAATCGTGGGAGCCACATCCACATTGCTCACCATCTGCTGAGAGTGGGTGCCAGCCCGTTCATTTCCGGGGTACTTCACAATCAGGGGAACTTTGGCAAGAGGCTCATACATATAGTTGATTTTACCAATCATGTGATGCCAGCCCATGTAGTCGCCGTGGTCTGAGGTGTAGATCACCATACAGTCGTCATACATTCCCTTTTCTTTCAGCAGGGAAACCATACGACTCACCTGAAAGTCAATCTGAGAAATGGCACCGTAATACATGGCGGTGCATTTTTTAATATCGGCTTCGGTGTAGTCTGCATGGGAGAAAAAGCCTGTGCTTCTCTTCATGTCCCGTTCCAATACATCCGGTGTATAACCGGGCAGAAGCTCAATGTCTTCCGGACGGTACATTTCGCTGTAGGGGTAGGGAGGATCAAAAGGATGATGGGGCTTCACAAAGCCCACCATCAGCATATTTCCGTCCCCTTCCCAGGTGTTCAGAATGTCCATGGCCTTGTTGCCAACCCAGGTTGTGCTGTGATGTGCTTCATCCAGATCACTTTCCAGGATACCAAAATTTTTCCAGTAGAATTCTGGCGCATTAGGACGATGTTCACCCATCTGGTCGGCGGTGTCCACCCAGTCACAGATTCCCTCTTCCTTCAACTCCCGGTGAAAATCGTCGTCCAGACGACCGGGTCCCACCTGCTCACACAGATACATCCGGTCAAAGCCTACATCCAGATAAGTGGGAGCAAAGTGCATTTTTCCCACACAGGTGGTATTGTAGCCCTCCTGACGCAGAAGCTTGGGGAAGGTCTGGATACCGTCCGGCAGCGTGGTATGATTGTCCCCGCACAGATGCTGGTGGACATAGAGACCACTGATGAGACTGTACCGGGAGGGGGTACAGATGGGGTAGGAACAGTAGCTGTTTTCATATAACACGCCATCTCGTGCCAAACGGTCAATGGCAGGGGTTTTGATTTGACGGTTTCCGTAAGCACCAATGCAGTCGGCCCGATGCTGGTCGGCGTGAATCAATAAAATATTATGTTTTTTCATTGTCTCAACTCCTTAATCTAGAGCCATTATAAAAGTCTCATTTTGGAAAGTCAAGTCATGGAAGAAACTTGCGTAATTGACATCTACGGAAAATCGTACTATGATAAAATTCTAAGGGATAACGAAAACGTGGGAAAGCAAGAAATCATAAAGGCGGAGAGTAAAATGAAGATTGGATATATTCAGTACGATGTCAGTCACAGGCGGGAAGAAAACTTCAGAGTGATTCAGCACCATCTGGAAGAAAATAAGGCGGATGTGGTTGTACTGCCGGAGCTATGTACCTGCGGGTATCTCTTTGAGAGCAGAGAAGCCTTGCGAAAAGCGGCGGAGCCTGTACCGCAAGGGCCAACAGTAAACTTTATGACCGAGTTATCCAAAACACATCAATGCACCATTGTCTTTGGTTTGGCAGAGCTGGAGGGGGATGCCGTCTATAATACAGCCACCGTAGTACATGGGGGTCAATATGTGGGAAAGTACCGGAAAATCCACCTGTCAGATTTTGAAAAGCAATTTTTTACCCCCGGAAATGCCAATGGTGTCTTTGAAATAGGAGACATGAAACTTGGCGTTCAGATTTGTTTTGATTTGTGGTTTCCGGAGGTCACAAGACAGCAGATAAAACAGGGGGCCTCCTTACTGTGTGCATTGGGAAACTTCGGCGGTGAAACTACTTATCATATTGCTCAGACAAGAGCCGTTGAAAGTCTGACCCCTCTGGTTCTGTGCAATCGGGTAGGGGAGGAGAAACTGCCGGAGCTGGATGCAGATTTTCTGGGAAAGAGTTCGGTAATAGATGCCAATGGAACCAGAGTGGCAGCTGCGCCTGCACACTTGGAAGCAGCCGGATTCTGTGAAATTGACATTGGACAGAAAAAGGGAAATGTCATTTGCAGAAACTTTCAGGAGGAAATACAGCGGCATAACGGAGCCATAGAACTGTTCTGAAGATCAATCAGATGTGAAAAATCGAAGGCGGCAGAGATTTTATTTCTGTTGCCTTTGATTTTTACTTGACTTTCTGTTCTACACGATGTAGTATATAGATATACTACATCGTGTAGAATAAAGAAAGGAGTGCTTGATATGCCTGATTTACAGATGGGTGTCATTGAATCCAGGTTTGCTGATATTATTTGGGAGCATGAGCCGCTTTCCTCCTCGGAATTGGCAAAATACAGCGAGAAAGAACTGCAATGGAAGAAAACGACTTCCTATACTGTCTTGAAGAGATTGTGCGATAAGGGTATTTTTCAGAACCTGAAAGGCACTGTGACTTCCCTGATTTCACGCAATGATTTCTATTCCATGCAAAGTCAGAAATTTGTAGAAGACACCTTTGACGGTTCTCTGCCTGCATTTCTCGCTGCGTTTACTTCTCACAAGAATCTGACTCAGGAGGAAGTGAACTGTCTTCGC
>CAUWEI010000182.1:0-4927 GCA_963557675.1 uncultured Oscillospiraceae bacterium | reverse complement strand
GCTGTACATTTGCGTACAGCCGGGCTTCCTGCATGGGCTTTTTGTACAGCCCCTATTGGGGTTAAAATACCAAAGAAAAGACCTCGAAAACCGAAGCTTTCGAGGTCTTTGGAGCTGCTATCCAGATTCGAACTGGAGACCTCATCCTTACCAAGGATGCGCTCTACCGACTGAGCTATAGCAGCATATTCTAAAAGTTACAACCAACCGCCCACAAATGTGGGCGCTTGATTGTGGCAGGGGCACAAGGACTTGAACCCTGAGCCTACGGTTTTGGAGACCGCCGCTCTACCAATTGAGCTATACCCCTATATCTATCACAAAAGCAAAAGCTGAGTTGATGGTGGGCCTTCAGGGATTCGAACCCGGGACGATCCGGTTATGAGCCGGAGGCTCTAACCAACTGAGCTAAAGGCCCGTGATATTAGAAGCGGTTCAGCCGCTCACGGGTGATATATTACCACAGCCATCCTTGTTTGTCAACTGCTATTTTCAAATTATTGCAAATTTTTATATCCTCTAAAATTATGCTTGATTCCCCCGTAGCGGGGCAGTACAATAATGAGCGTACAAGGTATTATAAAACAAAGGAGGGATTTCATGAGCCAGGCAGACAAAGCTGCTATGGAGTTGTTTGAAAATTACCAGGAGTATTTAGCTCTTCAGCACCTCTATCAGGCAGCTCTAAAGCAACTGCAAATCAAATTTGAAGTTTTGAATGACGAATTTCATGTACGCTCTGGTCGTAGTCCCATTCATCACATTGAAAGCCGGCTGAAATCCACTGCCAGTATTGCAGCCAAACTCCAGAACCGAAACTTTGAAGTCAGTCTGGACTCCGCCAAACAAAACCTCAACGATATTGCAGGCATCCGTGTGGTGTGCAGCTACGTCAGCGACGTGTACGATGTGGCGGAAATGCTGCTGCGGCAATCGGACATCCGTCTGCTTAAAACCCAAGACTATATTAAAACCCCCAATTACAACGGTTATCGAAGCCTTCATCTGGACATCCAACTTCCCATCTACCTCTCCGATCATACCGAGTTTGTCAATGTCGAGGTTCAGCTCCGTACCATTGCTATGGATTTCTGGGCTAGTCTGGAGCACGATCTGCGCTATAAGTCTCAAAAAGACATTCCTGCACGTATTTCCCAGGAAATGCTCCAAGCTTCTGACTCCATTGCACAGGTGGATGAGCAGATGGAACGAATCTACAGGGAAATTCAGCAGTTACCCGACAAAGAAACGGACCCAATTCAAAATAGATAAAGGAGAATCAACATCATGGAACAGCTGCAACTGAACGATTTTTTATCCTATCTTTTCCTATCTCAACCCAAGTATTCCCCGGATGGAAAGAATGCCGCTTTTGTGGTCTCCAACTGTCTGGAGGAAGAAAACCGCTACGAATCCCGGCTGTGGCTCTACAATGGTTCCGGTCTGCGGCAGCTCACCGATTTAGGAAAAGAATCCCAGTATATTTGGGAGGATGAAACTCATCTTCTCTTCCCTGCCGTTCGCAGTTCCTCTGACAAGAAGCGGCAAGAAGCGAAGGAACAGTTTACTCATTTTTATCGTCTGGACATTACCGGAGGTGAGGCTCTGTCCGCTTTCTGTCTGCCCTTCCAAGCTGGCACGCTTCACAAAGTTGCCCCCCATACCTACCTTACCACCGGTTCTATTGATGCCAATCATCCCGACTACTACAAACTAAGCAAGGAAGGTCGGGACGCAGTCGTTAAATCGTATAAAGAAAACGAAGACTATGAAGTTCTGGATGAAATTCCTTTCTGGTCCAACGGGCAGGGCTTCGGCAACAAAAAGCGTACTGCCCTGTTCCTGTGCAACGTAGAAACAGGCGAATGTAAGCGTCTTACGGGCCCTCACTTTGATGTAGGAGCCTTGGCTGTCATTGGAACGTCTGCATACTTTGGCGGAGAGTCTTATATGGCACGGCCTACTGAGACTTCCGGCCTCTGGAAGTTGGACTGCACAACTGAAGAAATTTCTTTGATTACTGAAAAACTTCCCATTCGACTCTACGATCTGATTGCTACGGATTCTCGCCTTTTGGCGACAGGAAATGTCGGGGATCGTCACGGCCTCAATGAAAACGCCTGGGTTTACGAGGTCAATCTCACCACAGGGGAACTGACCGTGCTGTCCCGTCAGGATGAAAATATGTATTCCGATGTAGGCAGTGACTGCCGCTACGGCGGAGGCAAGCCCGAGCAGCCAGTCAAGGAGAATCTTTATCATCTTACCACCCGCTGGGGAAACTCCCATTTGTATCGACTCTCTCCGGATGGCACCGATACCCCTCTCACAAGTCGTGAGGGCAGCATAGATGCCTTTTCCATCTCCCCCGATGAACGTACTGCCCTTCTGATTGCCATGCACGACATGAAGCTTCAGGAGCTTTACACCATGGATCTGGAAAGCGGCACCATCACTCAGGTCAGCACATTCAACCAAAAGGCATTGGAAAACAAATATGTCGCACAGCCTCAGCGGTTAACCCTGATGAGCGACGGATTAGAGATCGAGGGCTGGGTACTTCTTCCCAAGGACTTCGACCCGCAGAAAAAATATCCAGCCGTTCTGGATGTTCATGGCGGTCCCAAAACCGTCTATGGCCCTGTATTCTACCATGAAATGCAGCTTTGGGCCAACCGTGGGCATTTTGTCCTCTTCTGCAATCCCAAGGGCTCTGACGGTCGTGGAAACGAATTTGCAGACATTCGGGGACACTACGGAGAAACCGATTATAACAACATTATGGACTTTACCGATCTTGTCCTGGCTACTTATCCCCAGATTGACGCAAAACGTGTTGCCGTCACAGGCGGTTCCTATGGCGGATTTATGACCAACTGGATTATTGGTCATACCAATCGCTTTGTCTGCGCTGCCTCCCAGCGTTCCATTTCCAACTGGCTCAGTTTCTATGGCGTCTCGGACATCGGATACCGCTTTGCCACAGACCAGTGTGACGGGAATCCCTTTGATACACCGGAAAAACTTTGGGCTCACTCTCCCCTGCGTTATGCTAAAAACGTAGTGACTCCTACACTTTTCATTCACTCAGATGAAGACTACCGCTGCCCCATGGCGGAGGGCCTGCAAATATTCACTGCCCTTACCGACCGGGGTGTTCCCACCCGTCTGTGCTGGTTCCGGGGGGAAAATCATGAGCTTTCCCGCTCCGGTAAGCCTAAGCACCGTGTCAGACGTCTGAAAGAAATTACCGACTGGATTGAAACTTATACCAAAGAAGCAAAGTAAGCGAAAAATGGACTGCCTCACCGAACAGTGAGGCAGTCCATTATACTTTGTCTACGTACAATTTTATCACAATTCTTTTTCCAGGTTTTCGACATACTCGATAGTAGAGTTCAATTCATTTTCCAATGCTGCATTTTCAAAATGCTCGTCATCCATCGATTCTAATTCCTCCGGTGGAAAGAGAGGCTTCTGGAATCGCTCTTTATCGGCCAAGAGGCAGGATTCCACCTCTTCTCCCTCCGCAAGACGATCTGCTATTTCCTCGTCCACCAGTTCCTCCATGGCAGGACCGGAAATCCGATTGAGCATCTTCAATTCCATGCACATCTCACGCACCATCTGACACAATTCATGTCCAGTTCGCACATCTCGAAGGTCTTCCAGAATGTTTCTCACTATGCCTAAACCATAGTAAGCGTTCATCAATTTACACACCGTACGAGAATTTTCTCCTTGATGCGTCTTACTATAGCGAACTGCCCGAAGTTCCCGTGCAACAAGCATAAGATACTGCTCCTCCAAACGGCGGAGCAGCGGATCTAAGTCCATAATAGCTTCGTCCTGGTTTTTTCTGGACTTTCTTGAAAATAGTGGAATGATCTTAATCTCCATGGTATGCTTCACTCCTCCTGTATGGATTTGCTCTCCACCACTTTTGGGTCAACCATCCAAAAACTCTGTAAAATACGATTAAAACTCTCCTGCTGCAAACATAACCGCAGACAACGCACACAAAGGTGCCGTTTCACAGCGCAGGATCCGAGTGCCAAGGGTACACACCTTGAGTCCCGCCTCCAAAGCCTCACGCACCTCTTCTGCCTCCAGGCCACCCTCCGGCCCTGTCATAAGGCTGACTGTCCGAAAACCAGGTGCCTGAGAAATTGCCATCGCAAGGGTTGTGGCTTTCTCATTTTCATAGAACAGAATGGGAAGCTCTGCCTTCGCTGCCTCTTCCAGCGCCTTGGCATAGCTAGGCAGCACCGTAACCTGTGGGATTCTGCCTCGACCGGACTGTTCTGCCGCTGAGGCTGCAATTTTCTGCCAACGCTCTGTCTTTTTCTTTAAGGACTTTTCATCCGGTCTTGACACACATCGATTGGAAGGAAAAGCTACAATCTCAAAAGCTCCAAGCTCTGTAGCTTTTTGAATAACGTGTTCCAGTTTATCCGCCTTAGGAAACGCCATAAATACCCGTACTGCCACAGCAGCCTCACTTTGTGAAGCTTCCCGCTTTTCCACCGCAAGGGTGATTTCTCCTGGAACAATGTCTTTCACCGAACACAGACATTCTTGGCCCTCCCCGTCACAAACCGTAACGGTATCTCCAATCTTTAACCGAAGAACTTTTGCATGTGCTGCATTTTCACCCGTAAGGATTAGTTCTTCCCCTGTCATCTCTTCCGGTGCTACAAAAAATCGAGCCATTTTAAACCTCCCATTGCATTTGTTCCATTATACCAAACAACGACCTATTACGCAAGATTCGGTTACCGATTTTTCCCATTCCTTCACTGAATTTGCATTTCTTTTCCTAAAAGAATCTCCTCATGTAGTATATTTTTATTCATATTAAGAAGAAATCGCTTTTCCCCTTGACAGAATACAAATCCTTTATTATAATAAATGGGCTATCGGGGTG
>CAUWEI010000181.1:0-4941 GCA_963557675.1 uncultured Oscillospiraceae bacterium | reverse complement strand
GGACGAATATATGGATCCCAAGATGCATGCCTGTTTTGAAAAAAATCTTCATTCTGTAATTAAATTAGCAAATTCCTTTAAAATACCGCAACTATAACCCCTTACTTGCAAATCTTCCTAATCAATCATTATGAGGCGGTGTCTGTAAATGAAAAAAAAACGATCTGCAAAAACGATCATCCAAACACTGGATAACAAAAAACTGCTGTGTGCAGCAGGATTTTTTTCTGTTGCTCAAAGCTTGGTCTCAGTTTGCATCGCATTTTTGCTGGAAGGTCTGGTCAATACAGCTAGCCAGGGAGATATGAGCCAACTTGGCAGGGTATTTCTTATCATTGGTATCTACTTGGTTGTAGCCTTTGTCATTGTTAAACTTGACAGCGTTCTATCCAATCGCTATGTCGCCTCACAAAATACGGTTTTGCGTGAATATCTGGTGGATCAGCTTTTTAGGAAATCAATCGGCGATTATCAAAAAATTGGCATGGGCAAAACTCTGGCTATGCTGGAAAACGATGTATCACTGATTGAAAAGCACTATTTTCGTGCAAGATTGAAGCTGATATCCCTTTGCTCCACCTTTCTCTTTGGTCTCATATCCATGTTTGTAATCAACTGGAGAATTGCCTTTGTCGTTATCTTTACAAGCATGCTGCCTGTTCTTTTTTCTTCCATCTACTCCAAGCCATTGGGTCATCTGCAAAATGCCTACAGTGATAGTTATAGCAACTACATGACTGCATTAAAAAACATTCTTTCCAACTACAGTCTGATTAAAGTATTTCATATCGAAAACAAGGTTCAGTCTGATGTATCCGAACAGTGTAGAAAGCAGGAACAAAGTAAAAAGCAATATCAATCCCGGCTGAATCTGGTAGAAGGCTATACGAGCCTGATGGGCTTCGTTGTCATTATTGCTGTCTTTGGCGTTGGTACCCTTCTGATTATACAAGGCACTGCACAGATTGGTGCTCTGTTGGCTTTTATTCAGCTTACAAACTATGTCCTGTCCCCCATTGAAGGCATATCTCTCCAGTTGGGAAACATCCGTTCGTGTCAAGCAATCATCAACCGATTTAATTCATTTGCACAAATTCAAGGGGAAACCCCCAATATTGAATTTCCTGAGCAACCTTCTCTGTCATTAAAGAATGTCTCCTATCGCTACGGAGAAAAAGACGCTCTGAAAAACATCACGATGACTTTGGAATGTGGAAAACGCTATGTCATTGTGGGAAGCAACGGAAGCGGAAAGTCAACCTTGCTTCGTATCATCAATCGATTTTATGAAGACTACACAGGTGAGCTGTACTATGGAGACACGGAAGCTCGTCAGCTCGAAGTTACATCGTTCTACAAAAATGTAATCATGCTACAGCAGGACGTACTTATTTTAAAGGATACGATCAAAAATAATATCTTGTTGTACGATCACACCATTGATGAAAACGCACTGTCCCCCTTACTGAAATCTTTGCAGCTTGACACCTTATACAACCGCACTTCCCTTTGTCTGGATAATGGCGACGATCTTTCCGGAGGAGAAAAACAGCGCATTGCAGCAGCACGGGCATTGATACGGCATCCCTATATTTTGTTGCTGGATGAAAGCTTTTCTGCATTGGATCCAGCTTCCCGGGAAATGGTAGAGACCGTGCTTTTGCCCAGTGCACAAATTGTTGTTGCGATTTCTCATGACCGCACACTGGAAAATCTCCGTAAGTATGACGAGGTAATCTATCTGGATTCCGGAAATCTGATTGCCAAAGGTCCTGTAGACGAAATGGCAAAGCTTCTCAATTTATCAGGTAGTGCATCCTGATGGCAGTTGTGGTCCTTGCAGATTTGCTTCTAACAGGCCCATGCCTATTTCTTCTATTTTAACAAAAAGGCGAACAGTCCTCCTAAAGGTGAACTGTTCGCCTTTGTATTGATGTTCTGTGTGACCTTAGCTGCTTTTATCCGCAGAAGCAGCATTATGACTTCCCCCACCGTGAGGCAAATCATCCATTCTTATATTCAGCAGCTCTCGGGCATCTCTTTTTAAATTTTCCAGATTCTTGTTGTTTCCGAATGCTTTGAGCAGATAATAGGCCTGATAGAATAAATCCAAACTTTTTTCATCATCCTCCTCTAAAAAATGGTAGCATTTTGCCTCCACCGCCACTAATTCGGGGAGTGCCTGATGGCCTCCATAATTGATACAAATGTTCCTGCCTTCCTCTGCAATTGCAAGTGCTTTTTTGTGCTGTCCTATAGCATATAATTCATTGGCATAATTGCACGCAATGATACCCAGATACGCTTTGACCTGAGGTATGTTATGAAAATGCCGCCAAATGTACTTATACAGCTGGCTCAGAATCTCAATCGCATCCATGTGCTCACCTGCATGAACATGGATCAAAGCCAACTGATTGATAATTTTTATCTCGTCTATCGTATATAATCCCATTCCAATTTCCTCTATGTTAAAAGAAGGAGATGTCAAGCGAATCGCTTCCATCAGCTTCTGGCTCTGTTCTGCGTAAGTATATGGGCCATTCTCTGTCCCAATAATCACCTGAGAACGTATAATAAGCTGACGAATGAGTATGTTATCTTTTTGAATAAGCGTTTCCAATTTCTTATGCATCTGCAAACCTTTGTCTCGGATGTAAGGACGATCCGCCTCTAATGCATTGAGAAACTGGATATTACAGGTCGCAATCTGACTGCACAGTTCTTCCACATCCAGTTCCTTTTTACTAAGAAGAGCATAGTAGCGGTCGGTAGGCAAGCCCAATCGTGCAAGCAATGCATTGATGCGATTGCGAGATGGAGTCTGTTTGCCGTTTTCCAATCGAGAGATTGTGATAGGTTCACAAATTCCCTCGCTGAGCTGTTCCTGCGTAAGACCCATTTCCAGGCGGCGCCGTTTGATTGCTTCCCCTAAAAACATTTCTTGCATACCACATCCCCCTCTTTCTTTACACCTCCATTATAATACCACGATATGTAAATTTTGTCCACAAAAATATTTTCTATCGAATCATTTTCGACATATCTTCCAAATTTCTCTGTTGTGATCTTCCGTCCTTCGCCTGCCTTTCCAGAAGGTTTTTGTAAGCATTGCTTGTCTCACACACTCCAAGTCACGCAAGCGAAGCACACTTTTCTTGGCAGGGTGTTTCTGCCGCTTGCGCAACGTGCAAAACCCTGTTATACTTGTAACCAGTGTCTTTAACACGGACGATCAAGGAGGTCTCCCCATGTCTAAATATATTATGGCGCTGGATGCCGGTACCACTTCCAGCCGCTGTATTCTTTTTAACCAAGCAGGTGAAATGTGCTCTGTAGCACAGAAGGAATTTACCCAGTATTTCCCCAAGCCCGGCTGGGTGGAGCATGATGCCCAGGAAATCTGGTCTACCCAATTAGAGGTGGCCCAACAGGCCATGGCAAACATCCACGCCAATGCAACCGACATTGCCGCCATTGGCATTACCAACCAGCGGGAAACTACCATCGTCTGGGACAAGTTTACAGGCCAGCCCATCTGTCGTGCCATTGTCTGGCAGTGCCGCAGAACCAGTTCCTTCTGTGACAGCCTCAAAGCCAAGGGCCTTACCGATCCCATCCGGGCCAAAACAGGTCTTGTGATTGATGCCTATTTCTCCGGCACCAAACTGCGCTGGATTCTGGACAATGTCCCAGGTGCCAGAAAGAGGGCTGAAAAAGGAGAACTGCTCTTTGGAACCGTGGAAACCTGGCTCATCTGGAAGCTCACAGGAGGCAAGGCTCATGTCACCGACTATTCCAACGCCTCCAGAACCATGCTGTTTAACATCAACACCTTGGAATGGGACGATGAAATCTTGCAGGAATTGAATATTCCCAAGTGTATGCTTCCAGAGGTCAAGCCCTCCAGCTATGTCTACGGACAGGCTCAGGCCCAGTTCTTTGGAGCACCCATTCCCATTGCCGGTGCGGCCGGTGACCAGCATGCCGCTCTCTTTGGACAGACCTGCTTCTCCCCCGGTGAGGCAAAGAACACCTATGGAACCGGTTGCTTTATGCTGATGAATACCGGAGATTCCCCCGTATTCAGCAAAAACGGTCTCATCACCACCATTGCATGGGGTCTGGACGGAAAAGTAACCTATGCTCTGGAGGGTTCCATTTTTGTGGCAGGTGCTGCCATTCAATGGCTTCGGGACGAATTGCAGCTTATTGGCTCTGCCTCCGATTCGGAGTACATGGCAAAGCAGGTAAATGACACAAACGGCTGTTATGTGGTCCCTGCTTTCACCGGACTTGGTGCTCCCCACTGGGATCAATATGCCCGTGGTACTATCGTAGGCCTCACCCGTGGTGTCAACAAATATCACATTATCCGTGCTACTTTGGACAGCCTATGCTATCAGACCAACGATGTCTTGCAGGCTATGAAGGCCGATTCCGGCATTGAATTGGCTGCCTTACGGGTAGACGGCGGAGCCAGTGCAAATGACTATCTCATGCAGACCCAAGCAGACCTCATTGCTGCCCCGGTTCATCGTCCCAACTGTGTGGAAACCACCGCCATGGGTGCTGCATACCTGGCAGGTCTGGCGGTTGGCTACTGGTCCAGTAAGGAAGAGGTCATCCAAAATCAGTCCATTGACCGCACATTTATGCCTTCTATCTCCGAAGGCGCACGAATTGCCCGGATTAAGGGCTGGAATAAAGCAGTCAAGTGTTCCCTGTCTTGGGCAAAAGAGGATTGATTCCCCTTCTGTAATTTCATAATCTAGCCCCATGGTGCAATGCTGTAATTACGCACCATGGGGCCATTTTCATTCTCATAGCAGCAAAAAACCGGGGCCTCATTTCTGAGGTCCCGGAAAATCGTTTTTGTACGCTTGATTATTCTGCGGAAATCAGGTAGTAGTACACAGGTTGACCACCGGAAATCAGGTT
>CAUWEI010000180.1:0-4952 GCA_963557675.1 uncultured Oscillospiraceae bacterium | reverse complement strand
AGCAGATTTCTTTCATCAGCACGTCCTTTTTCCAGCTTTTACTCTTAAAAACAAAAATCTTATTGGTAATATAGGCAAAAATAACCGAACCAATAAAGGCCACCACATTTGCGGCCAAGGCGGTATTTTCACCTAACGCCGTGATGACCACCCAAAACAAAGCGTAATTGATTGCCGTGGTGAGGACACCAAACAGGAGATACATCAACGTTTCTCGGTTGAAAATTCGTTTCCATATGTTTCGCATCATTGCTTCTAACCCTTTTGTCCTTTCTTCACAGGAAATCCGCAGTTGGGGAAAGAATGTCCCCGAAATTGCTTCGTTTCATCATAGCATAGCAGACCGCACTTTGCAACTGCAACAGGCTGTGGCTTCTTTTTGTCGGCCTCTTTCCGCTTTTGTCGGACATAACTCGTTCAAAAGTGTCTGAATCTTGACACAAAGGCCATTGACAGGTATAATAATCACAGTTTTACCCGAAATGGAGTGACTTTATGAAACAAGTTCTAATAAAAATTGTCATTTTTATTATGGTCGTGGCGATTCTCGCAGGCACTGCATGGTTCTTCCTGATGTACCGTCCAGACATTACCGCAGACCTGTTCTGTAAGTTTGGAAGCAACGCCTTTGAGGATGAAAACTATAATAAAGCCGTTACCTGGTACCGTCGAGCCAACAAGCTTATGGCTTCCGATCAGGAAATTTCCGTGCATCTGGCCGAGGCCTATCGTGCCAGCGGCAACTATACCAAAGCAGAATATACCTTGTCCAACGCCATTGCACAGGGTGGCAGCGTGGACGTCTATCTGGAACTGTGCCGGGTCTATGTGGAACAGGACAAGCTTCTGGATGCCGTCAATATGCTGGACCAAATCGGTGTTCCCGAAATCAAGGCCCAGTTGGATGCCCAGCGGCCCAGTGCTCCTACCGCCAATCTGGAACCCGGCTTCTACAGCCAGTATATGGATTTAGAGATTTCCGCCGAAAGCGGCACCCTGTACGTCAACCCCAAGGGTACCTTCCCTTCCACCAAGATGCCTTACAGTGGCCCCATCTCTTTGCCTCTGGGTGAAAGCAACATTTTGGCCGTAGCCGTGAACCAAGATGGCTTGGTCAGTCCCCTTTCCTCCTTTGGCTATACCATCGGCGGCGTGGTGGAATCCGTCACACTGGCAGACCCCGCTTTGGATGCCTATGTCCGAGAGCTTCTCAGCCGCAGTGAGGGATCGGAACTCACCACAGCAGACCTTTGGAGCATTGAGGAAATGGACCTTTCCGCTGAAATTGCAGACCTTTCTGACCTGCGATACTTTACCGGTCTGAAACGTCTCACCATCCAGCCCCGGGAGGCTCTGGACCTGAGCTTCCTGTCCTCCTGCACCAATCTGGAATCTTTGACCCTCTCCGGCTGTCCCGTCAACCCGGATTCCCTTCCCCTCATTGGCGGCCTGTCTAAGCTCACTACTTTGAACATGGCCGGATGCGGCCTGTCTACGGTGTCCGGTCTTGAAACCCTCACCACCCTGACCCATGTGGATTTGTCCAAGAACATTATTTCGGACCTGTCTCCCCTGTCCGGAAATACGGCACTGACGGAGCTGAATCTTCAGGGCAATGCCTTGACGGACATTTCTCCTGTAGCCGGATTTACGGAGCTTACCCGCTTGATTCTGGCGGATAACTCCATCAAGGATGCCTCTCCTCTGGGCAGTTGCGTAAAGCTTCAGCAGCTGGACATCCGAAACAACAGTGTCGAGACATTCGGCGGCCTCGGCAATCTGGTGTCGCTGATCTCTCTGGATGCTTCCAGCAACAAGCTTCCCAATGTGGGAGGAATCGGAAACTGCACCGCTCTGGAAAAACTGGATCTGTCCAAAAATGCTTTGGAGTCCATGGACGGTATGGTTTCTCTGGTGAATCTGGTCACTCTGGATGTGTCTTACAACAATATCCACACCATTCCGGAGTTTTCGGACTCTGCGGCTCTGTCAAGCTTCAATGGCTGCCACAACTTCTTTGAAGATGTCAGCGGCTTGGCTGGAATGAACTCCCTCAACAATGTGTATCTGGACTACAACAACATCACCGATATTAACGTTCTGGCATCCTGCCCCAACCTCATTCAGGTGAATGTATTCCACACCAACGTGACCGACATTTCTGCCCTTCAGGACAAGGGCGTTACCATCAGCTACGACCCCACCTAACATTATAAAAAACTGGAGCTTGACGTTTGTCAGGCTCCAGCTTTTTTCATTTCATGGCATCCCAGTCGATTTTCCGATTTTTGAAATAGTACTCTTTATCATGGTCGGACACCGGGCGCAGAACCCGGCAGGGATTGCCTACCGCTACCACATTGGAAGGCAGATCTTTTGTCACCACGCTGCCCGCTCCTACCACCACATTGTCTCCAATGACAACACCGGGAAGGATGATGGCTCCGGCTCCAATCCAGCAGTTTTTTCCGATGCGGACCGGGGCATTATACTGATAGCCCTTCTCCCGCAAAGACGGCTCGATGGGGTGTCCTGCGGTGGCTACCGTCACATTGGGGCCAAACATGGTGTAATCTCCCACGTAAATGTGGGTATCATCCACCAACGTCAGATGGAAATTGGCATAAACTCCCTTTCCAAAGTGGACGTGGGCCCCGCCAAAGTTGGAATACAGAGGCGACTCAATGTAGCAGTCCTCCCCAATCTCCGCAAACATCTGCTTGAGCATTTGCTGCCGCAGCTCCAGCTGGGAGGGACGGGTGGCATTGAAGTCATAAAGACGCTCAAGGCACTTCATCTGGTGTTTCGTGATTTCCGGGTCAGCGGGGTAATAAAGTTCCCCATTGTGCAGTTTTTCGTTCATGCTCATAGACGAATCCTCAAATTACTTTTTCCGCCATAATTTGCGGCGTTTGACTTCCTCTTCCGGCTGGGGATGCAGAATTTCTTCCCGAACCGATTCCGGAAGGCTGGAAAATACCCGGTCATAAGACCGATCCAACATGGAAAGCAGAGTTTCCTGCGGAATCTCGTTCCACAAAACCGTGTTCCAGTGAGCCCACTGGGCTCCTTCTTCCATGCAGACGGCCTGCGGATAAGTCTCCCGCTCCTGGGCTGCCTGCTGGGCATCGCACTTGAACATCATTCTGCCGTCTGCATAGAACTGAGCAAAGATACACTCCCCCACCTTGCAGCAGATGGGGTCATCCCCAAAGGGCCGATCTTCATAGGCCCCCACTTTTTCAAGACAATAAGAAAGTAAGAATTCCAAATCCATTGTTACAGTTCCTCCAACAGAAGTTCCAGTACGGCCTCCACCGCAGCACGGCGCACCTGCTCCCGGTCTCCCGGCAAATGCAGGCAGCGGCTCACGGTGCGATTCTGCCCTGCACAGGCAATAAACACCGTTCCCACCGGGTTCCCGAACTCGTCGCCTCCGGGGCCTGCCAGCCCTGTGGTAGAAACGGCGAATTCTGCTCCCAGCTGCTTTCTTGCGCCCTGGGCCATTGCCTCTGCCACAGGAGCACTGACGGCTCCCAAGGTGTCCAGCAGGTCTTTTGGCACGGACAGAAGGGCTTCCTTACACGAATTGGTGTAGCTGATAATTCCCCCACGGTATACCTGGGAGCTTCCGGGGATTTCCGTAAGGGCAGCCCCTACCAGACCTCCGGTGCAGCTCTCCGCCGTGGCAACAGAAGACTGTCTTTCTTTCAGAAGGTCCAGAACCTTACAGCTCAGTGTCTGCGCTCTCGTCATATTTTACCGTCACCTTATCCGTATTTTCCAAAGCCTCCGCAATGAGGGCCTCCACATCCAGAACCGACTCCACCCGCTCCACTTCCTTCAAATTGGGCTTGGTCTTGGGGTGCTTGGGGGTAAAGACGGTGCAGCAGTCCTCATAGGGCAAAATGGAGGTTTCCAGTGTCCCAATGCGGCGGGCAATGGTGACAATCTCTTCTTTATCCATACCAATCAGAGGGGTAAAGATGGGCAGGTCTACCACCGCAGCCGTAACGCCCATAGCCTCCATGGTCTGGGATGCCACCTGACCCAGATTTTCGCCGGTGACCAAGCACTTACAGCCGTGCATCTGGGCGATTCTCTGAGAAATCCGCATCATAAACCGACGCATAATCAGGGTGAAGTACTCCTCGGGGCACTTGTCCCGGATGGCCTCCTGAATGGCGGTGAAGCCCACCACATTCACGGTCATCCGTCCGCAGTACCGGGTCACCAACCGGGCCAGTTCCAGAACCTTTTCCTTTGCCTGCTCGGAGGTATAGGGATAGGAGAAGAAATGGACACATTCCAGTTCCACGCCACGCTTTGCAATCATGTAGGCCGCCACAGGAGAGTCAATGCCGCCGGACAGCAGCACAGCGGCACGACCGCCCACGCCGGTGGGCAGACCGCCTGCACCGGGTTCCGCAGGGCCATGGACATAAGCAGCCAAGTCCCGGACCTCTACATAGACCGTATAAGCGGGATGGCGCACATCCACCTTGAGGTGGGGATGGGCCTCTGCCAGCCGTCCGCCGATTTCCTGCGAAATGCCGATGGAAGTCAGAGGGAAGCTCTTGTCGGACCGCTTGGACTCCACCTTGAAGCTAACGGCGCAATCCAGATCATCTCCCAGATAGGCTTCTACTGCATCGAAGATGGAATCCAGATTCTTTTCACAGGGACGGCAGCGGCACAGAGACACCACGCCAAAAATATAGTGGCAGGCTTCCCAGGCTCCGTCCACGTCACAGCTTTCATTCATGGGCTGCACATACACGGTAGATTGCAGAATATACACATCAAATTCCCCAAAGGGTTTCATCCGACGCCGGACATTCTGGCGCAGCTTGTTTTCAAACTGCTTCTTGTTCTGACCTTTCAGAACAATTTCGCCCAGCTTCAGCAAAAAAATCTCATTCATAAGAATGTTCCTCCATTGTGTTCAAATC
>CAUWEI010000179.1:0-4967 GCA_963557675.1 uncultured Oscillospiraceae bacterium | reverse complement strand
CAACGCTGGTAAACAAATTCAGTGTCAGTGGTAAAGAAATTCATTGACATTTACACAGGCTCTCTTTTCTGTTTCCACTTCTGTGTTTATTGCAAAATATATGAATCGAAGAGACCAGCGCAATGCGTATTTTTTCACTGGAATCGTCATGACGATTGTTGTTTCTGCGATATTCTCTATGGTCTCTTTCTTTGTGCTAGATCATGTGTTGGTTCTGTTGGGTGCAGAGGAACAAGTGTTTATACTGGCAAAATCGTATTTAAAAATACAGCTGGTCAGCAACCTCTTTAGCGCAGTGGGATATACACTGACCAGCTGTATCCGGGCCTTCGGTTACCCAAAAGCAGAGATGCTTCTCACTACACTGGCTGTCTTTGTAAATATCCTATTCAATACCGTTTTCGTATTTTGGTTTCATATGGGATTTGCCGGACTTGCCTATGGTACACTTATCAGTGAAATTTTTTGCTCTGTCAGCGCATGCTTCTGGCTTTCAAGGCATCGTCTGCTGCCCAAGATTCCACGGATTTCCCTGTGTCAGTTTGGCCATTGTACAGGGGAACTGCTAAAGCTCGGAATTGCTCAGACTATCATCCAAGCGATGGAAGGATGCACCGGATTTTTTGTAAACAACAGTCTAATGCTACATATGGGTGCAGCTTATGTAGCGGTATGGAATGTGGTACAGAACATTTATACCCTGCTTCTAATGCCAACAGTTGGCATCACACAGGGGGTTCAAACCGTTGTAGCCTACTTCAGCGGTCAGGGAAAAGAAAAAGAACGGAAGCAAGCCATTCGTACAACTATGGTCGCAACCATTCTGTATGGCCTGTTGGCAGCAATCAGTATTTTTATGTTTGGAGATACACTTCTTTTGATTTTTGTGGAATCCTCCGGATTTTTACAAATTGCCAAAACCATCCTGCAAATCGTCTTTGTCAGTTTCCCTCTGATGGGTATTTTCTATACCATCATGACTTTACTTGAAGTAACGGGGCACGAAATAAAGGCGGTTGGCCTAATTCTGACTCGACAGGTATTCTTGATAATTCCGCTCGTCTATCTTCTTCCTGTGCTGTTTCCTGCTATGTCGGTTTCCATTTTCCTTGCTATCCCGATTGCGGATATCTTTGCACTGATTATTGCTGTCATGTTGTCGACAACACTGAGAAGGAAGTGATATAGACCGAAAACAGAGGAACACGTTAAAATTGCGCCGCTGAAACAAAGAAAAGTGTTTCACAGCATAGTATCACTGCGTTTCAGGCTGTTTGGTCGTTTGGGTAATTGATTGGGTCAAGCGAATCATGTGCGGGTATTCTGAATGCTGAAAAGCGGCTATATTAAAGATTTTGACCCAAACCGCAAGCAACGGTTTGGGTCAAAACTCATCAAGAAAAGTTATCGAAAGCAAAGAAAAACCGCCTAAAAAGGCGGTTTTTTGGTCGGAGTGGGGAGACTCGAACTCCCGGCATCCTGCTCCCAAAGCAGGCGCGCTACCAACTGCGCTACACCCCGTTATTTAGTTTTTGCGGCAATTCGCACATGCTCCCAAAGCAGGCGCGCTACCAACTGCGCTACACCCGGATATTCTCTTTCCGATTGATTCATCAAGGCGGACATTTCCCAAACCTTAACGACTCCGATATTATACAGGATTTATCTCAGAATTGCAAGCCCTGTATTTTGTCGTAAAACAGGAAATGCAGGAATCGCTCAAAAGCCACCTTCAAGACCAATATACCAAAAAACCATGTCCCTTGTCAATCATATTCCCTGTTTTTCTGATAAATCTGTATGTTGCATCAATTACGCTAATGAATTTTATACAACATCCCATATTGCAAAAACCGAATCAGTGTATTATAGTATAGTCAGAAAGGGTGATACCAATGGACAGGTAGTGGAGCCTTAACGTGTACAGAAACCCTTCCAATGTATCGCAGATTGCAGCCGTTCTTCCCAATAAGCTCCTGCACCAAGGTGGCTCCCTTATGAGCCATGGCATCGTGCCAACTGGATTTGTGATTGAGGACAGCAGAAAAGATTGAAACCGCTGAATCTGTAATCCGTAGAAAGAGAGGTTAACCAAGGATGTTAGATATCAAGAGTGAACAGAAGTGACCCCTGGCTGAGAATCATCGGGAACGGTGGCTTGGTCAGGGGTTATTTCTATTTTATGAAACACTGCACCGAAAGGTGCTTTTTTTATTGCCATCCATAGCCGGTTTTTGGTTGACAGGTTCTTTTCCCCTCTGCTATAATAAAGAAAACGTTTGGGAGGACTTGTGATGGATAACAGAGTCTGGTTCAAAGAGGCAAAATACGGAATGATGGCTCACTTTGGCCTCTATTCCATGCTGGGCGGAGAATGGAAAGGCAAGCGTGGTGCTTCCTATGCAGAGTGGATTCAGTGCAGCTGTGCCATTCCCAACCGGGAATATGAACAATTGGCAAAAGCCTTCAATCCAATCTTTTTTGATGCGGAGGAATGGATTTCTCTGGCAAAAGAAGCCGGAATGAAGTATTTTGTCATTACCGCAAAACATCATGACGGCTTTGCTCTGTTCCGCTCCTGCGATCCTTACAATGTAGTAGATGCTACGCCCTTTGGTCGGGATATTATCGAAGAACTGGCTAACGCCTGTGGACGGCATGGCCTGAAATTCGGTCTGTACTACTCTCAGGAATTGGACTGGCATCATCCCCACGGCGGTGGCTACACCAACCTTTCTCCCTGTGCCGGTGTGTCCTGGGACAATAGCTGGGACTATCCCAATCGGGGGGAAAAGGACTTTTCCATCTGCTTTGAGGAGAAAATCAAGCCCCAAGTAACCGAGCTTTTGACCCAATACGGCGACTTGTGCCTCATGTGGTTTGACGTCCCCCACACCATTACCCCGGCCCAAAGTCTGGAATTAAACGAACTGGTGAAACACTATCAACCCAACTGCCTCATTAACTCCCGGATTGGCAATGGTGCCTATGACTACGTTTCTCTGGGCGACAACGAAGTTCCCAAGCAGCGTCCGGAAGATGCGGTACTGGGTACCGACTTAAATGACATCTGCGGCTATAAACCTTCTCCCTATGGTCTGTACGAAACCGCCGGAACCATGAACAATTCCTGGGGCTTTGAGTATTTCGACCAGAATTGGAAAAGTCCGGAGGAAATCCGTCACCAGCGGGAGCACCTCAACCGTCTGGGCATCAACTATCTGTTAAATGTAGGCCCCGATGGTCTTGGAAGAATCCCCTCCTTCAGTCAGGAAATTCTGAGAAAGGCCAAGCCTTAACTCATTTGGGATCACAATGGGGGCTGCCTCACAGTGGAGGCAGCCCCCGAATTATGCTCAAATAGAGCCATTCTTTCCTTCCGATTCGGATTCTTCCACACGAACCTGTAACTCTGTAATATGTTCCTGCACGTCCGAAGTGGTATGAATATCAATCCAAAGAAGCTCCAAAATGTCCCCTACCGGAGTTAATCGGTGTTCTTTGGCATACTCCATGAGCTTCTCCGTCCACTGGGCACTCTGGCTGTAGTCGCCCTGATAGCTGACGGTAAGATACCGGCCCCCGGGCAAGGACTGCCCGCCGTGCTCATCAATGATAAACACCGATTTATAGTTCAGCTTCCCCGTTTCCTGTGCATCCTTCCGGGAAATCACCGTGCCAATCTGGTTGTTTCCGATCACATAAAAATGCTCCTGGTCGATGTTCAGCAGCCGTTTGATGAGCACATCCATTTCGTGCTCATTGGAATAGCCTTCCGGGATGGAAAAACAACGGCGGGACGGATAGGTTTCCAGTCCAATTTTATATAACGGCCGATTCTGCGCCGAGCAGATGGTTTTCATTCGCTGTTCTACATTGGCTTTCATCTGTCTCAGGGTTTCCATTTTTTCCTCAATGGCAGCCTGTTCCTTCTGTAACAGTTCCAAAGTGGATGCAACCGTATGGCAGTGGAGGTATTCCCCAATCTGTTCCATGCCGAACCCCAGTTCCCGAAGCTCTCGGATCACATTCAATCGCCAAATGTCATCCACGCTGTACAGCCGGTATCCACTGTCTGAGCGTTTCGGAGAAATCACCCCGATTTCCTCATAATACCGCAAAGAATCCACACCAATATGATACAATTTCGAGATTTCTCCGATTTTGAAATATTTTTCCATAAATTTTCATCTCCCCTATTGACTCTGGTATTATACCAGAGATTATACTAATCAGGCAACACCCACAAGAAAGGTGGTTTTTTTATGACCAATACCTGTAGTCACTCGTCAAAGAATACCGTCTCCCGGTGGCTGACTTCTCTCTTTGACGACATCACTCCCATGTCCTGCCTGGTCACCGTTTTGGCAAGTGCTCTTCTGGCCTTTGGCCTATACAATGTACACTCCCTTTCCGGTGTCACCGAGGGCGGCGTTTTGGGCCTGACCCTTTTTTTTGAGCACTGGCTGGGCCTGTCCCCTTCCATTTCCGGCTTTGTCCTCAATGCTCTGTGCTATGCACTGGGCTGGAAGCTTCTGGGAAAACGGTTCATGGTCTATTCTGTTATTGCAACTTTGGGTTTTTCCTTCTCCTACGGAATATTCGAGCAGTTTGATCCTCTGTTTCCCGGCATTGCAGAAATGCCCCTCCTGGCCTCCATTGTAGGTGCCCTGTTCGTGGGCATCAGCGCAGGTATCTGCGTGCGTATCGGCGGCGCACCCACCGGAGACGATGCACTGGCTATGAGCCTTTCTAAGCTCTCTCATATCAACATCGAGTGGGTATACTTGCTCAGTGATTTGTCGGTTTTGGCCCTGTCCCTGACCTATATCCCCGCACGGCGTATGGTCTATTCCCTCCTTACCGTCATCCTCTCCGGACAGATCATCGGTCTGATTCAGAAAATCAAGCTTCCCCAAAAAAGATAAAATCGGAGCCCATCAGCCGGAAAAGATTCGCCTCTTTTC
>CAUWEI010000178.1:0-5048 GCA_963557675.1 uncultured Oscillospiraceae bacterium | reverse complement strand
TCGTAACGAGAATTTGTCAACTGTATAAAAAGCAAATGTACAATCAAAGATTCTTGGCGTAGAAAAACAGCAGCGATGTGAGCGTAAACGTTGAGAAAAGAAAGCAAAATTTGTGACAGTTGTATTTCATTTTTTCTGCTATTTTTGAGGTTGTGGAAAACTTTTGAAGTTTCGATTTCCGGTATTTTAGGGATTCTTAAGGTTGTGGAAGAAAAAACAGACTTGTGTGCAGACAAAGAATATAGTAGAATAGACAAAATAGGAATGATAAAATCAGAAACGGAGGCTAAGTATGACGGAGCCTGTATATTCTTCTGCCACAAGAACACGAAGGCCAAGCAGAAGACAAAGACGCGCAATGAACCGGCTGGGACTTCTTATTTTGTTGGTAGCAGTCCTGCTGGCTTTTTCCTGGTACCAATACAAAAGAGGGACACAGCCAGCAAAGCCTACAGAACCATTTGTTGCGGCAGCGCAAGGGGATACAATCACAATTTCTGCCGGCGGTGACATCAATATTTCCGATGCCCTTCTGGAAAGTGCCAGACAGTCGGACGGTACTTATGATTTTAGTTCTATGCTTGTGGGTGTGGCACCCCTTCTGGGAAAGTCAGACCTCACGATAGTCAATGCAGAAACCAATTTCTGTGGAGCTCCCTATGATGCGGCAAATCACAAAGCACCGGAGGCTTTGCTGGAGGCTTTGCGTAAAGCAGGTGTTGACCTGATTCAGACTTCAAACACCATGAGTATTTACAATGGAATCAATGGCCTGCAATCTACGCTGGATGCCGTAAAGCAGGCAGGGCTTACACCCGTTGGCACCTTTGCAAGCAAAGAGGACTGGCAGGAGCAGAAAGGCTTTACTATGGTAGAAGCCCAGGGATTCCGGGTCGCTTTTGTGTCCTTTACGAAGGGAGTAGGAAATTTAAGCCTGCCGGAAGGTTGTGAAAGCAGCGTAAACCTTCTTTATAAGGATTATAATACCACCTATCAGGAGGTAAACCGGGAGGGAATCCAGAAGATTTTGGAGCTGGTACAGGGAGAACATCCGGATATTACCATCGCTCTGCTTCACTGGGGCAGTGAGTATGACGATGAGATCAGCAAAACCCAGAAAGAAATTGAGACGCTGATGCTGGAAGGCGGTGTAGATGCCATTATTGGCACCCATCCCCATCTGGTAGGAGCGGTAAAGCAGGAAAATACGGCCCTTACCGCTTACAGTATAGGAAATTTGCTGTCTGTGGATTCCAACCCAGGCACCAATCAGGGGATTATTTTGAATCTGGAGTTTACCAAAGGGGCAGATGGGACCGTTCTGACTGATTGGAGCTACGACCCCATCTATTTGGCATCGGGCACTGAGACCGCCACAGGAAACTATGAACTGCTGGATACCAAAAAGGAAATCGCCGTCTATGAGACCGATTATCTCTACCGGGTGAAAGAGGAACTGTATCAATCTTTGAAAAAGTCCATTGACCAGATAAAAACACTGACGATACTGAAAGAAGAATAAAAAAATACCAACTGATTTCCCAAAGAAGTCAGTTGGTATTTTTTATAGAGACTTAAAGATTATCTTGCATTGGCTCGACCCATGTCTCGCTCATCCGGCTTGGGCTGAATGTCACCTGCTTTTGTCAAAGCATCTCTGGTGAGGATGGGGCCAACCAGCTCATAGATGAGGACGGAAAACAGAGTGATGTCACGAATGATGTGGCCCTGCTCTCCCATCTCAGCCGCCACAGTGACGGACATGCCAAGGGCCACACCGGCCTGAGGCAGAAGGGTGATACCCAGATACTTGCAGATATTGTCATCGCATTTGGTAAGCCGGGCACCAAAGCGTGCGCCCAGAATCTTACCGGCGGAGCGGGCAATGATATAGGCGATACCGATACCCACAATGGCCAGCTCTGCAAATACACGCAAATCCAGCTCGGCACCGGACAGCACAAAGAACAGAACGTACAAAGGAGCGGTCCAACGTTCCACCTTAAACATAATCTCCTCGGAGAAGTCGCACAGGTTGCAGAACACGCTGCCCACCATCATGCACACCAGCAGAGGGGAGAAGCCGATGGAAATGTCGTCGGTGATAGAGAAATGAACTTTAGAAAGACCGGCTGCCAAGAAAACAAAAGTAACAGCAATACTCATTCGCTTGGAGTTTGACTCGAAAAGCCGTGCAATCAAAGAGAAAAGATAACCAATCAGCGCACCCAGAGCAACCGAGCAGATGATCTCCAGCAGAGGATTGAGGATAATAGACAGGATGCTGAGGGAACCGGCATTCATGGTTTTCGCAATACCAAAGGAGATGGCAAACACGATGAGACCTACTGCATCGTCCAACGCAACGATAGGCAGGAGGATGTCGGTCAGAGGGCCTTTTGCCTTGTACTGGTTTACAACCATCATAGTGGCGGCAGGAGCGGTGGCAGTTGCAATGGCACCCAGAACAATGCAGGTAGAAACAGGGAGCTTGTTCCCCAGAACGAGGTGCAGCAGAATCAGTGCCACATCCACAAAGAAGGTGGCAGACAGTGCCTGGATGATTGCTACCACAGTGGCCTGCTTACCGGTTTTGCGAAGCTGAGAAAGACGGAATTCGTTGCCCATAGAGAAGGCAATGAAACCCAGAGCAACGTCACCTACCAGGCTGAACTCCGCAACTTTTTCAAAGGAAGGGAATCCCAAGCAGTCAATTCCCAGAAGGCCAAGACAGTTGGGACCAATGAGAACGCCTGCGATTAGGTAGGAAGTAACGGCAGGCAGATGCCAACGCTTTACCAGACGGGACAGCATCAGGCCGCAAAGCAGCGCAAATGCAATGGTAATAAGGGTTTCCATGAAAGATGATGCCTCTTTTCTAATATAAAGTTTTGAACTATGCCATTATAGCATGGATTCCAAAAGATACAAGGACAAATTTTCACAAAAATTCAAAGATTCACACTTTTTATTCTTTCGACAAGTTCTGCTAAAAGGGAAGAGGAAGAATTATGGGCTGTAGTTGACGAATGGAGGAAATTTCGCTATAATTGAGGGAAATTGTATGGCAGATGGATAAAAATTGTGGTTCTTTTGCTATACAGGAGAAATAGGGAGTTGCCTGAAAATTCGGAAAACACGTTATGTGTATTGGGGGAACTACGATGAATGTATGTGTCTATGGAGCGGCAAGTCAGCAAATCCAGGAAGACTACAAAAAGGCCGCTCAAGAGCTGGGCAGCCTTATGGGAAAAGCTGGATTGGGTCTGGTCTTTGGAGGCGGAGCCACCGGTCTTATGGGAGCTTGTGCAAGAGGTATGGAGAAGGTGGGGGGCCGTATCATCGGCGTTGCGCCTCACTTTTTTGATGAGGAAGGGGTTTTATTTCCTCGCTGTACGGAAATGATTTTTACAGACACCATGCGGCAGCGGAAAGAAAAAATGGAGCTTCTGTCGGAGGCGTTTGTGATGACGCCGGGTGGTATTGGAACCATGGAGGAATTCTTTGAAATTCTGACCTTAAAACAGCTTGGAAGAACCCAAAAACCCATTGCAATTCTCAACACCATGGGCTATTATGATTCCCTCAAGGGACTTTTGGAACATTCGGTTGCACATGGATTCCTGGAGCCGGGAGGATTGGAGCTGTTTCAGATGTATAACGATCCGCAAGAGCTGGTAGAAGGACTGTGCAGGGAGCTGGGATTATGAAAATTTTAGTGAGTGCCTGTCTTTTGGGAGCAAATTGCAAATACAATGGGGGAAATAATCTTTGTCCTGCGGTTCTGAATTTGCAGCAGCGGCATACACTGATTCCAGCTTGTCCGGAGCAATTGGGAGGACTTTCCACCCCACGGCCACCTGCGGAAAGATATGGGGAGCGGGTTGTTACCTGTGAAGGGACGGATGTTACAGAGCCTTACGCAAAAGGTGCCAGAGAAGCGGTGACCCTTGCGAAGCGGCTTGGCGCAGAGTGTGCCATTTTGAAGGCCAGAAGTCCTGCCTGTGGCTGCGGTGCGATTTATGATGGTACCTTTACTCATACGGTAGTTTCTGGCCGAGGGGTTGCTGCTGAGGCCATGGAGGAGGCAGGAATTCCAGTGTATACGGAAGAAAATCTGCCAAAGGAACTGTAACCCGAAGGAGGAACCTTATGAAATTTTCAAAATGGAATATCCGACGTTCGGATTTGATTGTGGGAATTATATTATGTTTTCTGCTGATAACCGGACTGATTGTATTTTTTGTGGGCAGGGATCGGGACCAACCTCTCACAATGCTACAGCTTTCCATCAATCCCTATGAGGAATCTTCTTTCTATCAGGAAGGAGAATTTATCCGCTGCACCCAGGCAGAAACCAAAGTGGGCGTGGATGTATCTTCCCATCAGGGAGAGATTGACTGGAATGCAGTAAAGGAAGCCGGAGTGGACTATGCCATGATTCGAGTGGGCTGGCGTGGCTATACAGAAGGCGGCCTCAATGTGGACACCAGTGCTCTGCAAAATTTGCAGGGAGCTACCGAAGCCGGACTTCCCGTAGGAGTCTACCTTTATTCGCAGGCCATTACGGTGCAAGAGGCCAAAGAGGAGGCCAAGCTGGTTCTGGATGTCATCAAAGATTGGAACATCACTTATCCAGTGGTTTATGACTGGGAATGGATTGGCGGCGATGCCAGAACCGTCAACGTAGACAGCCGAACTGTTACAGACTGTACAAAGGCGTTTTGCAATGCGATTCAAGATGCGGGCTATACACCTGCGTTCTATTTTAACCAGGATTTAGCTTCCAGACTCTTCTGCCTGGAAGAACTGCAAGTTTATGATTTCTGGCTGGCCCAGTACACAGAGGCCATGACCTTTCCATATAATGTAGAGATGTGGCAGTATAGCTGTACCGCAGCTTTGCCCGGAATTGAGGGAGAAGTAGACTTGAATCTCAGCTTTAAGGACTATGAGACTCCGATTGAAGTACCTTCCAACCCGAAATAAAGATGAAAAGGGGGCTGTACAAAAAGCCCATGCAGGAAGCCCGGCTGTACGCAAATGTA
>CAUWEI010000177.1:0-5060 GCA_963557675.1 uncultured Oscillospiraceae bacterium | reverse complement strand
GGAGGGTGCTCCAAAAACGAAAGACCCGCCCAAGCCGCAAAATCGCCCCAATAAGCCCCGAGGGAACCGTGGCCCCAGACCTCGTCCGGAGACCGTAGAGGGACAGGCTGAGACAGAAAAACAGAATGGTGCGCCCAGACCGCCGAAGCAGGAACGGAAGAAGCCGGAAAAACCTGCAAGACAGCAGCCTCGGCGGGAAGAGAAAAAGCAGGATGCAGCTCCCAAACAGCCCAAGGCAGAGGGCGAACAAAATCGCCGTCCCCACAACAACTATCGCAGACGTCCCAACCATCGCCCGAGAAAGCCTCAAGAAGGCGGAAACAGCGGCGGTAAGCAGGGAGAATGATTCTGTATTTTATTAAATGAAAAAGGTGCCGTCTCCCGTATAACCGGAGAGACGGCACCTTTTTTCAGAACAATTGTGTAGAGAGCAGAAAAACTCCGCCGGAGGAAAAACCGACGGAGTTTCTACTATATAAATATCAGATAATTCCCTGATGCGCCAGCACAAAGAGGGTGCAGCTAACCAGTAAGAGCAGGGCCAGAAGGACAACTTCCAGACGAAGCTTTCTCTGGGGAGCAGCGGCAGCTTCATTTTTGTTCAAAAGACCCAGCTTTCGCAGATTGGTCACAATTGGCTTATAAATCAGGAGAATAATACCAGCGTTAATGGTTCCTTTCAGAAGGTTGAAGGGGAGATACACCGGGATCAGCATTTGAACAATGGCTTCCCGGGGAACACCCTGATACAAAGGGGTAATCAGATAGTTCCAGAGAATCATGACAATGGTAGTCAGTACAACACCCATGGAAAGACCTAGAATCGCACCTTTGAGGGTGTGCTTTTTCTTATAGATGAGGGCAGCCGTGCAGCTAAATGCACAGGTAGACAAAACGTTCATAATCATGCCAATGGGGCCGGTAGTGCTGATGGTAACCATTTCCACCAGAGAGACGACCAGAGAGACTCCGATCACCGCAAGGGGGCCGAAGAGAAAACCGCCGATGGTGATAATCACATCTTTCGGTTCATACTTGAGAAAATCTGCAAAGACCAATGGAATACGGCAGACACAAACCATTGCATAGGCAATGGCACTAATCATGGCCAGCATGACCAGTTCTTTGGTTGACATTGTGCGAGACTTCATAATAACTCCTCCAACAGTAAAAAATAAAACCCGGAGAAAACTTCTCCGGGCGTCGAAAATACTCGCACAAAGTGTGCGTATCTTCTTCCATCCAGACTATACTGTCGGTGCTGGAGTTTCACCAGCTCAGCAGCTCAATGAGCCGCTCGCGGACTATACCGCCGGTCGGGAATTACACCCTGCCCTGAAGAATACGATTCAGTTGGTAATTCTATGATACAGCCACGACTGTAGATTGTCAAGGGTTATTTTCTATGTTATAATGGGCCGAAGAATTAGTCTTGCTGTCGAAGTCCTTGAACAACTCCGCCGGCAGAGGTGTCGGTCACATCGCCGCCGATGACACGGTTATCATACAGAAGCAGGGTAGCGTATACGGGATCCGAGGCATTGGGGTAGTTTTCAATCTCATAGACGTATTGCATAACGGTTTTTCCGGCATACTTTGTAAGATCAAAGCCCTGACTGATCTGCAAAGCATTGTACCGCCCGAAGACTTCGGAGCTGTCAGTGGGAATCAGCACCTGCTGGGTTTTAACAGGGGAGACCACCACATCCCAGCCGCAGTCTTCCAGATACTGCACTCTGGCATCGTTGGTACGCAGAGATACGGGTTCTGTCTGTGCGGAATCCTCCTTGCCGCCGGTTATCATGCAGAGCAGTACAATCAGTGCAATCAGGGCCCCCAGAACTAAGAGAATCCTTTTTTTATTGACTTTTGCGGTCATCACGACCATAGCAATCCCTCCAGTTATGTTTGGTTGTACAATCTATGAGCATAGCTGGGACAAATAGAACAGGAGGTGGAAAGAATGTTGCAGAGATTGGACAAGGCTCTTTCCAATACTGGCCTGCTCACTCGGAGCCAGGCCAAGGACGCTTTGAAAGCGGGAAGAATTCAATGTAACGGTACAGTTGTCCGGGATGGGGCCTTGAAGGTCGATCCGGATACACAGGAAATTACTCTGGATGGAGAAGCTATTTTTGTGGGAAACGTTATATTGATGCTGAACAAACCGGCAGGCTATGTGACTTCAACCCAGGACCCAAGAGACAAGACGGTGATGGAGCTGATTCCGCCCCAGTATCGTCGGCGTGTTACTCCGGTAGGACGTCTGGACAAGGAAACAGAAGGGCTTCTCCTTTTTACAGACGACGGAGAATTGGCCCATTTCTTGATTTCGCCCAAACATCAGGTGCCGAAGGTTTACTATGCCCGCCACGAAGGGGAGGCAACCCAGGAAGACGTTAATGCATTTTCGGAGGGCATTGTCCTAAAGGATGGAACGAAATGCCTTCCTGCTGTTTTGGAGCCGTTGGGACCCGGAGAGAGCAAAGTGACGGTTTGCGAAGGCAAATATCATCAGGTACGCAGAATGTTGGCGAGCCGGGGAATGCCGGTTACCTATTTGGAACGCCAGTCGGAAAGTGGCCTTTCTCTTGGAAATCTGTCAAGAGGAGAGGTTCGCTTGTTGACAAAAGCAGAGGAAATGGCAATTCGACGGGAATATTGAGCATGTTTCCGATGGATAAATGCACATTTCGAGGGCATAGATGGGTGGATGCTGTGATATTCCATAAAAAAGAAGAGCTATTTTGCAATATTATGTCAAAAGGTACTTGCAAAATGTGCAAAAAAGGTGTATCATATACCCGTAATTTTGTGTAAACCGTTTTTATGCAATTTTCAGGAGGAGGGCACTACCAATGTCCAATCGTATTTTTCAGAGTGTAATTGTACAACTAAAAGAAGCCACGGATCGGGTCCTGGGTGTCATTGATGCGGAAGGTAATATTGTATCTTGCAGTGAGACCGTTATGCTGGGGGAAAAGTGGCAGGAAGCTGCGCTGAAGGCGGGTGGCTCGTTTGATTCTATGGTAACCTTCGAGGGCAAGACCTATAAGGCTATGGTGGGCAGCAGCAACTATTATGAATATGCTGTCTTTGTTTCCGGTGAGGATGAGCTGGCTGCCAGCTTGTGCTGCATGGCCTATGTTGCACTGAATGATGCCAAGGTGTTCTATGAAGAGAAACACGACCGGGGAACCTTCGTCAAGAATATTATCATGGATAATATTCTTCCTGGTGACATTTATATCCGTGCCAAAGAGCTGCATTTCTCCACCGATGCACCCAGAGCAGTGTTCCTGGTTCGCCAGGTGGGCCATGGAGATGTGGCAGCCGTGGATGTGTTGCAGGGAATGTTCCCGGACAAGCTCCAGGACTTTGTTCTCAGTGTCAACGAGACCGATATTGCTGTCGTAAAGCAGATCAGCTCCACTACCACATCCGAGGACTTGCAGAAGATTGCTCAGTCCATGGAGGATGTACTGAAAACCGAACTGTTTATTAAGACTGTAATCGGTATCGGTACAGTATCCGGTCATCTTCGTGAGCTGGCAGATGCCTACAAAGAGGCACAGACCGCTATTGATGTGGGCAAGGTTTTTGATACCGAGAAGAGCATTATCAACTACGAGAATCTGGGCATCGGTCGATTGATCTATCAGTTGCCTACGACCTTGTGCGAGATTTTCCTGTCTGAAGTGTTTAAGAAGAATCCTCTGGATTCTCTGGATCAGGAGACCTTGTTTACCATCAACAAGTTCTTTGAAAACAGCCTGAATGTTTCGGAAACCTCCAGAAAACTGTTTGTCCATCGTAACACTTTGGTCTATCGACTGGAAAAGATTAAGAAGCTCACTGGCTTGGATCTGCGGCAGTTCGACCATGCAATTATATTTAAGGTTGCCCTCATGGTTCGGAAGTATCTGGCCTCTCGGGAGCCTCACAATGCACCTTGATTTTAGGGGCAGTAGAGAAATCGCCCTGATAAAAGCACCCTGTACGAATTGTACAGGGTGCAAATTTATTTAAGAGGAAAATCAAATGAATGAGCTGGAAATTGTACAACATCGGCAGATTGAAGGATTAACGGTATTTTTTGATACGGTGGATTATCGTACACCCCATGTCCATTCGGAATGGGAACTGATTTGGCTTTTGGATTATCCGTTGTCGGTAACTTGCGGACAGCGTAAATTTGTCTTGTCTCCTGGTCAGATAGTGCTTTTTTGCCCGAATGAGCCACACGAGCTTCATAAGGTGGATGAGGAAGCAACCTTCTTGTGCATACAGATTGCTCCGAAGATTTTACCACAGATGCCGCCCTTTGCTCTGGATGAAAACTTACCTCACAAAAGCTTCTGCGAACAAGAACTACAGGAATTAAAGAGGCATATTAGCGCTATTGCCGATTGTTACCTCAGAAGAAAAGAAAACTATGCACTATACTGCATAGGAGAATGCTTCCTGATGCTGCATCAGCTCCTTTCCAAGCTTCCTCATCATGCCCTGTCACCGGAAGAGGCAACCAGCATGGACAAGCGTAATGACCGGATAAAACGTCTGATTCGGTTTGTTGAGGAAAACTATATGCACAAAATTAAGCTCGCAGATTTTGCTGCAATGGAAGGCTGCTCATTGAGCTACCTTTCCCGATTTATTAAAGACACAATGAATCAAACCTTTCAGGAGTATGTGAATTCGGTACGCTTTGCATGTGCGTGCAGTCTGATTGCAGCAGGGGAAATGCGTATGCTGGACATTTGCATGGAGTCTGGCTTTTCGGATTATCGCTATTTTTCACGAGCGTTTCAGCAGCAGTTTCATATGACGCCAGAGCAGTACAGCCAATATAAGAGTAGAACCCAGTTGGAGAGTAGGGTGGTTTGTCGTAGCCTACACTCCATAGAAAAATTTTACTCCAGAGAGGATAGTCTAAATCTCATGGAGAAATATATGGTATAACGATCCAATAGGCCCTCGGAAAACATGCTGTTTTTCGAGGGCTTGTTATATTGCATAAATTTATTGCAGAAATATAGCTAAAACGCTGAACTTGCGAA
>CAUWEI010000176.1:0-5081 GCA_963557675.1 uncultured Oscillospiraceae bacterium | reverse complement strand
CTGTATTGTACAACTGCTGAAAAATATTACCCAGCAGAATTGGGAGGGCAAAAAGCAACAATTTTTTCCAGATTACACCCTCGGCCAAGGAATTGTGATCGCTCTGCACGAAATTCGCCTCCAAAACAATACTATAATTTGAATTTTAGTTTGTTGCACCCGCAACGGTTCCTGATACATAATAGCACAACTTTTCACAAAATGCAATACCAAAAGACGCTACAATTCTTTTTTTCGTAATTTCAGCAACAATTTCGCACAAAAAGAAGTGGTGCAGTTCGTTCATTGTGAACCGCACCACTTCTTTTATTTTTTATTTTACCTCAACAATTCGGACATCTTCCAGATCAAAGTCCGCTTGCGTCATGACAATATCGGAAATGAGGGCTACATCCTCTTCTTTCAACCCTTCCTCCGGTGCTGCCACTGCTACAGAAATTCCATCCTCATTCATGTACGCCACACAGTCCGCATATCCCTTAGCAATTACCAAGCTTTCAATCTGTGCTTCACACAGACCAGTATTTACAACGGATTCTAGCTTTGCAGAAGCTTCCGTGGTCTCCAAATCTTCCCCGTAGGCCATAGCTTCTTGCAGAAGAGAAATGGCACTGTCTCGGGACTGCTGCCGGCTAAGACGAACTGCGGCAAAGTAATCATTGACCGTATTCTGGGAAGCTTGCAGATCTTCATTGGCCGCATCCAAGGCGGGATTGTCTTGGCTCATCACCAGAGTAGACTTGCCGAGGATCTTTTCTTCGTTCAACGTTTCGGTAAGGTTGACCGCCTGGGAGTCTTGCGTATACAGCCAATTCAAATAAATGCCGGCACAGACAAAGACCAGAATGGATGCGACGATGGTGTTCTTTTTCCAGTTTTTCATGTAGATTCCTCCTCAAGATTAACCCATTTTTATGACAGTGATTTGGTCCGTCCGCAATCCGGTGATACTGGCCACAGCCTGCACCAGTGATAAGCGGACACTGCTATTTTCGGCGCCTTCACAAAGAATAACCGCTCCCTGGTAAATCGGTGCCTCCTTTTGACGTATCACCGGGATTTCAACACCGCTGCCAGTTCCGTGCAGGACCGTCGAGGTATCCTGCCGAGAGGACGTACTTCCCTCTTGCGTATCAGATTGTGTTTGGCTGTCCATTTGGTAAATCGTTTGGACACCTGTCCGGACACTAAGCATCACCTCTACCTGCCCTGCCCCGTCCATTTTACTTAGAAGTTGGGCCAATTGTTCTTCTTGCACTTCCAGAGCTGTAGACTCAGAAGAACCATCTTGGATGGTCGGTTTTGTTGGTGCCTCCTTTGTGCTTTTTGGCATAAGAAGAAGCAGAACGCCAAGCAAAAGAACAAGAATGGGATATTTGAATTTCCCAAGCTTCTCTGGATACACAGATAGCTTTTCTAAGAGTTTCATGTATTCCAAACCTGCCTTTCTTCTGAAATCCCAAGTTCCGTTTCCAGAATTGCTTTCAGTTGCTGCTTTGCGTAGGGTGAAGTTGGGCCTGTCAGTGTGACTTGACAGGGAACCAATTTGTCATCCAGTACCACCTGCACTTCTAGGCTCATCTCTAATGTATTGGCTTTGTCCAGAATATATGCCTGTGTTTGTTCCCGAATTTGTTCCCCTAGCTGCATTTGGACTTCTTCCTCCGCTTGCGCTACAGTCCGTTCTGCTTGACTGCGATAATTTTCTATTGGATTTTCCAATTGGGACAGCTCAAGAATGCCAAGAGGCTGTAGCCCTGTGGCCAAGAGAAAAATACCTGCTACAATTCCCAGAATCTTCTCAATCCCCTTTTTACCGGTTGAGATAGATTTGAGTAGTGCACACAGCATTGCAGCAGATACGATGGTCAGAATGTAGTTTCGGATAAAGGTCAAACGCCCCACCCCTTCATAAAACAGGCAATGCTGATGATTTGCAATAAGCTTTCTGTACCTACCATGGCTAAAACAAATCCCATGGCTTGCCCAAATCCATCAATCAACGTACTATGGTTTTTGCTCCCTACAACAGCACACAAAGCACCGGTTAACTTTAGTAGAAGATATTGAACTGCCAATTCCAGGAATGGCACGATTACAATTGCTATAATGCTGAGCAATCCGAACACGCCCATTCCGCTTCGTACTGCAGCAGTACTTGCCAATAGCGTTTCGGATGCATTCGCTAGAATTCCACCTACTACAGGGACTACCCCGGAAATTGCCATTTTTGTAACCTTCAGAGCAGAAGCGTCAGCACTTCCACTAATCACTCCGGTCAGTGCCATGTAGGCAGAAAAAACGGATAAAATTCCTTTTAGCCCCCATGTAAGGAGCGTTTTAATGAAGTCACGAAGCCTTTCTAATGGCGAACTGTCAATGGCAGAGCCAGCCAAAGAAAGCGCAACAAATATGTATAAAAGAGGGACTAACAGACTGGATAGCAAGCTTGTTAAAATGCCATTAAACAGAGCGGTTCCCAGATAAAGACCAGATGCCGTAGTGGGCTGTCCAGAGGCAACCATTGCACTAGACATTACGGGAAGCAAAAGATTGCCGCTGTCGCAAATCGCTTGTATTGTTTCCACTCCCTGCCGAAGCATGACCGTTGTCGGCCCCAGAAGAATTCCGCCGACCGCAACGGTTCCAAGAAGGTTGGCAGCAAGTTGTCCAGATTCAGAAGCTTGAAACAGCGAACAGATAATGACCGCAGCCAGCACACCTGCACAGAGACTACAGGATTCTCTCAGCTTTGGGGTAATGGTAAAAAGACCTTTTTGCAGCAACTCAAACGCTCCGCTTAGAAGTCCGTTTTCTGTTTCAGGAAGATCCACTTGCACTTGAGAGGATAGCTCTGTTTGGATGCGTTCTAAATCGGCTTGGTCAGTGGCATAGACGGGTAGTGCCAATGCAATCAGCAGAAATCCAAGGAGTATCATCTTTCGTACCACAGTTATCCCTCCAGAAGCTTCTTCACCATTTCCATGACGGCGGTCAGCATAGGAAGTGCCAGATACATTGCAGCGCAGCTTCCGCAAAGCCGTACCATTTTTCCTAATGTAGCTTCTCCTGCATCTTCGCAAATTGTCCCTGAGACCTCTGCAAGAATGCCGATGCCGGTTGCCTTCAATAAAAGGCGCACCATATCTCCGTCGAGATTTCCTATTTGTTGCAGTTCCAGAACAAAGTCAATGACCGGCTCCAAAAAATGAGCGGCAAGAAAATAAATACAAATTCCACATCCCAGCACCAGTAGAATTGACAATTCTTTCGATTGCTTTTGTAATACCAATGCTAAAATGGCCCCAATCATTGCCAGGGCTGCGGCTTGTAAAAAGTAGCTCATAGTTAAAAATGAAACAGAGTTTTCACCAGTTCAAACAAATCTGCAATTTTTTGGGCAAGAATCATTAAAACGACCACCAATCCAGCCAAGGTTGTCATGGTTGCCTGCTCTTCCCTACCGGAACGAACGAGCACTTGGTTTAGTATGGTGACGATAATTCCTACAGCCGCAATCTTAAAAATCAGATCTACTTCCATAATCAAAGCAACAGAATCGCCAGGGCCATGCCACCGCATAGACCCAAAGCGCGGTAACTGCGCATCCGCCCTTCTTTTTCGGCTTCCAGTTGAGTAAGTTGTCTTTGTATTTCTGCCTTTATGGATTCGATTCCCTTCAGTTGTCCGGCTAGATCCGTTTGTCCAAGGACACTTGCCAGTTGACGGAGAATTTCTGCACACTTAGTCGGAATAGAACCACATTCTTTCATAGATAGAAGCATTGCAGTGTCTACATCCGATACACCTCCGGCTTCCAGCTTGTCCCCTAGTAAGTGAAAGAGTCGTCCGATGAGCCCTGTACACGCACTAGAAACGATGGTACACAGTTCTGGCAGTTCGGTAAGCCGATATTCCATTTGACAGGACATGATTTCCAGCCCGTTTTTTAGTTGCCTAAGGTCTCGTTCAAGATTCCTATATGTGGCAGCCACGGAAAAGCCGCAGCTTCCGCAGGCCCCTACCACACATATTGCTCCAATCCATTGCATCATACGCATTACAACCTCTCTACAGTATAAGTTTGATCGTCCTTTAACCAAATTGCTGTTTTGAACATCCCTGTTTTCAGGAGGCGACAGTAGACCGGTCTGTGTTTGAGGTCCTCTGGTGTCCATGCATGTGCAGTCGCTAAAAAACGGACTCCACAGTAGCCACATTGTTCCAGGGTTACGCAGTCTTCTATAGCACTGACCTCATCTAAAGCAATCCATTTGGGCCCCATAGAGCGAAGCAGCAGCTCAATTCCGGCAGCTTTTCCCGCACCGGTGAGAACATCGGTTCGTCCACCCGTATTAAAGCAGAACCCGTCTGGAGTTGTTGGAAACAACTCGCTGCGCTGATCGACGACCCCAATTTGTTCCTGACGTCCATCGGAGATTTGACGGATGAGATCTCGAAGCAATGTTGTTTTCCCACTGCCAGGAGGCCCCAGAATTAGAACCGATCCATCATTTAATACAGGGAGCAGTCCATCGGCCAGCCCGGGGATGTCCCTTGCTACACGGATACAAAGAGATCTTAGTTCTTTTAGCCCGGTTACTACGCCGTTTTGTACAACGCTTTCTCCGCATAGTCCGATCCGGTGCCCGCCCCGGCCGGTTATATACCCCTGAGCCACAGATTGCGCTGCATAGGCAGAAAATCTGGAAGCAATATTAAGTACGTATTCTAAGTCTCCCTTTCCCATCCGATGACAAGTTGGGTACCATTCTCCTCGCTGTGTAACCACCTGTACCATTTGCCCGAGACGAAGGCGAATTTCTCGTGGAGCACGCTCCTGCACCTCGGGAGCCACTGATTCACGGAGCCGCGGTGGCAGCAGCTCCAGAAGTTCTCTCCAACAACAATTCATGCTCTCAACTCCCATTGCAACCATATGTACAAGCAGGTGGTTGTATGCCTCCGAATGGAATCTTTTATGCTTTCCAAGTGAGCCTTGCTGTACTACGTAATAGCGGAATAGCAAAAAGGGGCTGTACAAAAATGGCCCCGACTAAAATTCAGAGGTCCCGAATCGG
>CAUWEI010000175.1:0-5159 GCA_963557675.1 uncultured Oscillospiraceae bacterium | reverse complement strand
ATTCTGGACGATCCTGTGGTTTATTGTGCACACTCAGATATGACAGAATTTAGAAATTGCGAAGGAAGTAGGCTTCCGCTGGATTGCTCCATTCCAATAACAGAGGAGTTCCCTTTAAAAAAAGGGGATCGAATTCTTGCTGTGGGCTGTATGAGTCGGAGTCCGGTAAATGGACTTACATTTCCGGATATGTGGTGTTATTTTGATGTATTGCCTGAATATACGGAAGAGTATGCTGTGTTCAGTGAGGAGCTTTATCCCAAGTTTTTTACTAAGCTAGAAAAAGATGCAACCCCGGAAGAAGTACAGACGATCATCCAAGACAACGGATTTGAACCTTTTATAAAGGATGCAGAGATTTTAGATCATGTTTTTACAGTACATATTACGTCTAACATGAATCTGCTTTTTGCAATCACGCAAGACGAAATGTTCTATACAGCTGGACGGGGAATTCTGCCAGGAGATATAGGAAAAAAAGTCTGTGTCATCAATCAGGAACTGGCACACAAGTATGACCTGCAAGTTGGTGATTTTATTTCGCTGGGATTGGCGGACGGGTGTTACGAAACAGGAGATTATCTGTCCGGATATCCTACTTTGGGACGGACACTTACTATGCCGTATGCAGATGCAGAAAAGTATGAGATTATCGGTATCTGTACTTTTGCGGAGTATAATCCAGTTGGAGACCCCTTCCAATATTCCTATAACGGAATTTTTATTCCATCCCAAAAGGACGTACCGCTGGCAGTGGAGGAGGCCCGTCCCTACACCATGTCTTTCCAGGTGTCGGGAGAGGACTATGACAGTTTCTTGGACATCACTGCTCCTGAACTGGAAAAGCTGGGCTATACCATTCGGCTGAATAACTCCAAATGGCTGTCTGTACAGACGATTTACAAGAACATGGAAGAGCGAAGAGTTGGAATGCTGATTGCAGCCGTGAGTACCTTCCTGGTTTGCTGCACCATGTACACCCTGTTGCTGGGTACTTCCTATAAAAAGGAATTCGCCCTGCGTAAGCTGTTAGGTACAGATTCCAGAAGGGCGCGAAGAGCCTACAGTGTACCGTTTGTTCTGGCCACATTGTTTGGTTCGGTTGCATCCATCGGGAGTGTAACTGTTTTGTATCACAATTTCATGAAAGCAGAGATTGCCAAGATTGCCCCCGGAAATGTCCCGAATGAAACGACGGTACTTCTGTTTCTTCTGGTGGTTACAGTGACACAAGCGGCACTGTGTTATGTGCTTTTGCGACTGTGGAGCCGCTACACAGAAAGAAGTGCAGTAAGAACCTTGCTGAAGTAGCCGTGTTCATTCGCATAGGCGTTATAACGGGATTATCATCTGGTGACTGAGATTTATAAAATGCAAATACAACTTACTGGAAAAGATGTAAGACTAACAGCGGAAGATCTATATATATTTTATCAGCACCTTGTCCAAACATTGCATATTGAAGGAAACCTCATAGGCAGCGAAGCATATTGGTCGATTGAACTGCTGTCACAACGACTTGCCGAACTGGGAGTGGAAATTCCAGAAAGTCAGATTGAAGGAGGCAAGCAGGATGTATAAGTTGTTTCGTAATGCAAATGGAAGCTATATTTATGATGCCAGAATCAACAAACTGAAGAAAATATCAGGAAACTTATATGAATTCTTGAGTAAAACGCAGTCTGAAACAGAGTGCCTGGCTAACGACGAGTACTGTGCTCTGCAAAAAGAGAGCTATTTCTGTGACACAGACTTTGATATCGTTCATCCCAAGGTGCGAAGGTTTGTGATATGGAGCACTTTTCCTTGGGTGAAGTTTTGGACGATATATCAGGAAAAGAACCCCTATATTTGGCAAAGAAGTTCAAAGCTCAGTATACAGCGGTGAAAGAGATTCCAGTACCGGTCATTGGCGTTGGAGCAGTGTACGGTTCCTATCAGACGGCAGAGATTATGCTTCAATTAAAAAGTGTAATTTTCCGTTTTTCTAAAGTACTGACGATTTATTCTAGAGATGGATTGACTGAAACTGGTGCATTTTGTATTTCTCCAGCGGAAATGCAAAATCTTTCTTTCCTGGGCCATGACAACGGAGATGGTACAACTGATTGGTACACTTCTGACGGCACACTGGATAGCTGCACCGAAACACCGTGTGATGACGATGATGAATAACTAGAATTTACGGGGCCATGTGAATGGCCCCGTAATATTTTGCGTCATTTTCTGTTTTGAATGATACAACTAGATTGTAGATGTATCTGACAGAAACTTTGCAGAAGGTACTTTACCTGAGACAGTTTCTGCAAAACTCCCTATGGGCACTCTGAGAGAGTGTACTTGTTGCGGCTTTTTTCAATCGTCCACATCTTTGCTTCCTTAGGATGCGGCAGAAGGCGTGATCAACAAAGAGTTTGTGGATCGCTATATTGATAAGATGATTGCGACACCGGAGGGGGATGACACACTCCACCTTCAGGTCAAGCTCTTTGCTGGTGAGGTTACAGACAAATATTTGCAGAACTTCAAAAGTCGTACGGATCATACGTTCAAACTCAGACTACCGCCGATTGTTTCAGAAAAGGGGGATTGTACATTAGATATCTTCGGATTCTTTTCGATAGGCAGAGGGAGAAATGCCCATGGTTTTTTTGAAGAGTCGGGAAAAGTAGTTGTAATCGTGAAAGCCGGTTCTGGCGGCAACGTCTTCCAATGGAATGCCGTCCTGAATGAGAGCAGCGGCCCGGGAGCATCGCAGTTCATTGACGTAGGCGGTAAGCGTAAGGGTGGTGTGCTTTTTGAAAATTCTGCAAAGATAGGGAACCGAGAGGCCAAACCGTTTGCTGAGGGCCGGAAGAGCGACTTCCTGTGGGTTGGTGTAGTGCAGGGAAAGGAAGGCCAGAACTTTTTTTAGATGCTCCAAGGAGGCTAAATCCTTGGCCTGTACCGCAGAACTGTGGGACGAAAAATCAGCACTCCGAATAAGGAACACAAGGATATTCAGAACGGCGGCCTTGATTTTCATTTCATAACCGGGTTGTTTGTTCTCTTCTTCCCAGATGATAGAATCCAAAAGAGCGTTCAGTTCTGTGCAGTTGTGCAGAATCCGAGGCAGATTGGCACTTTGGGAGATGAGAAGAAGCAGAAGGTTTTCTTTCTGCCCTTGAGAGATGCCGGGAGGATGACAGGAAAGGACCTCATCTGAAAAGAGCTTTGGCCCGATCTGTATAATATAGTGCTCCGTACCGTCTAAAAATCCGTTTCCACGGTGAGGCGCACACCAATTTACAAAGGCTACATCTCCCGGATATAACCAATCCTTATTGCCGTTGCACAGCAAAGAGACTCCGCCCTGTTTGATATAATAAAATTCCAATTCTTCATGCCAATGGAGCCAACAACCACCATCCTGAGAGCTGCTTTTTCGGAATGTCACATTGATCGGAAGCTCCGAATCCTTCATGGGAACCGCTTCATACAGCAATGAAGTGGGTTGGGCAGCAGGAAAATCAGCAGACAATACCATGACAGCAGCCTCCTTCTGAAAACCAACAGGTTAAAATAGTGCGATTACTATATCATAATTTCTGTTTTTTTGCAAAAGGAAACGTGATACAATGACGTTGTAAAACAAATAAAAAAGGAGATCTGCTGCAATGCGAGTTTTATTTGTAGATATTGATACCCTTCGGCCGGACCATATGAGCTGCTATGGCTACAGCCGTAATACTACCCCCAATATGGACAAAATCTGCGAAGAGGGCGTCCGCTTTGATGAATACTACTGTTCCGATGCCCCCTGCCTGCCTTCCCGGGCAGCACTGGTCAGCGGTATGTTTGGCATCCGCAATGGTGCAGTGGGCCACGGCGGGACTGCTGCGGACCGTCGGCTCACCGGTCCTACCAGAGATTTTAGTGACTGCGTAGATCAGAACAATTTTCACCACATTTTCCGCCGTGCAGGAATGCACACCGCTTCCATCAGCACGTTTGCCGAGCGTCATTCCTCCTATTGGTTTGATGCAGGCTTCCATGAGTGCTACAATGTAGGCGGCTATGGCGGCGAGTCTGGCGAGAGAGTTCTGCCGGTAGCACTAGACTGGCTGAAGCGGAACAAAGACAGGGACAACTGGTTTTTACATGTCCACTTCTGGGACCCTCATACCCCTTACCGTGCCCCGGCGGAGTTTGGCAACCCATTTGAAAACGAACCCATGAACACCTGGATTGATGACGAGGTCCTTGAACTTCACAAGAAGCACACGGGTCCTCACTGCATCAACGAACTTTATATGTATGATGATCGGGAAAATCCCGATTTCCCAAGAATGCCCGGCAGCGCATCGGACCGAAAGGGCCTGAAGCGGATTATGGACGGCTACGACTGCGGCATAGCTTATACGGACTATCTGGTGGGACAGATTGTGGCTCTGCTGCGTGAGCAGGGAATCTATGAAGACACTGCCATTATCATTACTTCTGACCACGGTGAGGATATGGGTGAGTTGGGAATCTATGCAGAGCATGGCACAGCGGACTATCCCACTTGTCACATCCCTCTGATTGTGAAGTGGCCCGGTGGCGCAAAGGGTGTCCACGATTCCGGCCTCCATGTGAATCTGGATATGCTGCCCACGATGGCAGATTTGCTGGGAGTTAAGCACTGCGACAACTGGGATGGCATCAGCTATGCAAAGACCATTACACAGGGTAAGGAGCAGGGGAGAGACAGCGTTGTTCTGTCCCAGATGGCTCATGTGTGCCAGCGTTCGGCCCGGTTTGGCGATTGGCTTTATATGCGTACCTATCACGATGGCTTCCATCTTTTTGATAAGGAAATGCTCTTCAATATTAAGGAAGATCCCCACGAGCAGAACGATGTAAAGGAGCAGTATCCGGAGGTGTGCCAGCAGGGTGCCAAGATTATTCTGGATTGGCACGACGAAATGATGATGAAGTCGGACAGTCAGATCGATCCTCTGTGGACGGTTCTCCGGGAAGGCGGCCCGTATCACACATGGGGGCATCTGGACAGCTATCTGGAACGTCTGGAGCAGACCGGAAGAAAAGAAGGCGCAGACAAGCTCAGAGCAAAGTATAAAAAATAACAGATTGAATTACGGGAGGCTGTTTCACGGAAGAGTGGGACAGCCTCCGTC
>CAUWEI010000174.1:0-5179 GCA_963557675.1 uncultured Oscillospiraceae bacterium | reverse complement strand
TTATAATTTATGTTGGTTCCCTCTCTCCACCATTTCTGTCGTGCAAATGTGGATAATTCCTGAGGAACATGACTGCTGTCGTTGAGGTACTCATAAGAGAAACGTTCTCCATCCCAAAAAAGCTTCGATACTGCTGTATTGTCGCAATAAGGAACCTTGGAAAGATCATCTTCAAAAAATAACCGCATCAGTGTCGTACGGAGAATTCCCCCGTGACAGAACACCGTCACGGTACCGTCTGTATGAGCCTCGGCAACACGCTTCAGTCCTGCAATAAACCTTCCGGTCCACTGGTCCAGGGTCTCTGCCCCTTCGGCGTGCCAACAAGCGGGATTTTTACTGAAGTTATACATCTGCTCCGGCTCAAACTGCTCTAAGTATCCAAAAGTACAGTCTTCCCAAACACCCATACCAATTTCACGGAAAGCAGGGTCTCTATTTAGCTTCAGCCCTTTTGGAACATAGACAGAACGAGCTGTCAGACTGGTGCGAGTCAAATCGCTGCTATAGCAGGCATCCACATGGATGTCCCGAAAGCGTTCTTCCAGATAAGGTAACTGACGAAATCCATTGGGCGTCAGAATAGAATCATACTGGCCATGGGTTCGGCGAAAAGCATTTCCTTCTGCCTCTCCGTGGCGAATGAGATAAATGGTGGTCATAAGTTCCTCACATAATCATGCAATATTTTTCAATGTTTCGAAGCATCCGCTCTGCTGCCTCTCTGGCCTGTTCCTTAAAGTCCCGGCCATCGCTCTTTCCTCTTTGCCAAGCGCCCAAAATGGAACGAGAGGCACAGACCGCAGCACCGTGACCAAACCGGTCAAAGGCATACTGTACACTCTTGCCGGAACCACCCTGTGCACCGTAACCAGGCACCAGGAAGAACATTCGGTCATACTTTTCACGAAGGCTTTTGATGACCTCAGGATAAGTAGCGCCCACAACTGCGGCCACCTGACTATAGCCATTCTTACCCTTACAGTCCGCACCCCAGCGGTTGACCAGGTCAGCCATAGCCGTATGAACCACACGGCCACCAGAGAGCAGATCCTGTACCTCTACGGAAGACCGATTAGAGGTTTTAACCAGGACAAAAATACTCTTATCTCCAGTGCGGCAGTATGGCAGGAAAGGACGGATGCTATCACCGCCCAAATACCCATTGAGGGTCACAGCATCGCAGGCATAGGGAGAAAAAGATTCTCCGCAGATTTCCATGGTGCCAAACACACCTCTCGCCAAAACCTCTGCCGTCTCCGGCATATCGCCTCTCATACAATCCAAAATCACATAGTAGCCCAGTTTTTTAGCATAGGCCATGACTCTCTGCATCGCACTGATTCCTGCGCCACCCAGTCCAAAGAAGCAGGCAGTCTGCACCTTGACCGCAGGCACAATGTCTTTGAGGCTATCCAGAATCCCATTGCAAAAGTTTTCATAGGCCAAAGCAACCGCTTCCGGCCCAAGGCCTGCAGCCATTTTCGCTTCCTCAAACAAGTACTGCGGCACCAGATCCGGGGTAGGGTCCAGGCCCACTACAGTAGGGTTCTTATAAATTCTAATCTTTTCCTGTAATACATCGATTGACATTACGATTCCCCCTCAACGGAGTTTTCCTATATTGTATCACACTTTTGCTATTCTGCAAAGCCAAAAGGACCGTACTGCAAAAAATTCCTGGTTTTCTATGTTCCATTTTGGTGCATACTAACCTTGAAAGGAGGCGATTGCATGAAGGCCGGAATGTTTGCTCTAACCCTTGGGCTGGGTGCTGCTGTAGGTGCCGTAGCCGTTATGATGATGCCCCGCCAGAACCCCACTCGTAAGTTTGTCCAGAAAGCAGCGGATAACGTAGAAGACCTTGTCACGGAAGCTGCTGAGAAAATCGGAATGTAACCCTTCTTTTGTGCAGGAGTCACTTTGTTGACTCCTGCCTTTCTCATTCTCTTAAAATTCCATTGAGATAATTGAGAACCCGTTTTTTGTCTCCAGACCATAAAGGGGCCACCAAGTCACGCTTTGCTCCATCTCCTGTGATTCTGTGAACCACTACATGGGAAGGCACCTGAGCCAAACAGGTTTTTAGGTATTGGCCATATTCCTCCAGACTCAGGCAGGAAAATTTTCCAGCCTTATAGTCTGTTTCCAGATCTGTTCCTTTGAGCACATGAAGTAAATGGAATTTCACTCCGTCGGTTTCTGCTTCCACAGAAAATCTTGTGGTTTGGGCTGCCATTTGTGCCGTCTCTCCCGGAAGGCCCAGGATGATATGTGTCACCACCTCCACCTCGGCCTCTTTCAACCGCCGGACTGCATCCAGATATACTTCGTTTTCATAACCACGGCGAATATAGCGGATAGAATCCTGATGGATTGTCTGTAATCCCAATTCTACAGAAACAGTCTTTTCCTTGTTAAGTTCCCTCAAAAGGGCCACCACTTTGTTGGATAAGCAATCTGGCCTGGTACCAATTGCCAATCCCACAATGTCCTCTCCTTCCAACGCTTCCCTGTAAAGCTTTTCCAGCTTTTCAATCGGCCCATAGGTGTTGGTAAAGGATTGAAAATAGGCCATATACTTTCCGCCTTTATTTTTTGCCGCAACTCTGGCTTTGGCCAGTTCCAGCTGTTGTGTCAGTGAACCGCAGTCTTTTTCTGCAAACTCTCCACTTCCCTCTTCGGAACAAAAAATACAACCTCTAGTTCCCAAGGTTCCATCTCGATTGGGACAAGTAAACCCACCGTCTATAGCCAGTTTGTACACCTTACATCCGAATTTTTGCTTATTATGTTCATTCAAACTGAGATACACACTCTCACCTGCTTTTTCTTTTAACAGTACCATATTTCTATAAAAAACGCAACGGCAGTCCCACTTTTGGATTTCACAGGAAGCATTGACAAGACTTCCCTTTTTTCTTATAATAAACAAAAAAGAAACAGGAGGCATTGAATATGGAACGTCCTTGTATTGATCTGATTCGGGATCTGTCGGATGCGTTTGGCCCTTCCGGCTTTGAAGATGAGGTGCTCACACAAGCCCGGAAACACTTGCAGGGTCTTGGTGAAATTCAGGAAGACCGGCTAAGAAATCTGTACCTGTATCGAAAAGAAAACACAGGCAATAAGCCTGTGTTTATGCTGGATGCCCACAGTGATGAAGTGGGTTTTCTGGTTCATTCCATCAAGCCCAATGGAACCCTACGTTTTGTCACCTTGGGCAGCTGGAGCAAAATCGCACTAGCCGCCAGTGAGGTACTGGTTCGCAACGCACAGGGCGATTACATTCCGGGCATCATTGCCGCCAAACCGCCCCACTTTATGAAGCCGGCAGAGCGAGCCGGATTCATACCAGAAATTCAAGATCTGGTCATCGATGTAGGTGCTACCAGTTACGAAGAGGCCGTCGAGGTGTTCGGACTGCGTATTGGGGAACCTGTGGTCCCTGCTACCCGGTTCCACTATGACGAAAAGCGGGATGTGCTTTTTGGAAAAGGCTTTGACTGCCGCATTGGCTGTGCCGTTTTGATTGAAGCCCTACGCCGACTGGAGGGAGAAGAGCTTCCCTGTGATGTTGTCGGTGTTCTGTCCAGTCAGGAAGAATTGGGAGAGCGTGGCTGTAAGGTAGCGGTAAACCATGTAAAGCCGGATGTGGCTCTGGTGCTGGAGGGTTGCCCTGCCGATGACACTTTTACAGAACCTTACGCCATTCAGACCGCACTGAAAAAAGGCCCCATGTTCCGCTTCATGGACGTATCTGTAATCTGTTCTCCCAGATACCAACGGTTCGTCTTGGATCTGGCACAGGAAAAGGGCCTCCCTGCGCAGGCATCTGTTCGGGAAGGCGGCGGCAATAACGCAGCTGTCATCAACACCTCTTTTGATGGTGTGCCCGCTGTGGTGGCCGGTGTCCCTGTCCGGTATATCCATTCCATGCACAGCATGACCTCCTATCGGGATTTTGAATCTACCGTGCAGTTGGTGATGGAAGTTCTTCGGTCTATGACAGAAGACATTATCGCCAGATTCTAGGAGGCACTATGACACTGAGTTTTGACGTAATCGCAACGGTGCAAAGCGCTTTTGCCACAAAGTTTGGTATTCCCCGGCAGGCAGGTCTGGTGCCAGAACTCACCAGTAGAATTGTTTTTGCCCCTGCCTATCGGAATCCTGATATGCTCCGGGGGCTTGAGGGTTTTTCCCACATTTGGCTGTTATGGAACTTCTCCGGTAATCGGCAAAATGGATGGTCTCCTACGGTTCGTCCCCCTCGCCTGGGCGGAAACGCCAGGATGGGTGTCTTTGCTACCAGGTCACCTTTTCGCCCGAATCCTATCGGACTTTCCTGTGTAAAGCTTATGGAAATTTTGCCGGATACACCTGATGGTCCGGTTTTGGTGGTAGCTGGTGCAGACCTCATGGACGGTACCCCTATTCTGGATATTAAGCCTTATGTACCCTATGCCGATGCCCATCCAGATGCTTTGGGCGGTTTTACAGATCATGCCGGTGAGTTTCTTTTGGAGGTTCACTTTCCTCCCCAGCTTTTGGAAAAAATTCCTCCACAGGAGCAAGAAGCTCTTGTTGGAGTGTTAAGTCACGACCCCCGTCCCTCCTATCAAAATGACCCCGAGCGGGTCTATGGATTAAGCTTCGCAGGCTGCAATATACGTTTCCGTGTAGAAGAAAAGCAGCTATTTGTTCTGGAAGTATCACAAGACATCTGATTTAATCCTATTATTATCCACAGCCATCTGTCTTTTTACAGGTGGCTGTTTTTGTATGCGAATAATCATGACCACCACTTCAAGTGGTGGTTTGCACAGGCCCTAGAAGGGCCAATTACTGGCTTCACCCCTAAAGGGGTATTGAAAGTTTGGCACCGCATTACACTCACGGGCCGCCGCTAAAGCGGCCTGTTTTTATGCCTACTTACTCTTGCTACCCGTAAACGGGTCTATGTACTCCTTTAGACTCATCTGATCCATCATTTCATCCTCAATAAGCTGATTGCGGATATACTCCTGGATCATTTGCTTGTTTTTGCCTACCGTGTCCACATAGTACCCCCGGCACCAGAAGTGCCGGTTTCCGTACTTATATCTTAAATTTGAATGTCTGTCGAATATCATTCGTGTACTCTTTGTAGGTTTGTCAATGATGTGTTACAGGTTAG
>CAUWEI010000173.1:0-5226 GCA_963557675.1 uncultured Oscillospiraceae bacterium | reverse complement strand
ATTTACATATTGCGTAAATCAATTTATGTTTTCTTTGCTGTTTTCTATTGATTTTGAGAGTAGCAATTTAAAACATTTTCTTCTGTCTGTATCAGTTAACGCCACTGGTTCAGAGATGGTGCGTTTTCTCAAGTAAGGGAAGTGGAAATGTCTAACATAGCAGTTCGTTAGTTAATCATCATTCACAACCATACACACACTATTAGGAGATGATAAAATGAAAAAATCATAACGACTGTATTATCATTTGCATTTATCCTTTCGCTTTGTTCTTCATCCGTTTCAGCATTTACTTCTGTGGATAGCATTGATACAAAATACTCTCTGGAGGAGATTACACAATACAACAGTAAGATTGAATCAGAAATAGCTGAAATGAACATGGCTTTGACAAAAAGCTACTCAAAAAAAGCTGTTGCATTGCAAACGAAGCTTAAAAAATGTGAAAATGAGGATGCCACACTTTTAGAGAAAGAGGCTTATGAACTTTCTGATGAAATTCGTAAGGAATCTTTGAAACAGGAAATAGAAATTGCATCTAAATATGGATACATCCTCATTGACGATAGCCAAGCAAACGCTGATACCAGATCAGTGGCATCTGATTTGGAATGGGCTTCTGAGGTTGTAATGTATCATCCAAATTCAAACTCATATAGATATACGGTAGACTGGGATCTTCACGCTACAGATTCACTGTATGATACATACGATATAGCTGGAGTGGGCATAACAAATCCTGATAATTTCGACTTCGCTGGTACATATGGAAAAACCTTTTCCATCTACGGTGAATCATGCTATGTTGACAGCAATGGTAATAGTTCTGGATCACAGCCTGATACAATGTCTAAAAGAAGTGAAGACCGTAATGGTGTAGCTTTTAATATCAATGACAAATCTCATATGTATGATGGTTTTCTTATGTGTTCCTCCGGAAGAATAACCGTATATGTTAAAAAGACACCTTCATCAAGTGGAACGCAGAGAAACAAGTTTATTGCTTCATATAATCACAACTATAAAGTTAGAAACTGGAACCCTACTGCCATAATAAGCTTTGTGGGATTTTCTGTAGATGCCACTTTGCAAGTAACGTATACAACGGAAAATAAAGTGTGGCAAAGAGCTAGTGGCGGAAGATCCATTGTTGCATAGAATAGAAAAGAGGAGGTAACATGAAAGGAATAAAACTGATACTCTGCGGTATTGCAGTTATCCTTGTTGGGGTGGGATTCTCCTGTTCCGGGAAATTTGACCTTGGAGGATTTGAAATGCTCCTCTTTGTTTTTGGCCTTGGAATGTCCTTCTATGGTTTAAAGAAAGAGTAACAGATGATTTTATGAAAAGGTGTGTCTGATTGGGTATACCCCGTAAGGAAGTATTTTTCCCAAAGATTTTAGGAACTTGTTCTTAACGATTGTACTGTTTATGCTCCATATGGAGTATAAACAGTATGCTCGCAAAGATGATGAGGAAGTCATTATTGAATGATGGTTGTACCAAAATTTGGAAGTGAAATTGTTCTAATAACCATCTGTTAAACCTATCAAAATTCCGTTGAGGTATGGAAATGAATAAAATCATAGTAAACGATAAAATCAGTTACGCAGAACAAACCAGAAATTTTAATAGCGAAAGAAGCAAAATAGTCGGTAAATTCGGATAAATCTAACAGTTGCAAGGGTCTTTCCCATCCGGAAAGGCCCTTTTTCTATGAGAAGCTATCGGCATGAACGCAGATTTCGGTTGCAAAGTAATCTCAGAAGTCGAAATATCCAGCAAAGCAACGACACAAGTTGTTATTGCGCAGAAAAAATGCTATACTGACAGCACATCATTTTGCTTTTGAAACGTGACAAAATTAAAGCCGCACCGACTCCAACTCTTATGCAGCAGAAAGGAAGGAAAAAATGGCTATTTTTTGTATGTCGGACATTCATGGACAAATCGATGCATTCCATCAGATGCTTGAAAAAATAGGTTTTTCTTCCGATGATACCCTGTACATCATCGGAGATGTGGTGGACCGAGGTCCTTGTGGTATTGAACTTCTCCAGGAAATTATGAAAATGCCCAATGTAACCATGTTATTGGGAAATCACGAACGAATGATGTTGGAGTATTTAAGCCCGGATGCCACCGAAGCGCAAATCAATCGCTGGAACCGAAATCGTAATCTTCCTACTCTTGGAAAATTCAAAACGCTCCCGAAACAGGAGCAGGTTGACATTCTCAATTTTGTGCAAGCACTTCCCAACTGCATGGAACTCACTGTGGACAATACCCGTTTCTTCCTGGTACATGGATTACCGGGAGCTAACACCCACGATGCTGTCTGGGGTCGGCCAACTGGAATTGATTTTCCAAATCCTCTGCCCGACTGCCGCCTGATTATTGGACATACTCCGGTCTCTTATTTACTGTGCGGGACGGACGAAAAAGAAATCGCATACTTAAAAGAGCTTGAACAAACAGGAAAGCATGTAAAAATCCTTCATACTCCGGGATTTATTGATATTGACTGTAGCTGTGGTTACCCATTTCATAGTTGTGCATTGGGCTGCCTGCGTCTGGATGATATGGAAGAATATTATATTCCAGTTTATACCAGCTAAACGAAGGCTGAAACAGAAACCCAAATTGCAGCCGTTTTGATTTCAAATATAGAGACAAATTTGCACCCTGTACGATTTTGCTGTACAGGGTGCTTTTGTCTGAATTCTTCTCTATACTCCTTATTCTCACTCACCTGAAGGTAAGCGACTTACCAATAAGTGCGTACTGGTGTCCCTCACTATAGCCTGTTATAATAGCTTCGCAAAACAGGATTTTCTACAGTATAGTCGGTTATCCTCGCCCCACTGACACAGCTGCTGAAGAATCGGGATCAAAGATTCTCCTCGTTTCGATAGTTGATACTCCACTCTGGGTGGTACCTGAGGCTATCTTGTCCGATAATGCTAAAACCTCCGGTTCCGGCTGGAGGTTTTAACTTATTGCCATATAAAAAGCGGTTGACAATAGTCCGTAATTGGACTATAATTAAAAAGTCCGGTTACGGACTATCAGAAAACAAATCGATTATACTGTTAGGAGGATCTACAATGGATAACAATACGGGTGCAATCAAAGTCCTAAATGAAAACCACATCGAATATTCCATTCGTGAATATCCGGAGGACGGTCCTGTAGCAGCAGTGGATGTGGCTGCCTACTTCGGAGACACCGCAGACCGACTGTTCAAAACACTGGTTACAACCGATCACAAAGGTGGATACTATGTGTTCTGCTTGCCTGGTGAAAAACGGCTGGATTTAAAAAAAGCAGCCGCTCTTGTGGGAGTAAAAAACCTACAGATGTTGAAACCGGATGTATTCCAGGAATTGACTGGCTATGTGCATGGCGGATGTTCTCCGTTGGGTATGAAAACACTTCTTCCCACCGTAGTCGATGCCAGCGCATTGAAATGGGACACCATATTTCTTTCCGGCGGCAGAGTCGGGCTTTTGATTGACCTTTCTCCCAGTGTCTTGAGGACTTTGGTGGATGTCAAATTTGAAGATATTACAAAAGACTAATTGATATTATGAAAGGAAGAAAATCCATGAATTTCAAAGAATTAGCGGAAAAGAGATACTCTTGCAGAAAGTTTTCCAATCGAAAAGTCGAGAAAGAGCTGCTGGATCAGATCATTGATGCAGGAATCAAAGCCCCCACCGCAGTCAACAAGCAGCCCTTCAAGCTCTTCCTCATGGACTCCGCAGAGGCAAAGCAGAACCTTTCCAAAGTGACAAACTATACCTTTGGGGCAGATGCTTTCCTTGTCGTTGGCTCTAAGGAAGATTCCGGTTGGGTAAGATCTTTCGATCAAAGAAATTTTGCCGATGTGGATGCCAGCATTGTTGCAACCCATATTATGATGGAAATTTGTGATCTTGGTCTGGCCACTACATGGGTGGGACATTTTAACGCTCCGCTATTGAAGCAGATGTATCCGACCATGAAGGATTATGATTTGATTGCAGTATTTCCCATCGGGTACGCCGCAGAAGATGACCAGCCATCTCCGAGACACTATGAACGCAAAAACAGAGAAGATGTTTTAGAAGTCCTGTAACGGAACAATTCTGTTTTAAGGAAGGTTTCTCATATGAACAAAGAATTGCCGAAATGGAACAGACTGACAAAAAAACAGGATGAAATCTATCATCAGTGTGCAAAAAAGGCTGGTCTTTCGGACGCACAATTTTGGGTGTTATATGCCCTTTGCGAAGCAGAAAAGCCTCTTTGCCAAAACACTTTTTGCGAAAATTGGTGTTACTCAAAGCAAACCGTCTGTACTGCTGTAGCCAGTCTGGAAAAAGCGGGACTGGTGCAGCTTACTTTCGCAGAAGGTTCCCGAAAACAAAAAGATCTTCACTTGACCGAAAAAGGAGAAGCCTTTTGCAATCAATATGTACGGTCCGTCCAAGAAGCGGAAGAAAACGTTCTGGAAGCTCTTTCGGATGAGGAACGAAATATGTTTTTTGAGCTACTGGAACGTTTGTTGGACGGTCTGGGAAATGAATTGTCATAAGGCCTTGCCGCAAAATAAAATATAAAAGGAAGGAGCTACAATGCGGAACGATAAAATTTGTGTCACAGATGCAACGCAAAACAACTTAAAGCATGTATCGGTTGAGATTCCAAAACATCAGATTACCGTTGTGACGGGCGTTTCCGGTTCCGGAAAAAGTTCGCTGGTATTGGATACGATTGCCGCACAGTCACGCAGAGAATTAAATGATACCTTCCCCAGCTTTGCACAACGGTATCTTCCAAAATATGGACGGCCTCATGTAGGGCATATTGACAGTTTACCAACCGCCATTGTCATCGATCAAAAAAAGCCCTCCGGGCAGGTACGTTCCACTGTCGGAACCTATACCGATACCTATTCCCTGCTTCGCCTGCTTTTCTCCCGTGTTGGTGAACCGTTTGTGGGATATTCGGACTCGTTTTCATTTAATCATCCCCAAGGCAGATGCCCTCGCTGTGATGGATTGGGAGAAATTACAGAACTGGATGTTCAAAAACTGGTGGATTTTGATAAATGTCTGAATGATCCCGGTGTTATCCGCTATGTAGCCTATGAGCCGGGACAATGGCGTTGGCTGTATTATGGCGCATGCGGACTTTTTGATCCCAATAAAAAAATCAGAGATTTTACTCCCGAAGAATTGC
>CAUWEI010000172.1:0-5315 GCA_963557675.1 uncultured Oscillospiraceae bacterium | reverse complement strand
TGAGAAAAATTAATTCAGAGGCCCGATTCGGGACCTCTGAATTTTAGTCGGGGCCGTTTTTGTACAGCCCCTAAAAAAACTATAGGAAAAAGCGGAAAACCAGCAAAAGAATCAGTCCGGGAAGGCCCAGAATACCAACAATCACAGAGTTCGTTACATCCAGCTCAAAGAGAATTCCGGTGTATTCAGAGAGCATATTCAGCAAAAACAGGGTGGCAAAACCAAAGCCGGTGTTGATAAGAAGCTTGGTTAGCAACTTCATTGGCTTTAGTAAAATCCGGATCATGATAAATGCGGCAACGACCGGAATGGCAACAGTGACGAATTGTTCCATGATTACCTCCTAGACTTGCAGCGTGGAAAGGAAAATTACATCTTTTCGGGTGCCTCAAAGCCCAGAAGGCCGATGCAGCACTCCAGAATATCCTTAGCCAAACCAATCAAAGCGATATAGCCAGCCTTAACGGACTCGTCTGTTTCAGAAAGAATGCGGGTACCATGATAGAAGGCATTTACTGCACCTGCCAGCTCATAAATATAGGCGCAAATTACATTGGGTGCAGAATCCCGATAGGCATTTTCGAGAGCAGGGGCCAACTTGGTAATTGCCAGCATTAAATTTTTCTGACTTGCATTTACGGGTGCCTGAATAGACAGATTCTCCCAGGTACCGTATTTTGCCAGAATGCTCTTAATACGAACAATGGTATAGAGAATATAGGGACCAGTGTTTCCTTCAAATGCAGCGAAGCGATCCATATCAAAAATATAGTCCTTAGTAGGCTGATTGGAGAGGTCGCCATATTTCAGGGCAGCCATAGCAATGCGGCGGGTTGTTTCCTCTACTGCGTCAGCTTCCACAATCTTGTTTTCCTCGACCTTTTTGCGGACGAAATCAGTGATTTCAGCAATGAGCTGCTCCAGACGCATGACACCACCGGATCTGGTCTTAAAGGGCTTTCCGTCCTTGCCGTTCATGGTACCAAAGCCAAGAAAATCGAGTTCAGTCTCAGGACGGATGATGCCGGACGTACGTGCAGCACGGAAGACCTGCTCAAAGTGAAGGCTCTGGCGCTTATCTGCCAGATACAAAACCTTGTCCGGATGGAAGTCCTGTTCACGCTGAATAAGAGTAGCCAGGTCGGTAGTAGCGTACAGTGTAGCACCATCGGACTTCATGAGAATACAGGGGGGCATCTCTTTCTTGTCGTCCTCTCTGGCGACAGGGAAGATCAATGCACCGTTGCTTTCAACCGCATAGCCATCCGCACGCATCTTATCCAGCATGGGGGCAATGAAAGGCTGTGCATCGCTTTCTCCCAGCCAAGACTCAAAGTGTACGTCCAGATTGTCATAGTTTTTCTTAATATCCGCAATGGAAAGCTTCATAATGTGCTTCCAAAGAGCACGATAGCCGGGACGACCAGCCTGAAGAGCGAAGGTAGCTTCGTGGGCAGCCTGAGCAAAGACTTCATCTTCCTTGCTTCGAGCGGAGGCAGCAGGATAGATCTGCTCCAATTCGCTCATAGTAAAGGGAGCTTCTTCCGGATAGGGACCAGAAAAGTTTTCATCAAAATAGGGGAGTTCCGGCTGCTGTTCTTTCAGGCCCGTGATAATCAGCCCCATCTGCAAACCCCAGTCACCTAAATGCACGTCACCAATTACATTATTACCGAAAAATTTATAAATACGCTTCACACTCTCGCCAATAATTGCAGAGCGAAGATGACCGATATGCAGAGGCTTGGCAGCATTAGGTCCGCCGTAGTCTACTACGATGGTCTTAGGGGCAGTTTCCTTTTCTACTCCAAAGCTGGAGTCCGTACGCATAGCGCTGAGATAGTCCTTTAAGAAGGTACCAGACAGACGCAGATTGATAAAACCAGGAGCCACAGCATCCACCAGATCAAAATCCGCAGCATCCAACTTTTCGGCTACAGCTTGAGCAATCTGAATGGGGGCCTTGTGGTAGGCTTTCGCAGCGGCCAGAGCACCGTTGCACTGGTACTCACACAGGTCAGGGCGATTGGATACCGTAACACGACCATAAGAACGGTCATATCCGGCTTGTTCAAAGGCATCTGCCATTTTATTGGAAATGAGAGTTAAGATTTTCTCCATATTACATTCCTCACTTGATCGAATTCATAACTTCCAGTATATCAAATTTTCATTAAAAAGTACAGTAGTATTTTTAGAAAAACAGACGTTCGGTGAGAGAAGCCACTACAAATCCGGTGAGATCCGCAAATAGTGCGGCTGGGACAGCGTATCTGGTCTTTTTAATTCCAGCTGCGCCAAAATAGACACTGATAGTATAGAAGGTCGTCTCTGTGCTGCCCAGCATAATTGCAGCACAGCGGCCAATCTCACTTTCTGGACCGTGCTGTGCCATGAGATCGGCACCAACGGCCAAAGCGGCACTGCCGCTGATTGGCCGAATCAAAATTAACGGGGCAAGTTCCCCTGGAATCCCTAGCCGGGAAAGCAGCGGCGTACACAGGGAGACAAGTTCTTTCATAGCCCCGCTTGCCTGAAGCATACGAACAGCCGTCAATAATAAAATGAGCGAAGGGAGAATACTGACTAATAGTTTTAAACCCTGTGTTCCGCCTTCCACAAGTGCATCATAGGGACTTTTCTTTTTGGCTAAAGAAAAAAGAGCGGTGCCGCCTAACACCACGGGGATAATATAATCACGCATTTTTTCCAAACCTCTCGCATCCAAATGCAACCAACAGGCCTGCTGTAACAGAACACAGGGAAGTTACCCATACCGCCGGAAGAATATCAAATGGATTGCTGCATCCCAAACTTCCACGAACTGCGGCTACGTTGGTAGGCAACAACTGAATGGAAGCGGTATTCATTACAATCAAGCGGCACATTTCATGGGATGCCACACCCGGAGTTGAAAATTCACTCAGTCTCTTAGTTGCAGCGATTCCCATTGGTGTAGCTGCATTACCAAGTCCTAACAGATTTGCACAGATGTTGGCACTGATCCACTCTTTAGACTCTTCATCCTTTCTGGAAGTTGGAAAAATTAGACTTGTAATCGGTGAAAGTAATTTTGCCAGCTGCTTCATTAACCCTGCTTCCTTCATAACTTGCCCAACACCGGACCACAGACAAATCGCTCCCGCCATAGACAAAGTAAGGGTTACACCACTTTGCGCTCCTTCTAAAACTGCACTTGTGAGCTTAGCACCTTGTCCAGTCCCAAACGCAAACAAAACGGAAAGCAATACCATCCCACTCCATATGTATGACATCACCATGTCCCGCACCCCCTGCCAAAGCATATGATATAGACGGAATAGATATGTTGTCTATAAAATAAAGCGGGTGCATTTCTACTTGACCATAGAGCAAAATCACCAGCTCAACCAAAATACAATTTGGTTGGGCTGGTGATCTGTCATTAGAAGGGGAGACCTTTTAGAACTACTTTCCGAATAAACTGAAAGGTTTCGTTCTCGCCCTTATCACGGAGCATCGTAAGGAGAACAACAAGCTGGCGACTGGTTTCCGGGTGCATAAAGCGAGCCTCATGTCCTTTTGACACATATTCCAGAGGAGCTGCATCCGTGTAGCTTGCACCCTTGTAGACTTTGCTTGCAGCGATGCGATCCATAACCATTTCTGCAAGGTATCGTCTGGGCATCTCCAGAGGACAATAGGTACGTGTCTCCATATTTAGGTCGGTCCAATATTCGTAATGGTGCCGATTCCTTCCTTTATGGTGCATCCAGGCAGTTGAGTATCCCTTTTCCTCTCGTTCCGCTGCATTGGGACTGCGAGTACCTTGATAGTAACGTGCTCCTACGAGAAATTCGGTCGGGGAGTACTTGGAAAGATCATGGGTTAGACCTTGCCAATAGAGGCCGACTTTAAAACAATTGACCATCACTAAGAAACGATGCTTTGTAATGGTTACAAAATGATGCCACGCTTTCACTGTATTGCTCCTTTCGGTAACGTATTTGCAATGCCTGCAAATACCGGTATCGGCTGTTTCCTAACCGATACCGGATGCCTCGACTTGCGGAATTATGTCATATTCCAATTTCAATCTTAAAATTCGAAGTACGCTTTCGTTTAATCGTTCTTCCGTCAGCCGCCCAGAGGCCAGCGCAGAACGAATAGCCGCCGTTGCTTCTTGCAGATTCTCAGGGATTAAAACAATATCACATCCGGCTTCCAATGCGAGAACAGCTGCTTCTCCACTGGGATAAGACTCCGCAATCGCCCCCATATTCATGGCATCAGTGATTACAACTCCATCAAACCCCAAATCTCTCCGTAAAACATTCGTAATTAGCTTAAAAGAAAGAGAAGCAGGCACTTGGTCCCCGGTAATATTGGGACAGGAGATGTGCCCTACCATTACAGTAGGAGCACCTGCTGAAATACCTGCCTTAAACGGAAGAAATTCTTCTTGTCCCATATCATATAAGGTCTTTCCGGTCTCGGCATTACCTAAGTGTGTATCTGTCTGAGTGTCTCCGTGGCCTGGAAAATGCTTTATACAGGAAATCATCCCAGCATCACGGAAGCCAGAAACACAAGCACGGACCATATCTGCGGCAACTTTGGCATCGGTACTAAATGCTCTGGAGCCAATAACCGGATTGTCTGGATTGGTATTTACATCTGCTACCGGTGCAAAGTCCAGGTTAAATCCCAGGGCTGCCAGTTCTTCTCCTAATGTATACCCGACATTATAGGCAGCATCTTGGTCCATGGTAGTTCCGATTTCTTGCATAGGTGGGAAGTGAGGAACTCCCATGTCCGGATCAGAGCCTAACCGGCTGACATAGCCACCTTCTTCGTCCACACCAATAAATAAAGGAACCTTAGAAGCTTTCTGATAGTCCTGAATCATCTCCATGCATTGCTCTCTAGTTTCTAAATTATCAGAAAACAGAATGATACCGCCAACGGGATAGAGCTCAAGCGCTGCTTGAGACGATTCGTCAAAAAACACCGCATTGCCGCCCAAAGCTTCAGGCTGAACAAGAAACACTTGGCAAATCTTTTCTTCCAAAGTCATGCCTTTAAGCAAAACCGTAGCTAGATCATCAGAAGATAAGGTTGCTTCGGTAGAAACTGCGAATTCGGTAGGTATGGAGGATAGTGCTGTTTCTGTTGAGGAAGTGCTTGAAGAAGTTTCAATCGTTTTTTTCTCTGCAGAGGAGATTCCTGGTTCTGAGTTAGGAGGTGCCTTGGGCAGTAAGATATGTGTTACTTGAAGAAAAGTCCCAAGGCCAGCCAGAAGAACGAAAACCGCAACAACAATGCCAATCCAATGC
>CAUWEI010000171.1:0-5327 GCA_963557675.1 uncultured Oscillospiraceae bacterium | reverse complement strand
CGTTATGACTGCTTTCAGGCAGACGCTGTGATTAGGAAAACCGGTCCGGCCCCATGGCCGGGGAGTCCGGTGCATTACCCGTTGCTGTAAATACTGGAGTTTGTGTTCATGGAGCGATCCGGTCACTGGGGAAACCTGGGAAGGCGGAACTCAAACGCAGGAGAAATCTTCTCCCCAAGGTATGAGCCAGAATACCGACGATGATGGAATCTTTAGGGGGGCTATTGTCTGCGAACAAGAACCTCCTGAGGTCGTGCGAAAATAGACGGTCGCATCAGCTTTTGCTGATGCGATTTTTTCTTTTCTCTATACTGTTTCGTCATGGTATTGTGACTTACTGACCGCCTTCCCCATAACAAATCACAAAAAATGCGCCATTCGGCTCATTTTTGTGCGATCACATTGTGCATCCGCAAAAATAAATCAGAAAGAGGGGTATTGCAAAAAATCACGGTCTTTTGTAGCCATCAACAGAAAGGAGTTGTGTCTCGCAAGAAATTGGTCGCAAATACATCCCATCCCTTCGCATCATCAAAGCAACTATTGATTAGGAGTGAAACATATGCAAATCGGAAAACGTCTGACTGCACTATTTCTCTGTGTACTGCTTGCAATGTCCATTCTGCCCACTGCGCTGGCTGCTGACATTGCTCCCGCTGCAACCGCACAGGAAGCTCCCCTGACTCTGACCCAGGGCCAGTTGGAGAATGTCGAAAACGGAAAAACCGCCTCTGTGGAGCTAAAACTGGAAAATACCAGTGCAAAAGAAATTTCCACAGACCTGATTCTGGCACTGTATGAAACCGATACCAATGCCATGCAGACCTATGTAACGCAGACCCTACAGGTGGCTGCAAGCAACGAACTGGTCTGGAATACTGAGATAAAAATTCCCGCTGAGGGCAGTTACACCTTAAAGGCCTTTGCATGGGACAGCATGGACAATCTAAATCTTCTCAGCAATGTGCTGGTTGTGGACCCCAATGCTCAAACCTGCGGCACTGTGACGCTGTCCATTGAAAAGCGTACCATTGGCAAGGGCGATTTGCTGCCCGCTGTGGAAGTGGAGCTTCACAAAGGCGATACCGCCTGGACTCTTCTGCAAAGAGAAATGGATGCTCGAAATTATACCTATGAGGCATCCGAAAATGCACAGTACGGTTCCATTTATCTGTCTTCCATTGAGGGAGACGGGGAGTTTGACCACGGTCAAACAAGCGGTTGGATGTACTGTGTCAACGATGTCTTCCCCGACTACGATCTGTCCAAGTATGAGCTGCAAGACGGTGATGTGTTCCGTGTGCGCTATACCACCAATGCCACGGATGTACGCAATCCTTTGGTGCAGTTATTAAAGAGCATCATAGAGGATACCGAAACCATGCTGGCCATGAACCACGGCAAGTACACCGAAAGCACCGAAAAGGTTGTCAGAGACGCTCTGGCTGCTGCAAAGGAGATTGCACAGGATGAGCAGTACAACACCGGCGACACGGACAAGGAACTGGTCGTAAGCCAGCACATTGCCGCCATTCACACCGCTGTGGAGGGCTTGAAGGAAGCAGACACGCCACAGCCTACGGAACCCTCTAAACCTACCGAACCTACAGAGCCCTCTAAGCCTACCGTACCTACAGAACCCACCGAACCTTCCGTACCTACAGAACCCTCTAAACCCACTGAGCCTACGGAACCCACCGAGCCTTCCGAACCCACGGAACCCACCATTCCGGATGATTGGGAAAATGACATTTGGCTCAACAGTGATTTTCAGCGTCTCGCCGTAGGCGATACTTACCAAATCACCGCCCGCCGTCTGCCGGAACTGGTAGGAGATGTAATCCAGAACAGTGGTTTAACCCTGCCTCCCATGCACTACACCGTCGTAAGCGGTGAGGATGTGGTTTCCATCAGCGATTCCGGTCTGATCACCGCAGACAAGGAAGGCGTGGCCGTCATTCAGGTTCGTTATGACGAGATACAGCCCGAATGGAGCGACAAGGTCTTTGGTGCCTGCTCCCCTGTAAACTATGCCTACATGACCGTTGAGGTCAACGATTCTCCTGCGGATGTAACCATCACCACCAATTTGGATCAGACTACTCAGGATGATGAGAAGATCTATCATACTTATGGCACTACCTTTGACACCGTCTATTTCCTAAAGGGCAATTCTGTAGCATATCCTTTTACCGTCAGTGCCGACAAGGATGCTGCCCTCACCGTAACCTGCAATGATCAGGTTCTCACCGGCGAAAATGGCACCTACACCGCCCAGTTGGAAAACCGCACAAATGTGATTCAGATTAAAGCGGAGCTGGATGGCAAAACCAAGTATCAAGCCTATTCCATCGATGCCCGTAAAATTGAAATCACCGTAACCAACCTGACTGCCCCCGGTGCCCCCCTGAATGCCGGTGACCAGGCAGCGATCAGCTTCAAGGGTATCACCATTCCCGTATCCAAACTGGCAACCATTTACAATCCCTGCTTCGCCAGCTCTTGGGGTGGAAATTCCAGTGGTGTTCAGTACACCGTCAACGGGGAAACCGTCTATGGCCGCTGTGGTCAGTGGGATCTGGCCACTAAAAACACCATTAAATTCACCTTTGAAGAAGAAGGTACCTATACCTTCTCCGATGGCTGCATTGATATGTGGTGGTGGGGTGCTGTCCCCGGTGCCCACAAGGAGCTGACTAAGCCTGGCGAACCCAACCTGAACGCCGGTACCCTCCACGCCAAAATGAGCATCATGCCCGAATTCACCGTTACTGTAAATGCCGCTTCTAATCGTCCGGCAACCGGCGTGGAAGTAACCCCAAAAACTGGAACCGGTGAGCTGGCAGAAGGCGGCGAAAACACCATTCAGCTCCACGCAACCGTCCTTCCCCTTGGCGCAAGCAACCAGAATGTAACCTGGTCCACCAGCGATAAGTCCGTTGCTACCGTCGATTCCAATGGTCTGGTAACCTGCGTAGGCATCGGCAACGCAACCATTACCGCCACCACCGAAGACGGAAACTTTACGGACACAGCCGCTATCACCGTGGTGCAAGAGTTTCCCGCTACCCCGGCCGAAAAGAATCAACTCCGTAATCTGGTCAACAGCATTGCCCAGTTGAATGAAAAGGAGTACAGCGAAGATTCCTGGGCTGCGGTTTGTGCGGCAAGAGATGCTGCTCAGAAGGTTCTGGACGATGACACCGTTCTGCTGGAAGAGGTAAACCGTGCCTATGCCGCTTTGGAAGAAGCCAAAAAGGCACTGGAGCCTATCAAGATGAACCTCACTGTCGAAGTTTCTCCCAAGTCCATCCACCCCGGTGACACCGTCACCATTACGTTGAAGGATCTCCCCATCCCCCAGCCGGAAACCGATTTCTGGATTACTGCCAGAGAGACGGTCTACAACACCGATATTCCCGGTCTGGAAACCGTTAAGTCCGGCGATGGCAGCACCGACGGAGAAGCCATTCGGACTCTGACCTTCACCATTCCTCAGGACACCAAGCCCGGCACCTACTCTCTGAGCGCAGGTCACGTCTATTGCTGCTGGGTGGTCTTCCCTCAGAGTATGCTTACCAACGATGCCAAGTATTACGAAGGCCGGATGCCCGACATTCCGATTGAAGTTACGGGCAAACCCAGTGCAAATCAGGTCGTTATTACAAACAGCGATTTGGAGGCCAATCCCTACGAGACCTACTATCACACGGCGGACAAGGAATATGTCTATCAAGGAGAAGTGGTCACCTTCACCAGCGAAAGTCAGTTTACTGCCGGCGGCAAGACCTATGACCTCAAGAACAAAGAAATTACCGTAGAGGTTCTGGTGGAAGGAGATACCGCCACCGTAAAGCTCAACGGCGTGTCAGCTCCCGTGGGGCTTGTTCCCTCAAAGTGGAACAGCACCTATGCAGGCATTGTGCAACTGGTCTATCAGACAGACATCCCGGAACAGGCCGAAATCCGTTCTGCTTCCGGTTCTTCTTTGAATGATACCGTTACCATCAAAGGCCTGACCTCCGGTACTTACCATCTCACCGGCGGCACTATCTATGAGAAAGCAAATCAGTGGAGCCCCGGCATGGATTTCGGCAATGGCACCGTAACCGAAGCCTTCTTCGGTGTACTGCCCGATGTTACCATTGTGGTTCCCTAGGCTTTGGCACTCAATTTTCATGAACGTAATTTTCTACAGGAGGAGCAACTATGAAGCGTTTCCTATCCATTTTGCTTGCAATTTGCATGCTTTCCTCTGTTCTGGTGTTTTCTGCATCAGCAGCAGAATCCCCAAAGGTCACCGTTGATCTTACTACTGGTGCCGTAACGGTAACCGTCACCGGAAAAGCAGGTTTCGATGCAACCATCAAAATTGTCAAAGACGATACGGTGTACTATCTGGACAGTGCCTATCTGGACGAAGCCGGACAGTACGTGTTCAAAACCAAACTGCCTCTGGACCAGGAATTCCTTGCTGCGGTCAATATCGCAGGGGAACGGACTCCGTTCCCCATCAGCACCAAGACCCAAGCCCCCGAACTGCCCTTTGTAGATGTCAACAAGGGTGCTTACTACTACGACGCTGTTGTGTGGGCCTATGGAAAGGACATCACCACCGGTATTTCGGACACTCGTTTTGCCCCGAAAGCCCCCTGCACCCGTAAGGAAATTGTCACCTTCCTGTGGCGTGCCAATGGTCGTCCCGAACCCACTGCAACCAATAATCCCTTTGTGGATGTAAAGGGCGGCTATGCGGAAAAGGCCATTTTGTGGGCCTACAGCGAAGGCATTACCAATGGCGTGGATGCCACTCATTTCCGCCCCAATGGAGTCTGTACCCGTGAACAGGCCATGACCTTCCTGTGGCGTGCCAACAAGAGTCCCAAGCCCGCCTCTCACGAGCATCCCTTCACCGATTTGACCGAATGCCATTATTCCGAAGAAGCCATTGTCTGGGCCTTCCAAGAAGGAATCACTACCGGTGTCACCTCTACCACCTTTGCTCCCAGAAGCAACTGTCAGCGTGGTCAGATCGTCACCTTCCTGTACCGGGATATGGTAAAGTAATCCTTCCCCTTTGAAACCAGCCCTGCTGCAAACGCAACGCTTGCAGCAGGGCTTTGCTTTTGAAAAATCAGGATTCTTGCTTGCTATCGAATTAAATATATAATAGAATAACGTTAGGGCTTCCTTGCTCATAAATTCTATTAAGGGGTGTTTTTACATGAAAAAATGGATTGCTTTGCTCTTATCTCTGTTTTCCATTGTGGCACTTTCCGGTTGTGGTCCTGCCGAAAAGTCAACCACATCCAGCACAACCGCTCCAA
>CAUWEI010000170.1:0-5345 GCA_963557675.1 uncultured Oscillospiraceae bacterium | reverse complement strand
TATTCTCTCAGATCTATAGGCCGTCCGCAAGCCGTAGGGAGATTTGACGGTTACGGTGGGCCTTGCTATGGCGGCAATCTGCCAAAGATTAAAGCTGCCACGCATCATCGGTATGCTGGCAACCGGTATCGTCTTAGGGCCTTGTGTACTGGAGCTTCTGGACCCGACTATTTTGTCCATTTCCTCGGAACTGCGTCAGATGGCCTTAATCATTATCCTGCTGAAAGCGGGACTTTCTTTGAATGTGTCCGACCTGAAAAAAGTAGGACGGCCTGCTGTGCTGATGTCATTTGTTCCGGCCTGTTTTGAAATTTTGGCGTTTTTCCTCTTTGCACCCTATATCCTCGGCATCACAAGAATAGAAGCGGCCGTCATGGGTGCTGTCCTCGGTGCTGTTTCGCCGGCGGTTGTGGTTCCCAGAATGGTCCAGCTTATGGACTCCAAATACGGAACAAAGAAAAGTATTCCACAGATGATTATGGCGGCGGCCTCCTGTGATGATATTTTTGTCATTGTCCTGTTCTCAACTTTTGTGAGTATGGCACAAGGTGGAAGTGCCCATTTTATGGATTTTGCCAATATCCCGATTTCTATCGTCCTTGGCATTGCCCTGGGTGCGGTGGCAGGATTTTTCCTCAGCCTGTTCTTTGAATCAGCATACAGACACAAGCGCTACATTCGCAACAGTATGAAGGTCATTATTGTACTGGGCGTTTCCTTCCTGCTCATGGCCGTTGAAACCTGGGCAAAAGGAGTGGTTTCTGTTTCCGGCCTCCTGGCAGTGGTCAGTATGGCCTGTTTCATTAAAATAAAAAGTACGGCCTTTGTCTCAAAACGGCTTTCTGAGAAGTTTGGAAAATTGTGGCTCGCTACAGAAGTGATGCTGTTTGTACTGGTAGGCGCAGCGGTGGATATTCGCTACACCATGAGTGCCGGAATTGCCGCAGTTGTGATGATTCTCATTGCACTTATGTTCCGGTCTCTGGGCGTGTTTCTCTGCCTGCTGGGTACGCCCTTAAATAAAAAAGAACGGCTGTTTTGTATCATTGCTTACCTGCCCAAAGCAACCGTTCAGGCTGCAATCGGTTCTGTACCCCTGTCTCTGGGCCTGCCCTGCGGACAGATGGTTCTCTCTGTAGCAGTGCTGGCAATCCTGATTACTGCCCCCTTGGGCGCACTGGGTATGGATTTGACCTATAAGAAATTGCTTGTAAAAGAGGAAGAAACCACGGATTCAAGTGGAAAAGACGAACAAAATTAAGAAACAGATAACCGGAGGGCAGAAGTGCCCTCCGGTTGTGTTATGTCTGGATTGGGGTTCTTTTAGAGGTTAGGTATCCCCGGTAACGGTCTCACCGGGCCAATCAATGATTCCACCAAATTCCATGATGTTGGTATAGCCAAGCTTTGCCAGCTTCTCAGCGGCCTGTTTACTGCGGTTGCCGCTGCGGCAGTAAACCAGAATGAGCTGGTCTTTTTGGGGAAGCTCCGGAATTTCGTTGGTTGTAATGGTTTCGTTTGGAACACAGATGGCACCGGGAATGTGCTTTTGTGCATATTCTTCCTGCGTGCGTACATCTAAAATGATGTAATTTTCCTCTGTTTCCATCACTTCCATAGCTTTTTCCATGGAAATTTGCTGATAATTGCTGCTTTGTCCGGAAATGCCGCAGCCTGTCAGAAACAGTACAGACATGAGAAAGGGAATGATTCGCTTCATAGGAAAACCTCCTATTTGGCGTCGTGATTTTTTGCTTTACAGATGAGCTGGGTCATGGTACCCATGGGGCAGTAGACACACCAGCTGCGGGGCTTATACAGCACCATGGTCACCAGTCCCAAAACCGTGGAGGTCAGCATGACACTATAGAAGCCAAAGGCAAATTGAGCCACGCCGGGATGGAATAAAGTTCCATGATAGGCCCACTGCCAGGGCAGCTTAAAGGTCCACAAGAGCGTTACGACCTGTCTTAAATTCTGTGCGCCTGCAAATACCAGATAGGTATTCCACAGCATCTGGAAGAACATGACAAAAAAGAATATCAGAAAGCCGTAGCGGAACCATTTGCTTTTCATCCATTTGGGGATGTCTTTTTTTCGAGACAGTCCAAATTGTCCACCTAACAGAGAAAAGAGCTGTCCTCTGCCGCAATAGCGGTTACAATAGCTCTTGGTTCCTTTTACCAGAGAGATGATCAGAGGAATGAAAAAGCACAGAAGACCCAGCCATGCAAACAGGATGTTAAAAAAGCCCAGCACCAGATAGGTCAGAGATGCAATCCACAAATAATCATACCAATGCTTTTTCATGCGTTCACCTCCTGAATGGTGATGACGGAGGCCGGACACTCCTTGGCGCACATGCCGCAGCCTACACATTTTTCAGGATTGACCTTGGCAACAATCCCCCGCATGATCTCAATGGCGGACAGGCGACAGACCTTTACGCAGCAGCCACAGGCCACACAGTCTGCTTCACTTACAAAAGCTTTCCGCTTTTTTCGTTTTGTTGGTTCCATGTGGAATCCCTCCCAGTTTTGATTTGATATGTATATGACCTGTATATTATGCGAAAATAGAGAACCATTTTCTGTGACCAGGTCACTTAATGGAGAATCTTGGCTTTCCAGATGGATAACACCCTCTGTTTTTTTGATTGTGGGTATGCTATAATGGGGGAAAAGATCGGGCCATCTTTGCCCGGAAGGAGAAGCCATGGAACAGCAGCATAAGCGGCGGGTTCGGTATTCCGGCACCCATCCCAGACGATTTGAGGAAAAATATAAAGAGTTGAATCCTGAAAAATATCAGGAGACCATTGATAAAGTGATTTCACGGGGCAATACCCCGGCAGGAATGCACATTTCCATTATGGTGCAGGAAATTTTGGATTTTTTGCAGATCAAACCCGGTCAGGTGGGCTTGGATGCCACACTGGGCTATGGCGGCCATACCCGGAAGATACTGGAACAGCTGCAGGGACAGGGTCATATTTACGGCCTGGATGTGGACCCCATCGAGTCTCAGAAGACCAAAAAGCGGCTTCAGGATTTGGGCTATGGGGAGGACATTTTAACGGTACGGCTCCAGAACTTTGCAGACATCGACCAGGTGGTTCGGGATACAGGCCGAAAGCTGGACTTTATTCTGGCAGATTTGGGCGTTTCCTCCATGCAGATTGACAATCCGGAGCGGGGTTTCTCCTACAAGGTGGAAGGCCCTCTGGATTTGCGGCTGAATCCTGAGACCGGTGTCACCGCTGCCCAGCGGCTGGCAGAGCTGAACCGGGAAGAGCTGGAAGGAATGTTAATTGAAAATTCCGATGAGCCGTACGCTGCCCAGATTGCCGATGTGGTCATGGAATGGCGCAGACAGGGAAAGCCCATCGAGACGACAAGCCAGATGCGGGCCGTGGTGGAACAGGCACTGGAATTTCTGCCTAAGAAGGAACAGAAAGATGCTGTAAAAAAATCCTGTCAGCGAACCTTTCAGGCTCTTAGAATCGATGTAAACAGCGAATTTGAAGTGCTGTATGAATTTTTAGAGAAGCTTCCCCAGGTGCTGGCCCCCGGCGGACGAGTGGCCGTTCTTACGTTCCATTCCGGCGAGGATCGTCTGGTGAAGAAGTCCTTTAAGGAGCTTTGCCGGGCGGGCATTTATCAGGAAGTGGCACGGGATGTGATTCGACCCACCCCAGAGGAATGTGTGAGAAATCCCCGAGCCAAATCCACCAAAATGCGCTGGGCCATTCTGGCAGAGTGAACCAAGACGGAGGAACGACTATGGTTATAGATGAAAAGACCGCCCTCATTGCCATGAGCGGCGGTGTAGACAGTGCTGTGGCGGCCTATCTTATGAAAGAGAAGGGCTACCAATGTACCGGAGCCACCATGCGTCTGCATGACAGCAGCATCTCGCAGGAAAAGAGCTGCTGTTCTCTGGAGGATGTGGAGGACGCCCGCATGGTGGCCACACGGCTGGGGATTCCTTACTATGTATTTAATTTCAAGGATGACTTTGCAAAGCAGGTCATGGACCGCTTTGTGGGGGCTTATGAGCAGGGAGCTACCCCGAATCCCTGCATTGACTGCAATCGGTATCTGAAATTTGACCGAATGTACCGCAGAGCCAAAGAATTGGGACTGAATTATGTGGTAACAGGCCACTATGCCCGGATTATGCAGGGAGAAAATGGCCGCTGGCTTCTGCTGAAAGGCCCAGACCCTCAGAAGGACCAGAGCTATGTGCTCTATGCTATGGCCCAGGATCAGCTGGCCCACACCCAATTTCCTTTGGGAACACTCCGCAAGGAGGAGGTTCGGGCCATTGCGGAGCAGCAGGGCTTTGTAAATGCCCATAAGCGAGACAGTCAGGACATTTGTTTCGTTCCCGATGGAGATTATGCCGGGTTTATCTGCCGCAGAACGGGAAAAGACTATCCAAAGGGGAACTTTGTAGACATCAACGGAACAGTTCTGGGAACCCATAAGGGCATCATCCACTATACGGTGGGGCAGCGGAGAGGACTGGGGGTTTCCGGCGGACGGCCTCTGTATGTCAAGGAGATTCGCCCGGAGGATAACACTGTGGTTCTGGCAGATAATGACCAGTTGTTTGAAAGAACCATCATTGCAAAGGACTTTAACTGGATTGCCTTTGAAGCACCCACAGAGCCAGTGGAGATTTTTGCACGGGCCAGGTATCACCACCCGGAGCAGCCTGCCACGGCAACCGTCCTTCCGGACGGTCGGGTTCGCATCACCTTCCGGGAGCCGCAGCGGGCTTTGACTAAGGGTCAGGCGGTGGTTCTGTATCAGGGAGATGTGGTGGTAGGCGGCGGCACCATTGAAAAAACGGAACCGTAATAAGATAGAATCACCGGATTTCTTCGGAAATTCGGTGATTTTTATGTAAATTGCCGCTGTTGCAGTCTGCAAGGGGGCTGTGGATAAAACTAACATTGACAAAGGAAGGAATTTGGGATATAGTAATATCAAGAAATTTCGATTTGAGGTGATTCCGTGGCAACGGTATACGAAGAGCGTGCAAAGGTTTTCAAGGCTCTGTGTGACCCACGCAGACAGCAGATTTTGGAGCTTTTGCGTGGTGGCGAGAAATGCACCTGCGTCCTGACAGAGGAAATGGGAATGCCCCAGTCATCCCTGTCCTATCATATGAAGATTTTATGCGAATCGGGCATTGTGACGGGCCGGGAAGATGGAAAATGGACCCGGTATCAGATCAGTCCTCTGGGAAGCCGGATTGCCATTGCTCTGCTGAAAGAAATTACCTCCGTAGAGGATGCGGGGGAGTGTTCCTGCTGCAAATAAGTTGAAAGCCATCCC
>CAUWEI010000169.1:0-5350 GCA_963557675.1 uncultured Oscillospiraceae bacterium | reverse complement strand
ATTATAGGCTTGACATGTAGAAAAGTCAATAGAACTGTAGGAAAAGGTAGGACTTTTTGTCAAAAAAAGTCTGAGTCTACGTGCATAGATTGATTTTTTAAAAAATCATCCTACAGAAGCGAAAAATTAAACACTTATTCGCCGTCAAAATCAGTGCAAATATAGTCAACTGCCAAAAGAATAGCCGTCAGCAGGCGTAGCTTTGGGCACAAGTCGAAGCAAAAACGAAAAAAGTCCCCGGAACCGCTGTCCTATAAGCGGTTCCGGGGATTTTGGTCATCTGGGTCTTCCCTCTTGCAGTCTTTTCTTTATCGTTCTTGCTCCACTGGGGCAATTTTCCTGTCCAGGCCCAGGATGTTTTCCACCGTCTGTCTGGCAATACAGTATTCCTGATCTCCCTTTTTACCTGACGACAGGAAAAAGTTGCGAAACTTTCTGGTGCAATCCAGGGATGTGGAATTATAGATGATATGGTTATGCGCCTAGTCCGTATGGGTGGCAACGATAAAGGCGTGTTTCCCTTTGAGCAGGTGCATGGCAGTCTCCCGGCCCATCTCGTTGGCTTTCTCCGGGCTTAAAGGACTGGCGTAGCTGGTAGGCAATGCCATCCTGCTTTTTCTGCCTGTGTAGGAGAGAGCCGTTCGGGAGTGGGATAGTCCAGTCTATGCTGAGGGGGACTTGCGGGTCGGTATCAACCACCAGAACCTTCTTGCCCTCCACAGCAAGGTCAGCACCCAAGTTCTCACATGTGGTGATTTTTCCTGTGCCGCCTTTCTGGTTTACTACCTAATACGAAATCGAATCCCTTAAATATGCAGCACATTTAAGGGATTCGATATTTATTAAGGGCATTGGAAGCAGAAAACTACAGTGTTATCCCAACTTGGTACTCAATCTCCAGCATATGTCCCGCCTTGGCCCGATCTTTCCGGATGTACTTCGCAGTTCGTACGGGTATCATCTTCTTAACCATCTGGCCGCCGACGGAACCAGCCTCACGGGAGGTGAGGTGACCATTGTAACCCTGCTTCAGGTCTACGCCAACCTCGCTGGCAGCTTCCATCTTAAACTTATCCATTGCTTCTCTTGCCTCGGGAATGTTGATCTGATTGTTACTCTTCATAATACGCATCTCCTTTTATTTGTTTCGGGTCGGTTTTTGACTTACTTTGTCATGTTCCTTCCCGCAAACATATCTTGTCCCACTTCAAAAACCATATGCAGGGCAATGAATGTCATCTCTTCCTATTGTTGGAAATACGCTATGAAAATCAGCCAATTTCGCCCTTACGGCAGAGCATAGAAGAAAATGGCAAAGAAGTGAAGAACGCTTCCCAACACCACGAAATAGTGGAACAAGGAATGGAACCACTTTTTCTTTGAGCCAATTCCGTACAAAATAGCACCAATGGTATAAGCAATGCCGCCCAGAAGCAGGAACCAGAAACCACCGGTCCCCATAGTCTGCCGCACCTGAGACAGAAACGGCAAAATTGCCCAGCCCATGCCGATATAACAAATCATGGAAAATACGTTATACTTGTGAAGGTCAATGGCGGTCAACGTCACTGCTACCGCCATGAGAATCCATTCCAATGCCAGGATGCCCCAGCCCAGAGCAGGATTCACAGGAATCAAAGCAGAAATGGCAATAGGCGTGTAGCTTCCTGCAATGAGCAGATAAATGGTGCAATGGTCCAACACCTGCAACACCTTCTTCGCCGTTCCAGGCCGCAGTCCATGGTACACACTGGACATGGTATACAGGCAAATGAGGCTGACACCATAGGCTATGGAGCCCAGCACGTCCCCTACCCCGCCATGCAAAGCGCTGCGAATGATGCACAGCACCAGAGCCGCCACGCCCAGGCCGCCGCCCACAATGTGGGTCACCATGTTCATGATTTCTTCCCCCTTGGAATACGTGGGAAGCCTTCTGTCGGACAGTTTGATTCGTTTTGCCATAGCAGTATCACCTCAAATAAATTTACATCTTGTTTTCAAAACAAGATAACCTAATACAAAGAATACAGTCGTTTTCTAATAATCCCCTGCGGTAACCGATTTCGGCCCCCGCAGGGGACAACATTATTTTACAATCTTAGTAGGCAACGCCCCAGTAAACCATCTTCTTGGCAGGCTTGCCGCAGATGGGGCAGACATCGGACAGGTGCTCCTGCTGGAACGGCATACAGCGAGAGGACATTCCGGCTACTTCCTTCATCTTCATCTCACATTCCAGATCGCCGCACCACATGGTCTTGATGAAGCCGCCATTCTTCTCCTGAAGCTCCTTGGCCTCTTCCAGACTGTGGGCCTCATAGATGTGCTCGTCCAGATTCTTCTTGGCCTTTGCAAACATACCCTGATGAACCAGCTCCAGCTCCTTAGCCACAGCCTGCTCCAGCTCTTCCAGCTTCACAACGGTCTTTTCACCATCGTTGCGGCGAATCAGGACGCACTGGCCATTCTCCAAGTCACGAGGGCCGCACTCCACACGCAGGGGCACACCCTTCATCTCGTACTCAGCGCACTTCCAGCCCATGGAGTTGTCGGAGTCATCCATCTTGACCCGGAAGCCGGCAGCAACCAGACGATCCCGCAGAGCAGTGGCACCTTCCAGAACGCCGGGCTTATGCTGGGCAATGGGCAGAACCACCACCTGAATGGGAGCAATCTTAGGAGGCAGAACCAGACCGTTGTTATCGCCGTGGGTCATGATGATACCGCCAATCAGACGGGTAGACACGCCCCAAGAGGTCTGATAGGGGTTCACTCTCTGGTTATCCTTGCTGGTGAAGGTAATATCGAAGGCCTTTGCGAAGCCATCGCCGAAGTAATGGCTGGTGCCAGCCTGAAGAGCCTTGCGGTCATGCATCATGCACTCGATGGTGTAGGTTGCCTCTGCGCCGTTGAACTTCTCTTTATCGGTCTTCTGACCACGAGTAACGGGCATTGCCAGAATGTTCTCGCAGAAATCGGCGTAGATGTTCAGCATCTCCTCGGTGAAGGCCTTGGCCTCCTCCGCAGTAGCGTGCATGGTGTGGCCCTCCTGCCACAGGAATTCCCGGTGACGCAGGAAGGGACGGCTGGTTTTCTCCCAACGCAGAACGCTGCACCACTGGTTATACTTCATCGGCAAATCCCGGTGGGACTGAATCACATTCTTAAAATGCTCACAGAAGAGAGTCTCAGAAGTGGGACGGATGCAGTAACGCTCTTCCAGCTTCTCCGAGCCGCCGTAGGTGACCCAGGCACACTCTGGTGCAAAGCCTTCCACATGGTCTTTCTCCTTTTGCAGGAGGGATTCGGGAATCAGCATGGGCATATAGACGTTCTCTACACCTACCTTCTTGAACTCTGCATCCATAATCCGCTGGATGTTTTCCCAGATGGCATATCCATAGGGACGATGAATGAAGAGGCCCTTCACGGAAGAATAGTCGATGAGCTGTGCTTTCTTACACACGTCGGTAAACCACTGGGTAAAGTCTACCTCCATGTCGGTAATCTGTTCCACTTTTTTCTCTTTTGCCATTTTATTTCCATCCTCTCACGGAACGAATTTGAACCATTCCAGACTTTTTCATTTTCCTTATTGCATTACACCTTATTGTATCACAGGTGTCAAGGGTTTGACCAGAAAAATATGGAAATTTTCCCCGGTATTGAGGGAGTTTCTTAAAAAAGGAGGCCACGGCCCTTGCCAAGAGCCGTGACCTTATGTTTCGTTCCAAGAGGCGGGCTTGTCACGCATACCGTCGGGTTATCCGCGAAATCCTCCGCAGCATCGGTATGAGCCTCATTGTGTGTTCTTCCTCTGTGGCTTTATCATACCACAACTGCTTTCATACTTCTTGAACAATTTATAAATTCGTGTCGATATTTTTTCTGAAATATTGCACAAAAAATGCGGTCCCCCTTTGCAGGGAGACCACATTGATCTTATTTCACAGGTTCATCGCAGTAGACCCAGGCATTGGGCAGATACCGGCCTGCATCCAGAGACTGATTGGAGCACTTTGTAATGTACTCACCATCGTACCACATAATGGCACTGGTGCCGCCGTCCAGGTTCATGGCCTGATAGCCGTGGTGCCGCAGGAGAATGTCCACACACTCCTGTGCATCGGTGCCCAGAGAGGAAGCCATACGGCCCTCAATCACCAAAAGCAGCAGCTCCTCCTTGTCGGACTGACCCAGGCAGGCACGGGGATTCATCTCCGTAAAGATGTTGTCTGCGCCCAGCGCATTTTTACCGTCAATAATGAGGGCGGGCCAGAATTCCACGGCATCGGTGGTTTTTTCGCCAAAGTAGTCCGAAGCATCGGTGAGATACAGCCGATTGTCTTCGTGCAGCTCAATGCGCTTGTAACCCCAACCGTAATGGGTGCCATAGGACTCGCCGGAGCACATACAGGCACCTGCCAGTGCGCCGCCGTTTCCGCCGCCGCCTTCATCAATAAAGCCGGAGCCGGTCATAGCCAAAATACCGCCGTTTGCCTCCGCAATTTCACCGGCATGCTGACCAACGGAGCCGATGTATTCCGAAGGTGCCAGCTTCATCCGAGAGGGGTCCTTGGCAATGGCCAAAACGCCCCGGTAGCTGGAACCGGAAACCCGGACCAGAAGGATCTGATTTTCTGCATCGATGGCCAGGACCTGCTCGCCCATAGTGGTACGGATGGAAGTTCCTTCATCGTCCAAACCGGCCTCGTTGATTTTGATTTTGTCCCAGCCATCGGCAACCACCTGCGGATTTTCCTTCACATAGGACAGCATGGAGCTTTGATCCAGCTCCCAGAACAGGTCGAAGAACTTCTCCTGCTCAGGAGGCAAGGTTTTTTCCGGCTTCTTGTTCCCAGTGTTTGCCGCAGGCTGTGTGGGCTTGGTGGTGTCGTTTTTCGGATCTCCCCAAGTGGAGTTCTGACCCATCTGCTCTTCTCGTGCATTGGTGGTTCTGGACACTACCTCATCCACAATGTCATGGGGAATAAACGCCGTGGCCAGCCACTGGTGGCTCATAGTAGACATTGCGGTTTCGATGTACATATTACGCAGGCGAGCAATAAACGGGATGTTGGAGAAAATGGCGATACAGTACAGAATCTCCAGCACCAGAAGCACCACAAGTGTGATTTTCAGGGGCTTCAGGCGAGAGCCTTTTTTCTTTGTGTCATTGCCGGCTTTTTGTGGCTTGTCCCCACTGTGTTTGCCGGAAGAAAATCTGGCACTGGAAGAGCTGCCAAATAGTTTTTGTGCTGCCATTGAAAAATAAACCTCCTGATTCAGTAAATCGCCCCAAACAAGGCATTATTTGAAATTCCGATTTTTCTATCATACCATAAAC
>CAUWEI010000168.1:0-5351 GCA_963557675.1 uncultured Oscillospiraceae bacterium | reverse complement strand
ATACTGAAAAGAGTATTATTTTGAAAGGAATCTGATATGATTACTGTAAATAACCTTAGTATGCAGTTTGGCGGCCAGTGGCTGTTTCAGCATGTTGATCTGCAGTTCAGTGCCGGCAACTGCTATGGCATCATTGGTGCCAACGGTGCAGGTAAGTCTACCTTCCTGCGGATTCTGTCCGGTGAGTTGGATTCTACCTCCGGCAATGTGTCCATAAAGCCCGGTGTCAGAATGTCTGTCCTGAAACAGGACCAGTTTGCTTATGATGAGCATACGGTGCTGGATACGGTCATTATGGGTAACGAACGGCTGTACAACGTTGGTAAGGAAAAGGATGCCCTCTACGAAAAGCCTGACTTCTCCGATGAGGACGGCCTGCGTGCTTCCGAGCTGGAAGCTGAGTTTGCCGAGCTGGGCGGCTGGGAAGCCGAGTCCGATGCCAGCCAGATTCTTCAGGGTCTGGGTGTTCCCACAGACCTGCATCAGGATATGATGGCGGACACCGATCCCCGTCTGAAGGTGAAGGTTCTGCTGGCACAGGCTCTCTTCGGAAACCCCGATATTGTCATGCTGGACGAGCCTACCAACAACCTGGATATTGAATCCATCAACTGGCTGGAAGATTTTCTGCTGGACTTCCCCGGTACTGTGATTGTGGTCTCCCATGACCGTCACTTCCTCAATACCGTCTGTACCCATATCGTGGATATTGACTACGGTAAGGTCAAGATGTACGTTGGTAACTACGACTTCTGGTACGAGTCCTCTCAGCTGGTTCAGTCCCTGTTGAAGAACAAGAACAAGCGTAATCAAGAGAAGATCGAAGAACTTCAGGCATTCATTGCCCGGTTCTCCGCAAACAAGTCCAAGTCCAAGCAGGCAACCTCCCGCCGGAAGCTGCTGGACAAGCTCTCTGTTGAGGAGATGCCTTGTTCTTCCCGTCGTTATCCCTTCGTTGGCTTCCAGCCTGAGCGGGATCTGGGTAAGGACATTCTGACAGTGAAGGATGTGTCCAAGACCGTGGATGGCGTGAAACTGCTGGATAATGTGTATTTCACCCTCACTAAGAATGATAAGGTGGCTCTGGTTGGCGAAAACGAGATGGCACAGACCACTCTGTTTAAGATTCTCATGGGCGAGCTGGAACCGGATGATGGCTCCATCAAGTGGGGCGTTTCCACTTCCAGAAGCTATCTGCCTAAGGACAACACTGAGTATTTCGAGAACTGCACCATGGAGCTGGTGGACTGGATTCGCCAGTACTCCGTCAAGAAGGACGATGTGTACCTCCGTGGCTTCCTGGGCCGGATGCTGTTCTCTGGTGAAGACGTGTTTAAGTCCGTCAATGTGCTGTCCGGTGGTGAGAAGGTCCGGTGTATGCTCTCTAAGATGATGCTCTCCGGTGCCAACGTGGTGCTTCTGGACCAGCCCACCAACCATCTGGATATGGAATCCATCCAGGCCGTCAATAAGGGCCTGATGTCCTTCCCCGGTGTGGTGCTGCTGGCCAGCCATGACCACGAGCTGCTGCAAACGGTATGTAACCGTGTTATCGCATTCCAGCCTGACGGAACCATCATTGACCGGATCGGCACCTATGACGATTATCTGGCCTGGATGGAAAGCGAAAAGAACAAGAAATAAGGAGAATCCCTATGGCTGATCTGACAAAAATCGAACTGGAAGATTGCCCTGACTGCCGGGGCATGGGTGCCCTTTATCATGAGGGCGGATGGTGCACATACGTCGAGTGTGTGGACTGCGGAGCTCATACCATCTTTGAAGAGTATGGCAATGAGACCGAGAAGGAAAGTGCTGAGGCTCGGGTAATTTCTCTGTGGAATCAGGGTAAGGTTATCCATATGAATCCTGGCGAATAAAGTACAAGGCCATCCGGTCAGCTTTGATCGGGTGGCCTTTCTTCCTAATTTCTTTACTAAAGATTAACCGAATCCCCCTTGATGTTGCATGGATTATCTCTTATAATAGATAATCATAATGATTTGGAAGGGAGAAACGCCATGGACGACAGTGACGGTAACGCGCGGATGTCTGTAAATGCCCAAATGAATCTGGTTATTGGAAGAACATGACCTGTGTATCCGCTTTCAGGATAGACGGGCCATGTTTGTGTGCTTTTTGGGGCATACTTATGAAAAAGAATTCAATTTAGAAAGAGGTACTTATTTTGGGTAATACAGGTGTTTTGTTGTTGATTCAGGTGCTTTTGATCGCACTGAATGCAATTTTTGCCAGTGCAGAAATTGCGGTTCTCTCTATGAGCGAGGCTAAGCTTTCTAAGCTGGCTTCACAAGGAAATAAGAAAGCAGAGCGGCTTCGCCGTCTGACCAGCCAACCGGCCAAGTTTCTGGCAACCATTCAGGTGGCCATTACGCTTTCGGGCTTTTTGGGCAGTGCATTTGCCGCAGAAAACTTCTCTGACGGTATCGTGGACTGGCTCATTGGTCTGGGTGTCACGGTTCCTAGGTCTACACTGGATACCATTGCGGTTATGGTCATAACGCTGATTCTTTCCTATTTCACTCTGGTGTTTGGCGAACTGGTTCCCAAGCGTGTGGCAATGCGAAAGTCGGAACAGTTGGCATTAGGAATCTCTGGCCTCATTGGAGGCATTTCGGTGGTATTCAAGCCTCTGGTTTGGCTGCTGTCTGTGTCCACGAACTTTATTCTGCGGCTCATGGGCATTGACCCCAATCAGGAAGAGGACGAGGTCAGTGAGGAAGAAATCCGCATGATGGTAGATGCCGGCAGCGAGCAGGGAACCATCGACCATGAGGAAAAGCGGTTGATTCAGAATGTGTTTGAGTTTGATGATCTGACGGCAGGGGAGATTGCCACCCATCGGACAGAGCTTACAATTCTGTGGATGGAAGACGATGCACAGCAGTGGGAAAAGATTATCTTTGATAGCCACTATTCTCGCTATCCGGTATGTCAGGATTCTCCCGACCAAGTGGTTGGAATTCTCAATTCCAAGGTCTATTTCCGCCTTGCAGATCGGAGCCGGGAGTCCGTTCTGAAAAATGCAGTGGAACCGGCTTATTTTGTTCCGGAATCGGTAAAGGCGGACGTATTGTTCCGAAACATGAAAAAGGAACGAAAAAATATGGCAGTTGTCCTGGATGAATATGGTGGCATGGTGGGTCTTGTGACGGTGAACGATCTGGTCCGGGAATTGGTGGGCGACTTTGATACAGAAACGGTGGCCCCTGTTTCTGAGTTGGAGCAGAGCACCTGGCACATCCACGGAAACCTTCCTCTGCGAGACATTGAGGAAGCTACAGGACTGCATTTGGATACTGGTGAATTTGATACGCTCAACGGTCTGGTGCTGGATGCTGTGGGTAGTGTACCTGAAGATGGAAGTCACAGTATCCAGCTGCAAATGGATGGCTATGAGATTTTGATTCATCGAGTGGAGGATCATCAGGTAGTAGAAGCGACCATTCGCTTACTTCCGCCTGTAGAAGAATAATAGAAGCAAGTACAGCCGCAAGGTTCAAAACCTTGCGGCTGTACTGAATTTTGAAAACAAAAAAGCAGAGTGTCCGTTACAGGATTTTCTCAAATCCTATAAGAACACTCTGCTTGGTCCGAGTGTCGAGATTCGAACTCGAGGCCTCTTGAACCCCATTCAAGCGCGATACCAAACTTCGCCACACCCGGAAATGTTATTCACTTGACAACTTCTATATGATACCATAGACTCTCAAAAATTGCAAGCCCTTTTTGTAATTTTTTTAATTTTTTTATAACGAAGTGCCTATAGAGTTTGTCTTGTTGCTCCATAGGCACTTCGTCTTGATTTAGTTTTCTTGATTTTCTGCGGCTGTGTCGGTTGGCGTAGTTTCATCCGATTGCGACTGTTCGCAAGTAGCCTGCTGGCTAAATGAAACGGTGGGATCGTTACTGCCAGGAGCATAAGAACTGGGCGGATAACCGTCACCGGGTGCATATGGGTTGGACTGGAAATTGTTGCCAGAAAACGTCTCTTTGCGTGGAGGCATTCCCAATTCCTTCTTTCTGCAAGAAAAAAGCAGAAAAGGTGCAGCGATAGAGAACAAAATCGAAATCACAAGATACACCATTGCGATAGAAGGGTCGCAGGAACGATACACGTTATACAGGCAGATAAAGTAATACACCATACGGGCAATGGTAAATCCTGCTCCAATTATTATGACGATCGCACATACCAATGTTTCAAACGGAGAAGGAACGGAAATATAGCCACCATAAAGCCCGAAATCTCCCACCACATGGTACAATGTTTGAACCATTACAATCAACATGACCGCAGCAGCTCCGCCAAGAACGGGCAGAATCACTCTTCTATGCTGAATTTTACCACAAGTCAGGTAACCATACTGATCGGAGAGACTGCCCAGAATCCAAAGATTTCCAATCGGGACCCACGCAAGCCATGGGTTGGAAATCCCACGGTACTTTGCAATCCGATACATTGCCAGAGCTTGCACCACATAAAGCACTGCACCAACACAGAGAAAAATGGCCAAAGCAATCAAAGCGGCCCCGACAATCATTGACAGTACCACTTCCGGCACATCAACTCTGTGAGTATATGAAAAATGCGTTAGAAATTCACTCCAATTGACACCCATATGTGTTAACCTTCCTTTCTTTCCTGAGGAGGAAGCGGCGGCATTCCATAGTCCTTCCGAAACGAGCCTAAAAGCAATATTGGGACAATGAAATACAGCAATGCGGACCACATGGTATATGCGACCGAGATTCCAGGGTCACAGGATTCATAGACACTGTAAAGACACCAGGCCTTTGCAAAGATGAAAAGCATAATCGTCAAATCTACTATGGTAGACAGCAAGGCATCAAGTACCCCTACATGGGGCAGTAAATTCTGTAGTAACACCGCCAAAAACAGGACACCGCCTAAGCTGGGTAGCAGCATCCGCTTTCTGCAAATTTTTCTATGAACCACATACTGATAGTGGTCTGCGAGACTCCCAAGAAGCCAAAGATTTCCAATGGGAAGAAACGCCGTCCAGGTTCCTTTCAGAAATCGCCTCCGTGCCATTGTAAACAAGGTGATCGCCTGTATCAAATAAACAGCAGCAAGCAAGATCCAAATGACTTCCTTTGGAAAAAGGGCCTCCATATCCATTTGAAACTCCATACCGATCCTCCGTTCCATCTAGTTTTTGCAGCATCCTTATTTAGTGTACCACATTTTTTCCCCGGGCGCAATAAAAACCATGTAGCAACTGAAATGTCATTCCATCGTTGGTTGACAAAATGAGCAAAATGTAATTAGACTTTAGAAGATGGTTTTTGCATAATCAAGATGGAAG
>CAUWEI010000167.1:0-5353 GCA_963557675.1 uncultured Oscillospiraceae bacterium | reverse complement strand
ATTCTTGCATGAAAAATGGATTTTTTGTTGGTTAAAGTGGATGATTTTGTATAATTAGTCAAAACACAACTTGGTTTTATGTTCATTCCGTTTATAGCAGATTGAATAAAAAGGTGCTATAATGATCCACCAAGGAGTTTTATTACATCCTTAAAAAACTGGTGCGAAAGCGAGGAGCACAAGCATTATGCTAGATGAATCCTATTACCGGAAAACGGATGAAATTATTTCCCGCTATGTCCGGGATGCCCGCTCTCTGATTCCCATTATGCAGGATATTCAGGCAGAATACCGCTATCTGCCTGCGGAACTGTTGAGTTATGTGGCCAAGGAAATCGGAATTACGGAAGCGAAGGCCTACAGTGTAGCTACATTCTATGAAAACTTTTCCTTTGAGGCAAAGGGTAAATACGTCATTAAAGTCTGCGATGGTACCGCTTGCCATGTGCGCCACTCCACTCCTGTTTTGGAAGCACTCTGGAAGGAATTGGGACTCAGCAAAAAGAAGCATACCACCGATGATATGATGTTTACGGTGGAAACGGTTTCCTGTCTGGGTGCCTGCGGATTGGCTCCTACCATGATGGTGAACGAAACCGTATATCCCTCCATGACTCCGGAAAAGGCGTTGGCACTGATTGCCCAGTTGAGAGGTGAAATCCTATGATTAAAACGACGGAGGAACTGAACCAAACTCGCTTACAGGCGAAGGAGGATTTGAAGCGATACGATTGCCGGATTCTGGTCTGTTCCGGTACCGGATGTATCGCCACCGGCTCCAATGAAATCTATAAAATTTTCCGGGATTTGGTGAAAGAACAGCCCGGTATTCTGTTAGAGTTTGCCCCCCACGACGAGGGCGAGCATGAAAAACTGGTAGGCGTGAAGAAAACCGGCTGCCAGGGCTTCTGCGAGCTGGGCCCTCTGGTTCGGATTCAAAAGGGCGACCAGGTAATTCAGTACATCAAGGTACAGCCGGAAGACTGTGACGAGATTTTCCAGAGAACCGTTCTGGGAGACGAGATCCTGGAGCGTTTGCTGTATTGTAAGAACAAAAAGCATTATATTCGCCCGGATGAGATTCCCTTCATTGCCAAGCAGACCAGAATTGTTTTGGAAAACTGCGGCAAGTTCGATTCCGAATCTCTGGATGAGTATTTAGCCGCTGGCGGCTTCCAGGCATTGCAGAAGGCAATGTTCACCATGTCCAGAGATGATGTCATTGAGGAAATTGACCAGTCCGGCCTTCGTGGTCGAGGTGGCGGCGGTTTCCCCACCGGACGGAAGTGGAAACAGGTGGCCCGGCAGAAGGAGCCGGTTCGCTATGTGGTCTGTAACGGCGACGAGGGCGACCCCGGTGCTTTTATGGACGGCTCGGTAATGGAAGGCGATCCTTTCAAACTGATTGAGGGCATGATGATTGCTGCCTATGCAGTTCGGGCAGAAAACGGTTATATCTATGTCCGTGCAGAATATCCCATGTCGGTTTCCCGACTCCGTGGAGCAATCGCTCAGCTGGAGGAGCGGGGACTTTTGGGAGAGCGTATTTTGGGTTCTGACTTTACCTTCCATCTACATATTAACCGAGGTGCTGGTGCATTCGTTTGCGGCGAAGGTTCTGCATTGACCGCATCCATTGAAGGCAATCGAGGAATGCCCCGTGTAAAACCGCCCCGTACCGTAGAAAAGGGCCTGTGGGAAAAGCCTACCGTTCTGAACAACGTAGAGACCTTTGCCAATGTGCCCAAGATTATTCTGGAAGGTGCGGATTGGTTCCGTTCCATCGGCACAGAGGGAAGCCCCGGATGTAAGACGTTCTCTCTGACCGGTGCCATTGAAAACACCGGCCTGATTGAAGTACCCATGGGTACCACGCTTCGAGAGATCATCTTTGATATTGGCGGCGGACTGAAATCCGGTGCGGAATTCAAAGCCGTTCAGATTGGCGGCCCCTCCGGCGGATGCCTCACAGAAAAGCATCTGGATGAGCCTTTGGATTTTGACTCGGTTAAGAAATTCAACGCCATTGTGGGCTCCGGCGGCATGGTGGTTATGGATGAGCACACCTGTATGGTGGAAGTGGCTCGCTTCTTTATGAGCTTTACCCAGCGGGAATCCTGCGGTAAGTGTGTCCCCTGTCGGGAGGGCACTAAGCGGATGCTGGATATTTTGGAGCGCATCGTGAACGGTGAAGGAAAGATGGAAGATCTGGACACCTTGGAAGAGCTGGCCCATATGATTCAAACCATGGCCCTGTGCGGCCTTGGAAAATCGGCACCTCTGCCGGTCCTCAGTACCCTGAATACCTTCCGGGACGAGTATATTTCCCACATTGTGGATAAAAAGTGCCCGGCTAAGATTTGTACCGCTCTGCGCCGTTATGTAATCAATCCCGCTCTTTGTAAGGGCTGTAGTAAGTGTGCGAAGTTCTGCCCAGTCAATGCAATTTCCGGTACGATCAAGCACCCCTATTCCATTGATTCCACCAAGTGTATCAAGTGCGGTGCCTGTAAGGAAAACTGTGCATTTGATGCCGTTTATATCGACGCATAAGGAGGGGAAATCATGGGAATTATTACAATTAACGGTAAAAAATACGAATTTACCAATGAGAAAAATGTGCTGACCATCATCCGCAATGCCGGTATCGATATTCCCACCTTGTGCTATCAGCCGGAGCTGTCCACCTTTGGTGACTGTCGGCTTTGTACAGTAGAAGATGATCGGGGCCGCACCTTTGCTTCCTGCTCGGAAGAACCTCGTGACGGTATGGTGATTTACACCAACACGGAGCGTCTGCGGAAGCATCGGAAGCTCATTGTAGAGCTGATGCTGGCAGCCCATGACCGGGACTGCACTACCTGCGAAAAGAGCGGTGACTGTCCGCTGCAAAATCTGGCACAGCGCATGGGAATTAAACACGTTCGGTTTGACAACTATAAGGAGCCGCAGCCCATTGATGACAGCTCCTATGCCATCATTCGCAATCCTAATAAGTGCGTATTGTGTGGTAACTGTGTCCGAGTTTGCAGTGAGTTGCAGGGAGTTGGTGTTCTGAACTTCATGCACCGGGGCAGTGATGCCATGGTGACTCCGGCCTTTAATCGGCCTCTGGCAGCAACCCAGTGTGTGAGCTGTGGCCAGTGTCGAGTGGTTTGTGCTACCGGTGCTCTTACCATTCAAGACCACACAGAGCGGGTTTGGAAAGCAATCAATGACCCGAATGTGAGAGTTGTGGCACAGATTGCACCGGCTGTCCGTGTGGCAGTGGGCGAGGCCTTCGATATAGAGGAAGGCTCCAATGTAATGGGAAAAATCGTGGCAGCTCTGCATACTATGGGCTTTGATCGAGTTTTTGACACCAGCTACACCGCAGACCTGACCATTATGGAAGAGTCGGCAGAATTCCTGGATCGGGTTGCCAACGGAGGCAAGCTGCCTCTTCTGACCTCCTGCTGCCCTGCATGGGTCAAGTTTGTGGAAAACGATTTCCCGGAATTCAAGCCCAATGTATCCTCTTGCCGCAGCCCCCAGCAGATGTTCTCCGCCGTGCTGAAAGACTACTATGGAGACCCTGCCCGGGAAGGTGGAAAGAAGACCTTCGTGGTGTCTGTCATGCCCTGCACCGCCAAGAAAATGGAAGCAGAGCGGCCGGATTCCTATACCAATGGTGTTAAGGACACCGATGCAGTCATTACCACTACGGAACTGATTCATATGATTAAGCATTTCGGTCTGGATTTTGCCGGACTGGAAGAGGAATCCTGTGATATGCCCTTCGGCCTTGGTTCCGGCGGCGGTGTGATCTTCGGTGTTACCGGCGGCGTGACCGAAGCAGTTCTGCGGCGGCTGTCTCCGGCTCAGGACCGGAACGCTCTGGCCACCATTGCAGAATCCGGAATCCGAGGAGAAGACGGCATCAAAGAAGCGACAATTCCCTACAATGGGATGGAGCTTAAAGTTTGTGTGGTATCGGGCCTTGCCAATGCCCGGAAGGTTATGGAGCAGGTCAAGTCCGGAGAAAAGGAATACCATCTGATTGAAGTCATGGCCTGCCGAGGCGGCTGTGTCATGGGCGGCGGTCAGCCTACCAGACTGGATCATAAGAGCTCTGATGCCAGATCCAAGGGCCTCTACGCAGTGGATCGTTCCATGCCGATTAAGAAATCCAATGAAAATCCCCTGATGGAATTTTTCTACAATGGATATTTTAAGGACAAAGTGCATGAATTGCTGCATAATCCACAGCACTAAGAATTACTTGTAAGGAGTCTTTCACTATGTCTAATAAAACCTCTGCATCTTCCAGCGGACGTATTCGGTGGATCACCCGGACGGCTGCTCTCACAGCTCTGCTGTTGGCTCTGCAATGGGCCACGGCCGGAACACAGGCGTTTGCCGGTCAGTTTATTACCGGTTCCTGTGTCAATGCGGTTTTAGCGATTGCAGCCTTGCTGGGCGGCCTTTGGAGTGGCGTTACCGTTGCAGTTCTTTCCCCGTTCTTTGCTTACCTGCTGGGAATTGGTCCCAAGCTGATTCCCATTGTACCTGGAGTTGCTGTGGGTAATTTGGTCTTTGTACTGGCTCTCTATTTCTTCATGGGTTCCAGCCAGAAACCAGTGATTCAGCAGGCGATATTCCTGATTCTCTCTGCGGTAGCTAAGTTTGCTACATTGTACCTGGTGGTGGTCAAGTGCATCGTTCCGATGATCAGTGACGGATTGAAGCCTAAGCAGATTTCCGTTTTCTCTGCGATGTTCTCTTGGCCCCAGCTGGTTACTGCTCTGATTGGCGGCACAGTGGCTCTGCTGATTCTGCCTTTGCTCAAAAAAGCCATTCGGAAATAAGCTGTCCCAAATCAGGATATTATTAAATCCATAAGAACAAACAACTCTCTATAGCTTAGGCTGTAGGGAGTTGTTCCTTTTCTACACATCTTTTGGTATGGATGACAGAATTCTGCTTTTGGACAATATAAACCAAAAAGTATTGAGATTAAAAGCAGAAAAGAATATAATAGATAACATTGAGTGACGACTGTCAAAAGTGGAAGTCATGGAAATGCGATCAAAGCAAGAAGGGGGTCAAGATGCTGCCCAAGGGGTCAATGTCAGACGGTGTACAAAACCTGTAGGCAGCAGTTGCGTATATTCCAAACGGCAAGGTAGTGGGATTAAGTAAAATTGCCCCCACCCCAGAGGTCTTTGCAAAGCGTTTTCAATTACAGGAGGTGGAAAAAGAGCGTATTTTCTGAAAATATGGAACACCTGTTGGATGTGGAAAAAATTGTATATATATTGAAAATTTGGAATGTGACGCAGCGGGCGGACAAACAGTTCAGAATGTGTAAGTT
>CAUWEI010000166.1:0-5409 GCA_963557675.1 uncultured Oscillospiraceae bacterium | reverse complement strand
ATCCAATGCCGCTTGCGATATTTCCGTTCCACTTCAAGAAGAACATCGTTTTTCCTGTTCACTTGCCAGTCCTCCTTTCAAACTACTATGTTTAATCTACCATAATATCTACAGAATTGCAAGCAACGTAAAACGGTTCCAATCGATGCAAATTCACCTGTTTTCAATAGACTGGGTTGATTCTTGTTTTCTCAGGAAGTATAATACCCAATAGTACAAAAAATTGCATTTTTGGAGGGCGCCACTTGAAGAAACTATTGCCGTATTTAAAAAAATATCGAAAAGAGTGTATCTTAGGGCCACTGTTCAAACTACTGGAAGCAATCTTTGAACTGTTTGTCCCATTGGTTATGGCTGGTATTATTGACATTGGAATTGCAACTGGAAATGTATCTTATATCTGGAGTCGGTGCGGGATCCTGGTTGCTCTTGCAATTGTGGGACTTGCCAGCTCCCTAACGGCTCAGTACTTTGCAGCAAAGGCGGCTACAGGCTTCTCTGCGGGAGTCAGAGCAAAGCTTTTCAAGCATCTTCAAAGTTTCTCTTACACAGAATTGGATCGTTTGGGGACATCTACCATGATTACCCGTATGACCAGCGACGTAAACCAGGTGCAAAACGGCGTAAATCTGGCGCTTCGTCTTCTTCTGCGTTCTCCTTTTGTGGTAATGGGTGCTATGATTATGGCATTTACCATTGACACTCCTTCTGCACTGATTTTTGTAGGCGTGATCCCCATCCTTTTTATTGTAGTACTTTCTATTATCCTATTGACCATTCCCATGTATAAAAAGGTACAGGGAAGCTTGGATGGTGTTACTTCCGCAACAAGGGAAAATCTCACTGGCGTTCGAGTCTTGCGGGCATTCCGAATGGAGAAATCGGAGATAGAGCATTTTTCTACCCAAAACCAGTTTCTTAACCGTCTTCAACTGAAAGTGGGCCGGATTTCTAATTTACTAAACCCTGTTACTTATGTGATTCTAAATCTTGCAATAATCGTACTGCTACAGAAAGGTGCTATCCGAGTTCAAGCAGGCGCATTAACACAGGGACAGGTGGTTGCCTTATATAACTATATGTCTCAGATTTTGGTGGAATTGGTTAAATTTGCAAACCTAATGATTACTATGACAAAGGCTGTCGCTTGCGGCAATCGAATCCAGTCCGTTTTGGAAATGCAGTCCAGTCAAAAAGACGGTACCATCCATCATATTGCAGAGGGAAACGTGGAATTCTCCAACGTGAGTATGCGTTACAACGATGCCTCGGATGAAACCATATCAAATGTGAGCTTTCGGGTGAAAGCGGGCCAGACAGTGGGCGTGATTGGTGGCACAGGTTCCGGCAAAACCACATTGGTCAATCTGATTCCTCGCTTTTACGATGCCTGTCAGGGTAAGGTTTTGCTGGATGGTATCGATGTAAAAGAAATGGATTGCAGCACACTGCGTGCCTCAATTGGCGTTGTCCCTCAAAAGACCGTTTTGTTCAGAGGAACTATCCGTTCCAATCTCCTTTGGGGCAAAGAAAATGCAACTCCGGAAGAGCTAAATCGCGCTCTTGCGATTGCACAAGCATTGGAAATCGTGCAAAACAAGGACGATGGATTGGAGGCGAAGGTAGAACAGAATGGAGCCAATTTCTCAGGTGGTCAGAAGCAACGGCTGTCAATTGCAAGAGCACTCGTTCGGCAGCCTCGAATCCTTATTTTAGATGACAGCTCCTCTGCATTGGATTATGCCACCGATGCCGCTCTGCGTCGTGCCATTGACTCCATGGAGAATCCTCCAACTACCTTTATTGTGTCGCAGCGTACCGCATCGGTCCGGAATGCAGACGTGATTCTGGTCCTGGAAGACGGACAATTGGTAGGGAAGGGGAGCCATGAATCTCTTCTCAAGAATTGCGAGGTTTATCAGGAAATATATTATTCTCAGTTTCCAAAGGAGGCTGTGAGCTGTGGGTAATCGTAAAACAGAACACATCAAGCGTGTCTTGACCCATATCAAGCCATATAAGCACCTACTTATCAGTTCACTTTTTATGGCACTGATTGCAGTTGCTTTGCAGCTTTATATTCCAGTGCTTGTTGGACAGGCAGTGGACAAGATGGTTGGCCCCAACAACGTCAATTTAGAGGCGATCGCAAAGATTATGCTTGCCATAGCGGTGGCAACGGTTGGAAGCTCTTTGGCCCAGTGGTGTATGGGGGAATTAAATAATCGTCTGACGTTCCGTGTGGTGCGAGATGTGAGAGAAGAAGCCTTCCGCCACATACAAAATCTGCCGCTATCCTATCTGGATGCACACCCATATGGAGAAACGGTAAGCTGCGTAATTGCAGATGTGGACCAGTTTGCCGACGGATTGCTTTTGGGATTTACTCAGTTTTTTACAGGCATTATAACGATTTTAGGCACATTGTTTTTTATGTTCCGTCTAAGCTGGACGATTACTTTGGTCGTTGTTTTTATTACCCCGGTTTCTTTGCTGGTAGCCAACTTTATAGCAAAGCGGACCTATTCTATGTTTCGACTTCAGGCAGAAACCAGAGCCCGGCAAACTGCTATCATCGATGAAACCATCGGAGAAATGAAAGTTGTGCAGGCCTTTGGACACGAAGAGAAGAGTCAAGCGGATTTTGAAAAGGTTAACGAAGAACTGAGAAAATGCTCTTTGCGAGCCATCTTTTTCTCTTCTTTGACGAATCCTTGCACCCGGTTTGTAAACTCGTTGGTGTACGCAGCGGCAGGCCTTACAGGTGCTCTTGCCTGCATCCATTCCGGCAGCCTCACGATTGGCGGGCTTACAAGTTTTTTAAGCTATGCCAATCAGTACACCAAACCGTTTAATGAAATCTCTGGTGTGGTGACAGAGCTGCAAAATGCGTTAGCCTGCGCCGGTCGAGTTTTTGATCTGATCGATAGCCCGGTACAAACACCGGATTCTTTGGATACCGGAAAAGCACATCAGCAAAACGGCCGAGTGGATTTGGAAAATGTTGCATTTTGCTATAGCCCGGATAAGCCTCTAATCCGAAATTTCAGCCTTCATGTATCCCCTGGGCAGCGGATCGCCATTGTGGGGCAAACAGGATGCGGCAAAACAACCCTCATCAATCTTCTTATGCGATTCTATGATGTCGACAGCGGACAGATCCTTGTTGACGGAATTCCAACAGAAGAGATGACTCGCAACGTTCTTCGCTCTGGTTTTGGCATGGTGCTTCAAGATACCTGGCTGAAGGCGGGAACCATTCGAGAAAACATCGCCATTGGAAAACCGGACGCTACGGAAGAAGAAATTGTAGCTGCTGCAACGGCTGCTTACGCACACGGCTTTATTCGGCGTTTGCCAAATGGCTATGATACTGTGATTGGAGAAGCCGGTGGCTCTCTGTCCCAAGGACAGAAGCAGCTACTCTGTATTGCTCGAGTTATGCTGTGTCTGCCTCCCATACTCATCTTAGATGAAGCGACCTCTTCCATTGATACCCGAACCGAGCAGAAAATCCAAAAAGCATTTTCATCTATGATGGAAGGGCGTACGAGCTTTATTGTGGCACATCGACTATCCACAATTCAGGAGGCAGATGTCATCCTAGTTATGAAAGATGGGCAAATTATAGAGCAGGGAAACCACGAGAACCTTCTGGAAAAAAATGGTTTTTATAGAAAACTTTACGAAAGTCAGTTTGCAAAGTAGTGGACATATAGTAAGTAGGAGGTGGGAATTCCCACCTCCTACTTGTTTCTTATAGGTTATAAAGAGCTTCGTATTTTTCCTTGAGATAGTTCGTATAGTAAGTAGGATCGAACTTACCGCAGCTCATCTCAAACAGAACACCGGGCTTATAGAATCCGGCATGACGATGGAAATGCTCACCCAACCATCCTTTGATGCGGGAAAGATCTCCACGCTCCACATCCTGCCAGATGTCGCCTAAATCCTTTTCCATGAAAGCGAGCATCTGCGGGCCATAGGCACTGCCCAAAGCGTAAGAAGGGAAGTAACCAATACTGCCGCCGGACCAGTGGCAATCCTGCAAGCATCCGTTCTGATCGTCCGGGACTTCAATTCCCAGATACTGCTGATACATTTCGTTCCAGGCTTGAGGTAAATCCTTCACTGCCAAAGAACCATCAATCAGACGCTTCTCGATTTCATAGCGGACCATAATGTGCATACAGTAGGTCAGCTCATCTGCTTCTGTGCGAATCAAGGACGAACCCGCCTTGTTAACAGCCTTCCAGAACATATGGGCATCAACTCCCTGAAGCTGTTCCGGGAAAAGTTCCTGCATCTTGGGGAAAATGGAACGAATGAACGGCTCGGAACGACCAATGATGTTCTCAAAGAATCGGCTCTGGCTTTCGTGAATGCCCATGGACACACCGCCAGACAGCATTGTGTAGTTGTATTTTGGATCACAGCCCAGTTCGTAAATAGCGTGTCCACCCTCATGGATTACAGAATACATGGAAGATGCCAGATCATGTTCCTGATAATGGGTAGTGATACGAACATCATAGCAGTTGAAGTTTGTGGTGTAGGGGTGCTCCGTTTCGGCGATACCGCAGTGATTTCGATCCAGCCCCAGAACTTCCATAAGATAATCCGAGAATTCTCTCTGCTTGTCAACAGGATAGTATTTGTGCAGGAAGCAATCCTCTGGTGCTTTTGCTTCTTTGATTTTGTTGATTAGCGGCACAAGCTCTTTCCGAAGCATGGCAAAGAAGCCGTCCAGCATCTCAGTGGTTAGACCCTCTTCGTATTCGTTCAGAAGAGCATCATAGGTTTTCATTTCAGGATGGTAGTATCCCGCAAATTTCCGGTTGAACTCTATGATTTTTTCCAGATAAGGGGCAAAGAGAGCAAAATTATTCTCCTGCTTTGCCTGAGGCCAAATATCCTGTGCATCGTTTATGAGGACAGTGTATTCAATATATTCCTTTGCAGGAATCCGGGAGATTTCGTTAAAGGATTTGCGCCATAGCTCCACCTCTCGCTTTTCCTGCGGGTTCAGTTCCTGCAAATGTTCTTCCAGGAAGGAAAGCAGAGGTTCGTTTTCCGGATCGGCAATGATGCCATAGGTCACTTCACTGAGCACTGCCATGGTGCGGCCACGGCCTTCGCTTGTGCCTTTGGGAGCAGCAGTTGAGGCATCCAGGGACAACACACCCATAGCGTGGTTGTAGGCAGCCAGCTTGCTTTGCAAATTGTGCAAAGTCTCCATTGCGGTTGAAACATCACAGTATTGCATAATATCCTCCTTAATGATGAGATAATCTTACGGTATCATATCTGGTTTTCTATGTCAATAGGAGGCAAAAAATAATAGATACACTGGAATAAACTTTCTTTGCCGTGTGGATGTAGGTTTGTCAATGATGTGTTACAGGTTAG
>CAUWEI010000165.1:0-5411 GCA_963557675.1 uncultured Oscillospiraceae bacterium | reverse complement strand
GATAAATCACTATGGATTTTTTTATTAAGTGTCCAACTTCATTTTACAATCAACCTAAGTGAAAAAGGACAAAAAATCCCCCCATTTGTCAGATTCTACGGTCTGACAAATGGGGGATTGTTTCACTGGGAGTTACCGAAGGAATTGGATTCCGCTGAGCATGATGCCCTGTGCAATCTGTGCGATTTCCTCGGTACTGGTGGACATTCCATCCTGAAGCCATTTTTCCAGCAGACCGATGCACCCGGAACTGACGAAGGCGTAGTAGTATTCCAGCTTTGTTTTGCTGACGCCTTCAAAGTATTTGGTGTAGCTTTCCAGATACCACTGACGGCCCGCATCCAGAAGCCGTGCGGCAAACTGCTTATCCCCGTAAGGCCCCAGGGTCACAATGCACAGATCGGCATTGTCCTTGAGGCAGTTAAAGATTCCGGCAGTGATTTTGAGGGGAGTTCGTTCTCCTTCCGATTCTTCCAGAAGGGGCTGAAGGGCCTGCTGGAAGGTTTCCATCATCTCTGCTTCCATCTGCTCCATGAGGTCATAGAGGTCGGTATAGTGGGCGTAAAAGGTACCCCGGTTGATGCCGGCGGTTTCGCACAGTTCTTTTACAGAAATGCTTTGAATGGGCTTCTGGCTGAGCAGAGAGGTCATGGACTTGCGAATCAGAAGCTTTGTCAGCCGGGTACGCTGGTCGATCTTTTTCATAATACGCTCCTTTTCATGGAAATCACAAACGCTTCGTATAGTATAATACAGATGGAAAAGAAAATCAACACGGTGTTGCAAAACAAAAAATTTTGTACGCTGCTTGACTGGATTTTGGAATTTGTGTATAATTTTGTCAGAAATTTGAAACCGTGCATGGAGGAATGACAAATGGGTGTTGTGGGTACCTGGATCGTAAAAATCGTAGGGGCATGATCTGGTTTGGTTTCGGACTGCTGTTTTGGAAGCTGCGATCCATCGTAACAGAAAAGAAGGACGATACCCAGTATCCCACGGCAATGGGATACATCAGAACCACCAGCCATTTCCATGAGGATGGAACCCGGCACATTGTGGAGTTTGTGGATCCGAACGGAAGGCAGGTCTGGGGGATGCACGATTATCTGGGGGAGAAAGACGTTCCTCCTCTGCACACCACACAAAAGATTTATTATTGGAAGATCGAGAATTCCAGCTACACCCTATGCGGAAGACCTGTGGAGTACTATATCCGCTATTGCGATGAAAGCCTCTATGAGGAGCAGGACAAATCAATAGGAAAATATGCCAAACTGTTTCCTGTTTTCGGCAGCCTGCTGTTTGTGGTAGGCATTCTGAGTTTATTGTCATAACAGAACTGGTATGGATCAGACATCTGCCATGCAGCACAAATGGAGCGTATCCGCTTGGGTACGCTCCGTTTTCTTTTGGGAACACAGAGCAAAGAGCAACATTTTGTGGTCAATGCTATACAGAAGATGGCAAACGTGTTGATTTTCAGTCCGTTTTCTTTGAAATTGATGATTGCAATGGAACAATGCGTATATTATAATACAGTCAAACAAGAAAATCAACACAGTGTTCATAAACTGTTCATAAAGCGGAGGTGCTTACTATGAAAAAGCGTTATATTATCACCGGGGCCAATGGTCATCTGGGAAGCACACTGATTCGGATGCTGGCCCCCACAGGAGCAGAGATCACAGGACTGGTATTGCCCGGAGATTCCTGCCGGAACGAAGGCAGTGTCCGCTATGTACAGGGAGACGTGAGAGATATCGAGTCTCTTCGTCCTCTGTTTGCACATTCCAGAGAAGAAGAGCTGTATGTGATTCATACAGCAGGTATTATAGACATTTCCGAAAAAGAAACTCCCATGCTGTGTGACGTGAACATCCACGGCACCGAGAACATTCTGACCCTTTCCAAGGAATACGCAGTGAAGCGGCTGGTCTATGTCAGTTCCGTCCATGCCATAGCGGAGAAGGATGACTATGCAGTGATTACGGAGACGGATCAGTTTTCTCCGGACACCGTCCATGGAGCCTACGCCAGAACCAAGGCGGCAGCGACCCAGGCGGTACTGGATGCAGGGAAGGACGGACTGGATGTGGTGGTGATTCATCCTTCCGGCATCATAGGCCCCTATGACCACTCCGGGAACCATCTGGTGCAGATGATTACGGATTATCTGCGAGGAGTGCTTCCGGCCTGTGTCCGGGGCGGCTATGACTTTGTGGATGTGCGAGATGTAGCCAAGGGCTGTCTGCTGGCCATGGAGAAGGGCAAATCCAACAACTGCTATATTCTGTCCAACCGGCACTATGAGATTCGGGAAGTATTGAATATAGTACGCTCTATGAGTCAGGGGAAAAAGCTGATGGTACTGCCCATGTGGGTGGCGAAGATGTTTGTCCCCGCCATGCAGTGGTACGCCAAACGGAAAAAGGAGCGTCCTCTGTACACGAAATATTCTCTGTACACGCTGAAGAGCAACGACCGTTTTTCCCACGACAAGGCCACGAAGGAGCTGGGCTATATGCCCCGGGATCTGCGGGAGACCATCCAGGATACGGTGGTGTGGTATAGAGCCATGTGCCAGAAAAAGGCCAGATGCGGAGACTGCTGACGGGTCAAAATCATAGAAGAATCGGCCAATCCCAAAAGGGACTGGCCGGTTTTTACTCACAACGAAACCTCCCCTATGGACGAGAAGCCCATAGGGGAGGTTGTGCAGTATAAGAATTATGTACCAAAATCGATGGGGCCGATTACATCTCCGGGGTCTACGATATTTTCACCGTGAGGGGTGTACTTACTGGGGTCCAAATTCTCCTGAAGGTCCGCAGGGATATGGGCAACCCCGTTTAGGTAATACCATTGGTCATCGATGTTTGCCACAAAATTGTAGCACCGCTTAAAAGAATCGTTATCCATATCCGCTATTTCCGATTTCATTAAAAGCGTGACAACATACAGGTTCTCGTTGATTTTTTCAATGCTCTCGATTTGATAGTCTACCAGTTTGTCACCGCAGTCCAAATAGGCCTGTCTGATAAAATCGCTTTCAAAGTGCATATACTTGATGGAATACTCAGCGCCCTTTTGAAGCGCAGACAGATAATCGTCGATCAGCGTAGTGACCTCCTTAGGAACGTCCGCAGTCTGATGATTGTGGTGATTCAACAGAAAAACGCCAACCCCAATGGCGGCAATCAGGACAAAGACCAGTGCAATACAAACCGTTTTTTTTCTTCATACAGAAATGCCTCCTTGTATTCAAAATGATGGGGTATGCCATATTGTGCCGGAACCCGGAAGACTGCATTTCGAGATTCAATGGACCTTAACAATATATAGAAAACAGCTTCATACTAATTGTAGCATATATTTTTGCACATTCAATCAATCGTGCGTAACTGCGAAATTTATTTCCTGACCACGGAAAAAATCCTGCATGTTTTCCAATGCAGGATTTTGAGGGACGATTTTTCCTTTCAAAGGGGAATCTCCGCCGCAAATTGGAACCATCCTGTCGAATAGGTAAATCCATACTCAGCGTTCAATTGTTTCAGAATCAAATTGATTGCAGGCAGACCATACCCGTGTTCCAACGGATTGTCTTTTGTGGATTTGATTTCATTGTCAATGATTTCTACAGGCAGTGCTGTGTTGCGAATGGAGATAAAAAGATCCTGCTCTAGCAGAATGGTGCAATTGATTTGCTTCGCTGCGGATACTTTCTGACAGGCTTCAATGGCGTTATCCAGAAGATTTGACAGAAGAACCACCAAATTGTTTGCAGGGATCGAGATTCCTGACAGATCATTGATACGTATTTGCATTTTAATATTGTGTTCCTGTGCCAGTTGGTACTTCTGATTGAGGACTACATCAACTATGGGATGGTTGGAGTGGATGCTGAATATTTTTAGAGATCGGTCTGCTTCAAGGTGTTGGATATAATCGAATGCTGCCGCATATTCCTGCTGCTCCATCAGATTACGCAAGGCTCCAATGTGTCGTTGGAATTCATGAGTGGATTTTCTCTGAAGTGCATAGGCGGTATGAAGGGCCTCGTAATTCTCTGCCTGTAATTTCATTTGCTGCTTCAGCAGCTCTGACTCTTTCGCCTGTTGTGCGCTTTTGTCAATCGCATTGATAATATAAATAATACCAATGTTTGCCAATAACAAGAGACCGCTTACGAGGACGGTAATGAAATTCAAATCAGCATTTTCTCTTGATTGATAGTAAAGAAATGTGAGAATTATTCCGCTTATGGTGGGGAAAAGCAGCATGAGCAGGAAGTATTTCCATTGTACATCCTTTAGATTTCGGATGTTTTGAAAACGATATACCATCCATGAGACAAAAGCAAGGAGCAGTTTCCCGATTGTCACGATTGAAGTGTAAGTTCGCTTTCTCCAAACAAATTCCGGATAGCTAATTCCCAGCAGCAGACGACCTCCATTTATGGAGCCAATATCGATTGCTGCACTAAAGATATAGAATAGAGCAACCAGACAGGAAATGGTCGCTAATTTTCCATCGAAGGTCAATGCAGAAAGTGTAAAATATACGAAAAAAGTAAGCACCATTTTTAATAGCTTATTGTTTATAACATTGGGATAAAATGACAGAATAAGCCATGCAATCAAAAGAATTAACACATGGATTTTGCGGCCGTATTTTGATTTAAGAGGTAAAAAGGCCTGCATAAAAAACAGGAAGGCCCAAAGCTCTATTCCGGCCCAAAAAGCGGTAAGTACCGTTATAATTGCAAAATCGGTCAAAATGGAATACATCCTTTCCAGAATAGAAATTTCTGTTTATTCTCTGCATAGTTTGTTTCACTTACTCGAAGGACAGTCCCATTATACAACTGTACACCACGAATCTGAAATTTCTGGATATATTTCATATTCACAAGATAACTTTTGTGAATCCGCAGAAAACCGTGAGATTCCAACTGTTTTTCCAAATTGGAAAGCGAAGTGTGAACCTCATAAGCTTTCACATCACTGCGGGACGGATTTTGTTGTACAAACAGTGTGGTGTAGTGCTGCTGAACCTCCATATAAAGGATCTGGTTGATTGGCAGGTCGATGATTTCGCCGTCCATTTTAATTTTGAACATCTCTTTTTCGGAATCCAGCCGTTGCAGTGCCTGAGGAAGATAGGTGTTCAAACTGCTCTCCAGATCATGCTTGAGGATGTAGCGGAATGCCTGTACCTCATAGCCCTCGGGGGCATATTCAATGAAATTTGTGATGAAGAGGATGACGGCATCCCTTCGTAATTCTCGCAGCTTTCTGGCCAGATCCATACCGTTGCATCTGTCTAAGTCGAGGTCTACATCAAGAAGTGCCAGATCACAGCTTTGCAGAATCTGGTTACTGATTTGAAGGGGATCGGTGTAGGTG
>CAUWEI010000164.1:0-5494 GCA_963557675.1 uncultured Oscillospiraceae bacterium | reverse complement strand
ACATTTGCGTACAGCCGGGCTTCCTGCATGGGCTTTTTGTACAGCCCCATTTTGTTTCTTGATTAGCCAAAGACGGACAGCAGGAAACCTGCGGCAATGGCGGAGCCAATGACACCGGCCACGTTGGGGCCCATGGCGTGCATCAGCAGATAGTTAGTGGGGTTGTACTTGCGGCCCACGTCCTGAGCCACACGAGCAGCCATAGGAACGGCGGAAACACCGGCAGAGCCAATCAGAGGATTGATCTTGCCCTTGGTAGCCCAGCACATGATTTTGCCGACCAGCAGACCGCCCACAGTGGACAGAATGAAAGCGCACACACCCAGCAGAATGATCCAGATGGTCTGGGCATTCAGGAAGGAGGCACCCACCATGGTAGCACCCACGGAGGTGGAGAGCATGATGGTGACAATGTTCATCAGGGAGTTCTGAACGGTGTCGGACAGACGAGCGGTAACACCGCACTCACGCAGCAGGTTACCCAGCATGAGGCAGCCGATCAGAGGAGCGGTGGAGGGCAGCAGCAGAGCCACGAAGATGGTAACCATGATGGGGAAAATGATTTTCTCGGTCTTGGAAACCTCACGGGACTGCTTCATGACGATCTCACGATCCTTACCACGAACCAGGAGCTTCATAAAGGGAGGCTGGATCAGGGGGATCAGAGCCATGTAGGAGTAAGCTGCAATAGCGATGGGTCCCAACAGATGGGGGGCCAGCTTAGAGGTCAGGAAGATAGCAGTGGGGCCGTCAGCACCACCGATGATGCCGATGGAAGCAGCCTCGGGGCCGGTGAAGCCCAGCAGGACAGCACCCAGGAAGGCCGCAAACACACCCAACTGAGCACCAGCACCCATGAACATACTCTTGGGGTTGGACAGCATGGGGCCGAAGTCGGTCATAGCACCAACGCCCATAAAGATCAAACAGGGATACAGGCTTGTTTTTACGCCGATGTAGAAGAAGTCCAGCAGACCACCATTGGCCAAAATATGACCGTAACTATGGTAATATTGACTGGATTCATCCATAAAAGCGGTCCACAGCTCCTGATTATACAGGTGGCCCATGGGGAGGTTGCTGAGCAGGCAGCCGAAGGCGATACCCACCAGCAGCAGGGGCTCGAATTTCTTAACAATGCCCAGATACAGGAGCACACAGGCAATGGCAATCATTACCAGGCTCTTCCAGCCGTCCCCCACAAAGAAGGAGTTGAAGCCGGAGTCGTTCCAGAGACCTAAAAGGGTCTCTCCAATATTAAATGCCAGCATGGGTATTCCCCCTTAAGCCAGAATGACCAGAGGAGCGCCGGACTCAACGTTGGTGCCCTTAGGAGCAACGATCTGAGCCACAGTACCAGCCTTAGGTGCGACGATTTCGTTTTCCATCTTCATGGCTTCCAGGATGACCAGGACCTGACCGGCCTTAACTGCCTGACCCTCTTTGACCTGAACCTTCAGAACAATACCGGGCATGGGAGCCTTGACGGGATCACCGGCAGCGGTAGCCACCTTGGCAGCAGGAGCGGCGGGGGCAGCAGCGGGAGCAGGGGCAGCAGGAGCAGCAGCGGCAGGAGCGGGGGCAATGGCTTCGTATTCGTCCAGGAGCATGGCCTGGCCAGCCTCGACCTCAACTTCGTAGGTGCGGCCGTTGAGAGTTACCTTATATTTCATGGTTACTTGACCTCCTTGATGGAAATGAAGCGCAGCTCATTGATGGGCTTGCCCATCTTGTCGGCCACGATGGCCATGAGCATAGCGGCAGTCTTAGGATCGGTGTTATACAGCTTCAGCTGACCGGCAGAACCGGGAGCAGTGGGAGCATCCGCAGTGGGGGCAGCCTTGGCGGCAGGGGCCTCCACCGAAGCAGGCTTGCGCTGGCACAGCATGACCAGCTTGCTCATAATCATCATAGCGACCATGAGAATCACAATGCCCAAAAATACCACAGCGTAGCCGGTAACGGCTGCCAGAGCGGCATCAGCGGTAGAGTCCAGCACGTTGTTGGCACCGGCTGCAAGGAACAGATTGGAAAGCATCATAATTTACACGCCCTCCCTTAGATAGCCTCAATGGTGTAAGTAGCGGTGTTCTCTTCCTTGGCCTTGCGCTCTTCAAAGAACTTCTCAGCCAGCTGGGGGAATGCAATGTAGGACAGCACATCCTCATCGCACTTGGCAATGCCCTTCAGCTCCTTCTTGGTCTTCTCGAAGATAGGCTCCAGGGTATCGGCGTAACGGCCCTTCAGGGGCTGCTCGTCGCCCAGAATCTTCTTCTGGATTTCGGGATCAATGGGAGCAGGGGTCTTGCCGTATTCCCCACGGCAGTAAGCCTTGATTTCTTTGGAAACGTTCTTGTAACGCTCGCCAGCCAGAACGTTCTGCACAGCCTGTACGCCAACCATTTGGCTGGTGGGGGTGACCAGAGGAGGATAACCCATGTCCTTACGAACCTTGGGAGTCTCCAGCAGGGCCTCGTCAAAGCGGTCCAGAGCATTCATCATCTTCAACTGGCTCAACAGGTTGGACAGCATGCCGCCGGGAACCTGATAGGTCAGGCACTGGGTATCGGTAGCCATGGACTTGGGCATCAGAGTGCCGTCCTTCACATAGCCATCCCGGATGGGCTTAAAGTAATCTGCAATTTGCTTGGTAATTTTGTCGTCCAGATCGCACTGATAGCCCAGCTGACGCAGAGCGTAGGCCATGGTTTCAGTAGCGGGCTGGGAAGTACCGCCGGAGAAGGGAGAAATGGCGGTGTCGATGATGTCCACGCCGGCTTCCACAGCCTTGAGGTAGGTCATGAAGGCCAGACCGGTGGTGGAGTGGGTATGCAGGTCAATGGGCAGGTCTACGGCGTCCTTAATAGCGGAAACCAGGTCATAGGCCTCCTGGGGACCCATAATACCAGCCATGTCCTTGATGCAGATGGTGGAAACACCCATTTCCTTCAGCTCTTTGACCATCTTAACATAGTTGGCATGAGTATGGACCGGGCTGGTGGTATAGGAGATGGTGCCGGAAGCAATTGCACCGGCCTTTACGGTCTCTTCCACGGCAACCTTCAGGTTGTTCACGTCGTTGAGGGCGTCGAAAATACGGATGATGTCGATGCCGTTCTCTACAGACTTCTTCACGAACATACGGACAAAGTCATCGGGATAGTGGCTGTAGCCCAGAACGTTCTGACCACGCAGAAGCATCTGGAGCTTGGTGTTGGGCATCTTTGCACGGATTTTACGCAGGCGCTCCCAGGGATCTTCATGCAGATAACGCAGGCAGACATCGAAGGTGGCACCACCCCAGCATTCGCAGGCGTAGTAGCCGGCCTTGTCCATGGTAGGCAGGATGTCTTCAAATTTGCTATAGGGCATTCTGGTGGCAATCAGGGACTGGTTGGCGTCACGGAGGACCGTTTCAACGAACTGAACCTTCCGGACCTTTTGTTTATTCTGTGCCATGTGGCAAAACCTCCATAAAACCGCAGATTGCGGTCAAATTTGACGCTTTCATGGGGAGAATACCTTGTAGGGCAGGGGCCTACTTCCGCGGGATTAGCAGAAGCAGGCCCCTGCCCTGCACCGTATTTTCCCCCAAAACCCCAGGGGGCCGAAGCCGCCTGGGGTGCAGGGGGATAGATTTATTTTGCCTTGGGGCCAGCCTCAGCGATATTGGCGGGCATGTTGGGATACTTCTTGGAGAAGTTGTCGGAGAACATGGTAGCCAGCTTGTTAGCAGCAGCCACATAGTCTTCCTTGGTCTTGCCGTTGGAGATCCACATGGTTTCGGGATTCAGGATCTCGGAGGGGCAGCCGGTAACCGCCTTGGGCATCTCCACATTAAAGATTTCGGAATGTTCGTACTCGGCCTTTTCCAGCTCGCCATTCAGGGCAGCGGTGATCATAGCACGGGTATAGCGTAGCTTCATACGGCCAGCCTTACCCAGCTCCTGAGCGGAACCGCCAGCCCAGCCGGTGTTGACCAGGTATACGGAAGTGCCGTACTTCTCGATCTTCTCACCCAGCATGTTGGCATAGACAGAGGGGTCCATGGGCATGAAAGGCTCGCCGAACAGAGTGGAGAAGGTGGGCTTGGGCTCGGTGATGCCACGCTCGGTACCAGCCAGCTTAGAGGTAAAGCCGGTAACGAAGTGATACATTGCGGCATCGGGGCTCAGCTTGGAGATGGGAGGCAGAACGCCGAAAGCATCGGCGGTCAGGAAGATAACAACCTTGGGAACGCCGCCCACACCGGGGACAGCAGCGTTGGAGATGTACTCAACGGGGTAGCCCACACGGGTATTTTCGGTCAGGGAGTCATCATCAAAGTCGAACTCACGGGTCTTTTCATCCATGACGACGTTCTCTACCAGAGAACCGAAGCGAATGGCATTGTAGATGTCAGGCTCGTTCTCAGCGGACAGGTTGATGCACTTTGCGTAGCAGCCGCCCTCGATGTTGAACACACCGTCAGCAGACCAGCCGTGCTCGTCATCGCCGATGAGCTTCCGAGCGGGGTCAGCAGACAGGGTGGTTTTGCCGGTGCCGGACAGACCGAAGAACACAGCGGTTTCGTGGGTCTCGGGGTCCATGTTGGCAGAGCAGTGCATGGGCAGAATGCCTTCCTTGGTCAGGACATAGTTCATGGTGGAGAAGACAGACTTCTTAATCTCGCCAGCGTACTGGGAGCCAACAATGAGGATCAGATGAGCCTCATAGTCGATCATAATAGCGGCCTCGGAGTGGACACCGTCGATCTCGGGATCGCACTTGAAGCCGGGAGCAGCAATAACAGTGTAGTCGGCATCGCCATAAGCAGCCAGCTCTTCCTCGTTGGGACGAATGAGCAGGTTGTGGATGAACAGGTTCTGAGAAGCCAGCTCATTGACGATACGGAACTTCTTGGTGTACTTAGGGTCAGCACCAGCGAAGCCATCAAAGATGAAGATTTCACGGCCCTGCAGATAAGCGCAGGCCTTAGCCAGGATTGCATCAAAGCGTTCCTTTGAAATGGGGCGGTTTACCTTACCCCAGGCAATGTCATTGTGGATAGCGGGAGTATCAACAATGAACTTGTCGTCGGGGGAACGACCGGTGTACTTACCAGTGGTGACCACCAGGGCGCCGGTGTTGCTGAGCTTGCCTTCGCCACGGCGCAGAGCAGCTTCAACCAGCTGAGCGGGGCCGAGGTTCCGGTAAACAGCAGAAGGGTTCAGAATTCCAAGTTTTTCAAGACCATAATTTTCCATAATAGAGTCCTCCTGAACAAAAATGTGGCATGCGGTATTCTATAGAAAACCGCTTGTTCCCTAACGTAACGTATGTGAAAAAATTGGTTTTAAATCCAACCTTCACTATGTTAGATTTTACCACATTCCGGTAAGATTGTCCATGTGTGTTCTTGTGTTTTCAACAAAAAAGTGGCTGAATTTTGCAGGAGATTACAGGATGTTTTTGGTCAAAATGTCGAAATTAAATAATCGGGATAGTTGAAAAA
>CAUWEI010000163.1:0-5594 GCA_963557675.1 uncultured Oscillospiraceae bacterium | reverse complement strand
ATTCAATCAGTTCCTGTTTGAAGTGTTCCATTGACTGAAAATCCTGCAAATAGAGTAATTCTGTTTTAAGAACTCCAAAGAAATTCTCAATCACAGCATGAGAGCAGAAGTTCCGTCAGGGAATGTTCCCACAACTCTGGTTCTGCGGCAGCTTTCTCTATTCAAACGTTCAATGACATTGTTGGTCGGGATTTTGATCCAGTGCTCAGAGGGAAAGTCAAAGTAAGTCAATGTTTCTTCTATACCGCCTTGGACTGGTGTTTCTTTCCGCAAAAATCATATTGCCAATAAGAACGGATTTGTTGTTGTGCTGTGAAAGTAAGACCAATCTTCGTGTTTGCCACTGGATTCAATTGTAGAAGTTGAGGCCTGTTCCATAAAATGGAGGTTGACTTGGTCGTTGTGCTATACTATACTGTAGATAATGATGATAAAACGAAAGGCGAGAAATTATGGACATTCATTCCGTTCGTCAAGAATTAAAGCGGTGCAGTATTTATGAGTTGCCTCTGCGGGTCACTTATTATGCTCGTGTGTCTTCGGAAAGCGATGAACAGCTGAATTCTCTTGGCAACCAGATTTCTTATTATGAAAATTTAATTCGCCAAAACAGTGCCTGGACATTTGTGCCGGGCTATATTGATGAAGGCCTTTCTGCGGCAACCACCAAAAAAAGAGAAAACTTCCACCGTATGGTGGAAGATGGAAGAGCAGGGCTTTTTGATCTGATTATCACAAAGGAAATCACTCGTTTTGCCAGAAATACTCTGGACTCGATTCAGTACACACGGGAGCTTCTAAATTCTGGTGTGGGCGTGTTTTTTCAAAATGATAACATCAATACCTTTGATGAGGACTCGGAGCTGCGGCTTACGATTATGTCCGGCATTGCCCAGGACGAACTGAGAAAACTTAGCAGTCGTGTGAAATTTGGACATCAGCAGGCCATCAAACACAATGTGGTATTGGGAAACAGCCGCATCTTCGGCTATATTAAGGACAACGGGCGGCTGGTAATCGATGAAGAGGAAGCACCTATGGTGAAGGAGCTGTTTACGCTTTACGCCACAGGAACATACTCCATGAAACAGATCGAAACCCTGTTTTGGGAAAAAGGATTCAGAAACCGCAACGGCAAAAAAATTGCTCACACCACTATGTCGGGTATGATTTCCAATCCCAAATATAAGGGGTATTATGTAGGGAACAAGGTTCGGGTGGTAGACCTGTTTACCAAAAAACAAAAATTCCTCCCGCCGGAGGAATGGGTCATGTTTAAGGATGAATCAGGGGAGATTGTCCCCGCTATTGTCTCAGAAGAACTTTGGGATACGGCAAATGCGGTTCTGAAGAAACGCAGTGAGGATGTAAAGAACCGACAGGGGATCTGCAATCACAGCAATCTGCTGACCGGAAAGCTCTATTGTGCACACTGTGGAACTGCGTACTACCGAAGAGATTCTGTGGATCGCCAGGGGAATAAAAACAGCAAATGGGTCTGCTCCGGCAAGATTAAAAACGGTGCGGATTCCTGTGAGTCCTTTGCCATCTATGAGTCGGAAATAAAACCGTTGCTGCTGGAAGTGTTTCAGGAAGCGGAACCACAGATGGAAGCACTTATCGAAGAGTATATTGAAATGTATCAGTCTCTTCACAGGGAAGACGATATAGGCAAGCGAGTAGCTGCACTGGAGCGTACCATTGAGACGGTTCAGAAAAAGAAGCAGAAACTACTGATGTTCAACGCCATGGGGGAACTCTCTGACAAGGATTTTCTGGCGATGAATAAGGAATGTACCCAGGAGTTGGATGCCGCTCAGAAGGAGCGGGAGGAACTGACAGCACAGCGTGACAATGCGGCAGACTTCAAAAAGCAGATTGAAACCATCCGCAACTGTCTCCATCAGGCACAGAAGGATGCGGCAGAAGGCGTGATCAACAAAGAGTTTGTGGATCGCTATATTGATAAGATTATTGCGACACCGGAGGGGAGTGACACACTCCACCTTCAAATTAAGCTCTTTACCGGTGAGGTCACAGACAAATATCTACAGAATCTCAAAAGTCGTACGGGTCACACGTTCAAGAAGATGATCGAGGCCTACGAGCATGGCCTGAAGTAAGGAAATACAGCGAGGGGCAGCTTTGTTATAAGCTGCCCCTCAATCTTTGTTTTATGCTCAGAATTCGACTCGATCTTGTTGTTTAGCCACTCGATAGGTGTAATAAATGTCAATGGGCAAGGAGGCGAGCAAGAGCCCCATGGAAATCAGGAAACAAGAAATGCCTTTTGTAAGAAAACAAGTCAAAATCATTGCAATGCCAATCACAATAAAGGTGATTCCTCCAAAGCGCTGACTTTTCTTCCAGGTTATTTCGTTTTTCATACTCCATGTGGTTCGCAGACCCAACACAGAATTCATACGAACCTTGGGCATGATATTGCCAATGACAACGAAAAACAGACCCAATAACCCAATCATGATCTGGTAGATGTCAACGCAGACCGAGGAGAGGTTTTCTACCTGTTTATAAGAAGTATACAGATAATAGAAGGACATGGCATTAAACAGCACAAGGCCCAAAATGCCGGCGGTGATACAGACTTTTTCATTGTTGGTTCCGCTGTCTTCCTGTTTGGCAGCAAACTTTGTCACAATCCGCATGATACCACCAAATCCCATTGAAATGATGGGGAAGATAAGCGCTTCGTATTTACTGCCCCAACGGGTGACCTGCTGGTTAAAATCATAGTGGGCCGGGATTTGGTCCGGCAGATACTGCAAGGCAAAAAGTGTCACAGCCAGAGGCAAAAACATCAGTACATAATACAGAATCATTTTTTTTGTTTTCATTTTGACCCTCCTCGCAAGTCGCTGATCCAGACGATTGCTTCGTCCAGAACCGATAGGTTCAGTTCATAATAGATGTAGTTTTTGAACCGGGTTTCATAGATTAAATCCGCTTTTTTGAGCTTTGCCAGGTGATAGGACAGTGCCTGTGGTGTCATATGCAAAGCCACAGCCAAATCCCCGGAGCTGATTTTTCCTTCTCTCAATTTCAGCAATATATTTCTTCGGTTATGATCCGCCAGTGCGGCCAACACTTCCGAAACGCCCAAACCATCCGCCTCCAACCTATTTCAAAGAATCTTGAAATAGATATTAGCACCATCTCCGACTTTCGTCAAGAGCTATTTCAAAATAATTTGAAATAGAAATTCTTTGGATTATGTTCTGATTTTTCGGAAGAATGACAGAGAAGCGAGGAAATGGTCGTTGCTTTTTTGTGGAAACTATAGTAAAATGGGGATATTACCCCATTTCGGGGCAGGTGAAAGGAGTCTCCTATGGAGAAGAAAGTGAAGTACTTTATCCGGCGACTTGTAGTGTATCTTTTGGGCTTGTTCATTTTGGCACTGGGTGTCAGCGTGTCGGTGAAATCCGACCTCGGAATCTCTCCGGTCAATTCCATTCCCTATGTACTGAGCCGAGTGACGGGACTGGAACAAGGTCTTTTGGTGACCTTGGTATTCTGCGGCTTTGTCCTCATCCAGATTCTTCTCCTGCGCCGGGAGTTCCAGCTTGTCCAGCTGTTGCAGGTAGTGTGCGCCACAATTTTTGGCTCCTTCGTCTCTCTGACCAACCGGATCGTCTGCTTCCCGGTGCCCGAAGCGTACATCGCCCGACTGGGCCTTGCGGTGCTCAGTGCCATTTTGGTGGCAGGTGGAATGTTCCTGTACCTGTGCGGCAACCTGATTCCACAGCCTGCGGAAGGCTTGTGCTTGGCTATTGAAAAGAAAACCGGTTGGAAATACTCCAATGTCAAGGTGTTTTTTGACTGCTGTCTGGTTTCCACCGCTACCATCATTTCTCTGGTCGGTCTGGGTAAGGTGGTAGGTGTCCGGGAAGGCACCCTCATTGCCATGCTGGGTGTGGGCCGATTGATTGGCATTATGATTCGGTACTGGAAACAGCCTATGACCCGGTTCTGTGAACCGGAGAAAGCCGTTTCCACCAAATAAAATAGACAAAATAAAATGTGGTGCTGTCTCACGCATTGGAGAGACAGCACCACATTATTATTTGTTACGATTAGGCAACCAGGAAGAACTTCACCAGGAACAGAAGGGAAATGGCGTAGGTGAGCAGGGAAACTTCCTTGAACTTGCCGGACAGCACCTTCATGAAGGTGTAGACAATCATACCCAAACCAATGGCGTGGCCAATGGAGCCGGAGATGGGCATGGAGATGAGCATGATGGCCACAGGAGCCAACTGGTTCATGTCGCTGAAGTCGATGTTCTTCAGGCCACCCAGCATGAGGATACCCACATAGATGAGGGCAGAAGAAGTAGCGGCAGGGGGGATGATGGCAGCCACAGGAGCCAGGAACATAGCAACCAGGAACAGGATACCGGTTGTAGCAGCAGTCAGACCCGTGCGTCCGCCTGCTTCCACGCCGGAAGCGGATTCCACGAAGGTGGTAACGGTGGAAGTACCGGTTACAGCACCGGCAATGGTACCAATGGCATCGGCGGTGAGGGCCTCACGCATCTTGGGCATGTTGCCTTCCTTATCCACCATACCGGCCCGGGAAGCCGTGCCCAGGAGGGTGCCGATGGTATCAAACATATCGATGATGCAGAAGGTAATGACAATGGAGATGGCAGTGAACCAGCCAATCTTGCTCAGAGTTGCGAAGTTAAACTTGAACAGAGTGGTTTCGGCCATATCCTTGAAGGGGGGTACAAAAGAAGCGGTTGCCAGAGAAGCGAAGGGGTTCACGCCCAGCACCAGCCAGGAGCCGCCCCAGTAGACCAGAGAAGCGGAGAGCATACCCAGAAGGACAGCACCCTTTACCTTTTTCCGGTCCAGAGCGAGAATCACAAACAGACCCACAAACATAGTAATAACGGTGAGCACCAGCTGATTGTAGTTTGCACCGGCACCGGCCATGGTGTCGGACACCGTGCGGGGAGTCAGAGAGGCAAAGAAGCTGCCCATGACAGTAAAGCTGGAACCGTTCTGACCAAAGACCTGGGCGTTGGAGCCAAAGCCGATGTTCAGCAGCATCAGACCGATTGCCGGGGAGATGCCGAGACGGATTCCGAGGGGAATGGCCTTGACAATCTGATCACGGATGTTAAAGATGGAAAGGATCAAAAATACGATGCCTTCGATCAGGATGATGCAGATGGCAGCCTGGAAGCCTTCCACATAGGAGACACCAGCTGCAACGGCGATGTTGGTAACGACGACAGCGAAGAAGGAGTTGAGGCCCATACCGGGGCCGAGGCAGAAGGGTTTGTTTGCCAAAAATGCCATGGCGAACATACCGATGGCGGAGGCAATACAGGTTGCCAGGAATACTGCGTTCCACAGTTGGGGTACGGGTTCGGTGTCACCGCCAAGTCCTGCGCCAAAATTGGTCAGAAGATTGGGGTTCAGAGCGATGATGTAGGCCATGGTCATAAAGGTTGTCAGGCCTGCAATCAACTCTGTGCGGATGTTGGTTTTGTTCTCTTTGAGATGAAAGAGCTTTTCCAGCATGGTTTGAGTTCCTCCCTATTAAATATTCGTGAACATTATAAC
>CAUWEI010000162.1:0-5646 GCA_963557675.1 uncultured Oscillospiraceae bacterium | reverse complement strand
TAGTTATACAGCATAGATTGGAATTGACGTTTCTTTTTGTGGCCAACGGTAATTTCGTTGTCCTTGTTCAGCATAAGGCCAAGATTCCAGTTTCGGCCGGCGGATGAGCCGTATCTTGTTTTGGATGCGTTAATCGAGAACGGCGCATGGAAGTTCTGCAGAGTGAACACAACGAGTTCTTCGACCTTGTGAACATCGAACTCATATCTGGAAGAGATGATGAAGTCATCCGCATATCTGGTGTATACATATCTCTGGTTATCAAAATTCCGCAGCGCATTGGACAGCTTAAAATCCACCGGAATCATCATGATGTTTGTGATGGTCGGTGAGATGGGCGTCCCCTGCGGAAGACCGCCATCTAAAAACGCCAGCTCCAGTGCCTTTCTCAGCTCGGTTTTCCCATTTACCGTCTTCACCACTTCGCTGAACGGGAAAATCATAGAGAACATATCCATGACGAAATCCAACGTGGTGCTCCCGAAGAAATCATGGAGGTCGAGTTTGCCAAACCATTTGCTGTTGTTCTGCTGGTGCCGCTCCACGGCGTTGACAGTACACCTTTTCTTTACATACGCAAACGCAGACGTGTGATACAATGCCTTAAAATCCTCTTCAAAAATTGTCTTTAGACGTCGAAGCGCGTTCATGAGCTCTGGATTGGGGGCATTGATTTTTCGAAGCCCGCCCGACTTCTTGGGGATGTAAAAGGTGTTGTATAACGAGATGCGTTCCTTTTCTCTCAGTTCTTCTGTGGACTGGTTGAATCGCGCTAACGTCCAAACAAGTGCATCAACGTCAATACTCTTTGTGAAATGCGCACTGGCGCTTTCAAATTCGTATGTTCTGGTGTTCGTCATATTTTCATTGATGACTGCCGGCCCCTGAAACGTTTGAAATAGAAACTCTTCCAGCGTCATCTGATGGTAGATTGGAGATTGTTTCACTGTGATGTACACCAAGGTAAATCCCCCTTTCCGTAAACGTGAATTGTAACCTACATAAGTAATGGATGTAAGAGCCCATTGGTGGGACGACTCGATTTCGTCGGTTTGCTGTTGGCGTGGTAGCACAATGGATTCGTTTTGTCAATGGAATTTGGCTGGTTTTACACGGCGAAGTTAGTTCCTGTTGGAATTTCTTGTGATGAGAATAACTACTTTTGGTATCGCGATTCGCTTGGTGCCTTTCGCCGGCTTTACACCCTTTCGTGCTGCTGCATTGCTTCCGACGGGTGCCCTCTTTCTTCCCCGACAATTTGTTACTTTAGCCTTTGGCGTAAAGCTCTCCTTATGGAGAAATGCGTTACAATTCCTTAGCACTTAGGGCTGTGCCATGCCCAAAAGTTCAAACAGTTCTTCGTCTGTACACAGGTACCTGTCAACATTGCGGGGCTTAATATGATAAAGCCCATCGGCATCTCTTACAACCGCCGTGTCCGGATGAAGCGTACAAACAGGCCGAACACCGCAGGCATAAACAGGACGCTGCCAATTGGTATCTCCATTCCGCGCCATAATGCACGCTGATTCTTCATACTCGCTCCTGTCTGCCAGCCAGATTGGAACATATGACGTGCCAGTAAAGCTCAGACGTTTGTTTTCGATGAAGTCTTCTGTCGCTCTTGCACGAATGCCCTTCTTACGAAAGAGCGGAAACTTATTCTCGCCGCTGAAACAGCCGTGTACCGGCAAACGTATTCTGAACCCTGCATTATCCGCGATGCTTTCGATTTCGTACTCTTCGAAGAAGCACAGAAATCCATAATGGTCTTTATAGGGCGCCCTGTATCTGTCGTTGACATTGTTTCGAACGGGCGGCGCGTCATATTGGTGCGTAGGTTCGTACCAATCCTCTTGGTCACTGTTGAGGAACTGCAGGAGATTACTCGTTGTGTAATCTGGGTTCCCGGAATAATAGTATTGTCTGCTCGGATTCTCCCGCTCCATTGCATCGAATGGCAGATAATCCACTGCGAACTCCGTGATAAAATCGCTGTTCGGAGCACCTTTTAGCCACACGATTGGCGCTGGGTCAGCATCTCTGCTGACACTGTACCTGCCCATTGCGAGCGGTGCGCCAATTTTCAGTTTTCCTACAGTCGTTTCCAAGCAATTCACCTCCCGTCCGAGTTATCAAAATCAAAATGCGTCGCAGACAAAGTTGAATGCGTCGTCAAGGATGAGCTTCTTAAGCGGCTTTCCGTTCCAGAAGTTCATAAAATTCGCCACGCCTCTGGCGCAAATCACGAGAACAGTGGGGCAGACAGACAGGGTGACGTTGCATGCAGACACCGGCGTTTCTTCCTTCGCCTCGTCATGGGAGAAATTCATGGAGTTGAGGAAGTCTTTCTTCATCTTATAATCCGACCAATCCGCAGCATAATGCTGCGCATCCTCAAGACGGGTTCTGAAATCAAACATCGCCTTGACATACGGGTTGTCCATATGCATCTCCACGATTTGCCGGCGAAGGTCAATATTATCCACGCACAGGAACACATACCCGGAAAGCTGCTGTCCATTCCATCCGTCCGGCTTGAGCTTTGCCGTGTCTGCAATCTCCGGATTGATTTCACAGATGATATCCAGAAGTGCATCGACCTTTGGTTTGTGAATGTCTTTCTGACGGAACATCTGATTGGCGAGGTTATGCGGCTCGACCGTATCGAAATCCCACAAGGTGAAGCTGGTTACGCCGGTTCTGGCCAGCATATATGCAACTGTAGAGCCGACAGAACCGCACCCAATAATATGGATGCGGTCTTTCTGCTTTTCCGGCTGGAAGTATTCATAACTCTTTGATAAATCCATACGTTACCTCCCGAAGTGTTCTCTGTAATATCCGTAGATGTCGTCCTCATCATCGTATTGGTCAAAGAACGAACCCTGGCCGCTGGCATTCTTGCCACTCCAACCAGCCCCGATTCTGGTTCTTGGCTTATCTTTTGCGTCTTTACTTTGTTTCTTATCCTCATCCTTTTTGGCGCTGGACAATGGATTGTATGGAGTGACCGGTGTTCTGGGGTAGGTGGACGGAGCATATGTCTTTGATTTCACCATATCTTTGGCGTTCTTAACAAACTCATCCAAATCCTCTGCTGCACCAATAATCTTGACAGTAACATCCGCATTCTCAAAAAGGACGTTCTTCTTCATATCGTATACTTTGGTATTGCTGGCGAATGACTTATTCCAAATCATAAAGATGTAGAAATCATCATCGTCAAGCATATTCAGAATCTCTTCCTGATGCGTCAGGTCAACCGATGACGGGTTGGGTGCCATGTTCACATGAGAATGTCCCTGCATATGAATATGGCTGAACCGCTCATCCTCGTCATTTTCCATGAGCCACACCGCATACTGCTCCGTATCCATTTCCACTGTGGAACCGGTTACTTCCTGCGGATATACCACGATATCGGAGATGATATACTCGTCCTTCGCCTCATCATCCGCACGCTTGGCAATGCCATGCCATGCGACCTCTTTATCAAACTCCTTGATGAGCATTACCATCTTCGCCCATGCCTCTGCTGTGAAATACACAACCGCTTTGCGGTCGCCCAGGGTAAACGTTTTGGTGAAATTGAGCTTCCCATCTGCCATCTTCGTCAGCGCCAAAGCCTTTTCAAAGTCTCGCCGGCACTCATCCAAATATTCCTGGGTCATTTTAATCGGCTTACTCATCTTGCGCCTCCTCCGTCGTCTGCTCATTCTTTGCCTCCTGCTGCTCAAGCCACTTAATTGCTTCGGCCGGCTTTACAACACGACCATCAGGAAGTTCGATACACCTATTATTGTACCCATCATCACTATTCCACATGGTGTTCATAAAAGTACCCATCACCGTGCTGTCTCCCCAGTTCAGACTCTTGCACGAGGCAACGCACTGTTCAAGAGCACCAATGTAATCGCGATTCATCAGGAGCTGGTTGATTGTTCTCTCATAATTACCAATACAATTCCACCGGTCAATATGAGGGTTCGGCATACAATCAGAGAACTCATACGAAAAATTGTGGCGTCCCTGTGTACCCACATTACCGTTCAGATTGAAACGATATGCTGCGCACACTTTGATTCGCAGCCTCGGCTCCTCCGAAACAAAAAGCTCCCACATGAGCTTCTTCATCTTCTCTGCAGAAGCACCATGACGGCCATTATACACAAAGCTGCGCTCGTTGTTGATGTACTGCTCCGCCATCTCTCTGTCGAAATATGTAAGATAATCCTTGACGCAGAAATACATATCCGTGTCTGTGACTTCCTCAAGGACAAGGCGGTTATTGCACAGGAAGTATTCCATAATCTCGGAGTCCTCCCCGCCTTCTTCGATTTTGCGTTCAAGCCCCATAAGCTTGATGCACAGCTCGTTTCTCTGACCAAAGAGCCTTCCAATTTCATTGTTAAACTGGTTGATTTTATCGTCTGTTGCCGCAATCGAATTGCGCACCTTATCCCGTTCAATCTTTTCATATCTGGTTTCAAACCCGCTAAGCAACTGCCGAATGCGAGCGGTTCTGAAATCATATTGTTCTGCAATCTTTGAAAGACAGTCCTGATATTTGTCCGGAGAACTTTCACGCAGAGAATAGATGAGCTGCATTTCGATGTCGGACACACCATCTTCCGGGTTAAAGTACCACGGAAGGAACGCAAGGATAGACACCTGCAAATAATGCAGCTTTTTATTGTCGAGATTATCGACGAAGAGAATCACGTTCTTGCGTTCTGGATTGATATAACAATCCACATTAAAAGACTTGCGGTAAAACGCCTTTACCTTATCAAGCTGGTGATAACCGGGATAGCAGGCGGGCAACTTCTCAATCACCCGCATATTCGCCAAATTGCTTTCCTGGTCAGCAGTAAAACTGTGAATCACAACCTGGTTGGACGCATCCCCCAAATCATATGCGTTGCAAATCGCTCTTGCTGCTGCATCAACAGACGCATTGGATATTTGAGATGAGCTATAACTGCTCCTTCCGAACCGAAGATGAATGCTTTCCCCGTCTTTCATGCGAGGTGCAACCAATGCACGAAGCGTCGCAAGAAAAGAATTGTCATTGCCAAATCGCTCACCATCGATGTTACGGAAATAATTATTGGCAGCATCCGTTGTCAGCGGGGTTGACGCAATGCTTGTTTTGAACATAGAAACACCTCACTTTATATTCTCATGGTGGGGGAGACCGGGGTCGAACCGGCACGGGGATTACCCAGCGGATTTTAAGTCCGCTACGTCTGCCTATTCCGTCACTCCCCCATAAAAGAGCCGCCCAAAGGCGGCTCCATTTGGGTATGTAACTTAGGCGTTATCAGCCTTGACCACGTTCAGCAGGAAACACTTCTCGGTGATACCGAAACTGGCGAACGTCTTATCGAGGTCGCCGGGATTCAGGGAAGAACCATCGAGGTGCATCACACCACGGGTATAATCCACGCCGTTGGCCTCAAGGCAGGCACGCAGGGTGGTATTCTCGTCGATGATAACGGACTCGCGCTTGACATTGTTGCCGACAGTAACCTTAATCATAATCAATTCTCCTTTAATTCATTAAATTGGGTGTTGGATTTTTGAAGAACAAAGGGGCTGTACAAAAATGGCCCCGACTAAAATTCAGAGGTCCCGAATCGG
>CAUWEI010000161.1:0-5744 GCA_963557675.1 uncultured Oscillospiraceae bacterium | reverse complement strand
GTTGAATAAAATGAAGCAGGAGGCTACCAATGAACAAAGAATTTTTTTACGATATGATTGCCACTGAGTCCGTAAGTGGTTCTGAAATTCGCCTTCAAAAGAAGATTGCTTCTTATATGAAGGAGCAGAGCGTCGCCGTACAGACGGACTGCACCGGCAATGTGATCTGTTCTATCAATGAAAGCTGCCCGTTTAAAGTCCTGCTCTGCGGCCATATAGATGAAATCGGTTTCCGTGTCACCCACATTACCGATCAAGGTTACCTGCGGGTAACAAAATCCGGTGGCGTTCCAATCAGTCTTGCTCCCAATAAGCGGGTTACTGTTCTGGGCCGCAAGCGTATCACCGGCGTCATGGGTACATTAGGCTGTCGGGAAAATATGAAGACGAAGCCAGAATTAACCGATTTGTTCATAGACTGCGGTTTTACCAATAAGGAAGAAGCTATGAAGCTGGTACGTCCCGGCGATGCAGTCACCTATACATACACGATTGATGAACTGCAAAACGACTGTGTGGCTGGACGTGGCCTCGACAATCGCATGGGTGCCTATGCTGTACTTCACGCACTGCTGAAAGCTCGTGATATGGGGGCAAAGGTTGGCATTTACGCCGCCACAACCGTTGGCGAGGAAACCACCATGCGAGGCGCACACTGGGCCGCACAGGCAGTAAAGCCAACCCTTGCAGTCGCTGTGGATGTGACCTTCACCACAGACTATCCCGGTACAGATCCTGCCACCTATGGTGATATTTCCCTGGGCAAAGGCCCTGTCATCAGCCGCTGTGTTCACGGTAACGAACCCATGTACCAGGCCCTCGAAAGCGCAGCTGAACGAGCTGGCATCTCGGTGCAGTATGAAGTAAGTGGTGGAAATTCCGGCACCGATGCCGACCGTCTAAGCCTTACGGGCGAGGGCATCCCTACCGCAGTTGTGTCCATTCCTTTACGCTATATGCACGGTCCCAGCGAAGTAGGTTCCCTTCGGGATCTCGACCAAGTCGTGGATCTGCTGGCTGAATTTCTTTCAAACCTCACTGAGAGTTTCAATTACGATCCATTTGCCACGGGTGAAATCTAAATTTATTTTTACATATAACACCCCTGTGCGCCGTTTCTGCAACGGATCACAGGGGTGTATCTTCTTATTTACAGCGGCACAATGAATGTTGCAGTTCTGTAGAGGATATTGTATGATATAGGAAAATCCTCGTTTTATCGAAAGGAGTCTCATCCCTCATGACCCAAGAAACAATCGATATGGTACTAAAATTTCGAGACGATCGTGACTGGAAACAGTTTCACAATCCCAAAGACCTTGCAATCTCCCTGAGTTTGGAAGCCGCCGAACTATTAGAGGTTTTCCAATGGAGCGGCACAGACCTGGTGTGCCGGGACAAACTGGATAAAATCCGAGAAGAGCTTGCAGATGTAGTTTCCTACAGTGTTCTGCTGGCAGATGCCTGTGGGTTAGACCTGGATGAGATCGTCCAGGAGAAGATGAAACGCAATGGTGAAAAATATCCAGTAGACAAAGCATACGGAAACAAGGCCAAATATACGGAGTTAGCAAAAAACAGTTCTTCTAATCTTTAGAATTGGGTATTTCCTTTAGAGTAATTCGTATTTTTCGCTCTCCTCCGCAGCCGCCTTTGTTTTATGGACCGTTCCAAACGGATGCTGCGGCGGTGCGTAAATTGAATATAGTTTTAGCGGTGTCTTTCCTATATTGACAATATTGTGCCAGGTTCCTGCCGGGACAACTACCGCATAGTCTCCGCTTACTTTTTTCTGTTGGTCCAAAAGGGCACTGCTCTTCCCTATTCTCACAAGAGCACACCCCTTTTCTATTCGTATAAATTGATCCAGATTGGAATGCATTTCAAGTCCAATCTCTCCATGAACTGGTATGCTCATCAGTGTTACTTGAAGATGCTCCCCTGTCCACAGCACTGTTCTATAATATGAATTCCGTTCCGCAGCAGAGTCAATGTTCACAACAAGTGGCTCTGCTCCATAATCCCTTATATCTGGCACACTCCTACCATAGTTGCTTTGATGCATCTATACTACCTCCTTTTTCATCCTAGTATATGAGGCAACGTCAATTCTGTGTTGTTACTGGATTATTGAAGCAACTATTGATATTTAATGTATTTTCATACCGCTGCTCAACTTCTTGCTTTACGGGTGAAAACGGGTCCGGCAATTCGATATTCTCCAATAATTCACGGTTATACGCCTGGGCCGCTTCCATGATCGCACCAATATCTCCCTGCTTTTGTTGTAGTCATAAAGTTGAGATTTTGAGGTGTTATTTTTCGATGTTCTGTTTTGATAGTACAAGAAAGACGAAGCAGGCTGACATTCAGGAACTGTTAGGCCTAAAATTATCGCTGAATTCTCCCTGATCCATCACCGCCAACCAACTTTTCCACTTCTCTGACGGTGACCATGTTATAGTCTCCTTCGACAGAATGTTTAAGAGCGGAGGCTGCCGCGGCAAAGTCTACAGCTTCCTGTGTGCTCTTGCCATGAAGGAGGCTGTAAATCAGTCCGCCACTGAAAGAATCTCCCCCGCCCACTCGATCAATAATCTGCATTTCATATTTCGGAGAGAAGCAGTATTGATCCGCATCTGCATTGTAAAGCATGGCAGACCAGCCATTGCAGGAAGCCGAATGGCTTTCCCGAAGGGTAATGGCTACCATTTTGAAATGGAATCGGTCATGGAGCTGTCTGGCCACAGACTTATAGCCCTCACGGTTCAGGTTCCCACCGCAAATGTCAGTGTTAGCTGCTTCAATGCCAAACACATCCTTTGCATCTTCCTCATTTGAGATACATACATCCACATATTCGCACAGGCGAGTCATAGCCTTCTGTGCCTGATCTTTTGACCAGAGTTTCCCCCGATAATTCAGGTCGCAGGAAATTTGCAGTCCATTTTCTTTGGCCTTCTTGCAGGCCTGCTCGCAGATTTCTACCATATTCCCGCCCAGCGCAGGAGTAATGCCGGTAAAGTGGAACCATCTGGCGCCCTTAAAAATGGAGCCCCAGTCAAAATCAGAAGCAATCGCCTGAGAAATAGCAGAATTTTTTCGATCGTAGATGCAAACAGAGCCTCTCTGAGAAGCACCTTTTTCATTGAAGTAAATCCCGATCCGGTCACCGCCACGGACAATCTTGGATGTATCAACGCCGTAACGACGGAGTGAATTTAGAGCTGCCTGCCCGATGGCATGGGCAGGCAGTTTCGTCACGAAAGCAACATCCTCCCCATAATTTGCAAGAGATACCGCCACATTAGCTTCTCCCCCACCGAATGTGAATTCTACATGGTCACATTGGACAAATCGTTTGTAGTTGTATGGCTGAAGCCTCAGCATCAATTCTCCAAATGTTACAACATTAGCCATGGTACCCTCCTCTAGTCAAAGGCCACATGACAGGCCTGTTCACACAACTCAGTAATTTTATCAAAGTTACCTTCCGCAATTTCAGCCTTGGGGCAAACCCAGCTGCCACCAACCGCATGAACAAAGGGAGCATCCATATATTCTCGCAGATTTTCCGCATTGATGCCGCCAGTGGGAATAAACTTAATTCCTACGAAGGGGGAAGACAAGTTTTTCATAGCTTTCAGGCCCCCATATACATTAGCCGGAAAAAATTTAACTACGTTAAGGCCCATATTGATGGCTTCAGTGATCTCTGTAGGAGTAACACAGCCGGGAATTACGCAAATGTTGTGTTCCAGGCACCAGGAAACAACCTGTGCGTTAAAACCGGGAGATACGATGAATTGTGCACCCATCTCTACTGCCAATTTGCACTGCGTAAGATTGAGAATTGTACCGGCCCCCACCAGCATATCCGGGCAATTCTGCGCCACAGCTTTAATGGAGCCTGCAGCCGCAGAAGTACGGAAAGTGATTTCCATTACTTCAATGCCGCCAGCCAACATTGCCTTGGCTGTGGGAACTGCATCTTGAATTTTATCCAGAACAACAACAGGCACAATGCCTGCTCTTGCAACTCTATCCAATGTGTTCATAGTGATTTCACCTACCGCTTTTGATTACAAATTAAAATAGCGTTTTGCATTTCTTGAACATATATCCTGAATAAGTCCGCCGACAGTTTGGAAATCCATCGGATACTCCCCATTTTCAATCCAGGTGCCGATTACGTTGCAGAGGATTCTGCGGAAATACTCATGGCGGGAGTAACTTAGAAGGCTTCGGGAATCGGTAAGCATGCCAATAAAATTACCAAGGATACCGAGATTTGCCAAACTGCAAAGCTGGTCCTGCATACCGATCTTGTGGTCGTTAAACCACCAAGCAGAGCCGTGCTGAATTTTCCCCGGGGTCTCAGGCCCCTGAAAAGCTCCAATCAGGCTGTCGAGCCACTGGTTGTCAGCAGGATTCAGACTGTATAGAATGGTTTTGGGCAGGGACTGCTCTCGATCCCATGTATCCATAAGATTGAAAAGTGGCTGGCAGCTGTCGGTAACCGCAATACAGTCAAATCCAGAGTCCGGTCCCAACGCAGCCATCATTCTGGAATTGGGGCTTCTCATACAGCTGAAATGGAGCTGCATAGCCCAGCCAAGTCGATGGTATTCTCTTCCGCAGTGGAGTAGAAGAAACGTCTGATAAGCTTCCCGTTCTTCAAGAGAAATTGTCTTGCCAGCTCTTGCCGCACAGTATGCCCTGTCTATGTCTGCTTCCGGCATATTCCGGTACATCACATAGTCAAGTCCGTGGTCTGCAGCCCGGCAGCCCAACTCATTGAAGTATTCCATGCGGTCAGAGAGTGCAGCTGCAACCGCCTGTATAGAGTCCAGTTTTTTCCCTGATACTTGTTCCAAGCGGTCAATCACAGCACAAAATCCGGGCTTATGAGGATTTAAATAAGGATCCGGTCGAAAGCTGGGACAGACTCTGGTTTTAAATTCGGTCTGGGCCAGCAATTTATGGTACCTGAGGTCACTGCATGGATCATCCGTCGTGCCAATCATAGCCACATTGCTACGTGCAATCAGATTTTGTGTGCTGAAAGCAGGATCCTTCAGTTTCTTTTCTGCAATCTCCCACACTTGCTGTGCAGTGTCTCCGTTTAAGATTCCAGTGTAGCCAAAGTAATTTTTCAGCTCCAAATGGCACCAGTGATACATGGGGTTTCCAATTGCCCTAGGCAAAGTTTCTGCAAACTTTTGAAATTTTTCCCGATCGGGTCTATCTCCGGTGATATATTCCTCAGGAACACCGTTGGAACGCATCAGCCGCCATTTATAATGGTCTCCCCCCAGCCAGAGCTCCGTCAGATTTTTAAATCGGCGATCCTCATAAATCTCTTTAGCGTCGATATGGCAGTGGTAATCGTAAATAGGCATCTGAGATGCAAATTCATAATAAAGCCGGACTGCGGTCGGATTTGTAAGAAGAAAATTTTCGTCCAGAAAAGATCGCATAGCTGTCCCTCCCAGTAGATTGTAAGCAAAGTATACCACAAACAAATTACAATCTGAATTGCGAATATTGTTTGACACTTTGCGTTTCTTGCTGTAACCTAGGGCTTCTTTTAAGAAAATTTCGCCAAAACAATCGGTATCTGTTTTCAAATTTCATAAAATGATGTATACTGATAAAAGTTGAGATTTCCAATTACTTTAGGAGTACCATCGTCTATGAAAGAGAATTTGCAAACCGAATTTCTTACAAGGCAGTATATGATC
>CAUWEI010000160.1:0-5748 GCA_963557675.1 uncultured Oscillospiraceae bacterium | reverse complement strand
CTGCAAGTCTGCCCGAGGCTTAAAAAGCAAGGTAAGGCACGCCACGACAGCCGTGGCGTGCCTTTTTGAGCGAATAGAAGGAGAAAAATTATGTTTTTTAAGAATGCAAATATTTATACGCAGGATTTCACCTTTCAGATGGGTGCATTTTCTGTAGAAAACGGAAAATTCCATGAGGTTCTGGCACAGGATGTTCCTGCGGATGCCATTGACTTGGAGGGTGCCTATGTCATTCCCGGTCTGGTAGACGTTCACAACCATGGCAACTCCAATCAGGACTTTTCCGATGGCAACTACGAGGGACTCAAGACCATGGCAAGCTATCTGGCCAGTGTTGGTGTCACTTCCTTTGCTCCTGCAACCATGACCCTTCCTTATGACGTTCTGGCCAAGGCATTTGCCAACGGCAAAGCCCTCCATGACGAGGCCCCTGCTGGCCACTCCCGGCTCATGGGTATTCAGATGGAAGGCCCCTTCTTCTCCATGAAGAAAAAGGGTGCTCAGAACGGTGCGTACTTAAAAAACCCCGATTTTGAGGCGTTTAAGAAGCTGCAAGAGGACTGTGGCGGCATGGTTCGGATTGTGGATGTAGCACCGGAGCTGCCTGGTTCCGTAGAATTCATTGAGAAGGCCAAGGAACTGTGTACCGTATCCGTTGCCCATACCGATGCCAACTATGACGAGGCTAAGGCTGCTTTTGATGCAGGTGCGACCCATGTGACCCACCTGTTTAACGCCATGCCTCCCATTAACCATCGTGCGCCCGGTGTGATTCCTGCTGCTGCGGAGAATCCCAACGTCCGGGCAGAGATTATCTGCGACGGTCTGCACATCCATCCTGCTTCTATCCGTCTGGCATTCAGTGCCTTTGGCGCAGAGCGGATGATTCTGATTTCGGATGCTCTTCGCTGCTGCGGTATGCCCGACGGTGAATATGAACTGGGCGGTCAGCAGGTATTCCTGGCTGGCGGTGTGGCTCGTCTGGCAGACGGCACCATTGCTGGCTCTGCTACCAACCTGTTTGAGTGCATGCGTAACGCTATTTCCTTCGGCATTGCTCCGGAGGATGCGGTTCGTGCCGCATCCTGGAATCCGGCTTGTGCCATTGGCGCACAGGAGGAGATTGGCTCCATTGCACCGGGTAAGATGGCAGACTTTGTGGTTTGTAATAAGGACTTCTCCCGTAAGGCTGTGTACATGGACGGCCAGCTGGTGTAAGCCACGGAAGCACTGTACAGGTCGGAGAAACAGAAGTCTCTCAGAAGCCTTCACGTTCTATTTCCACACTTGCATATTGTGAGGCGGTTTTTTAAACCGCCTCATTTTACTGCGAACCGGAGGATTATCAATGAAGCATTCCTATTTTGGAGATAAGAAATTTTACGCTGCGGCACTGGCGGTAGCGGTCCCCATTTTGATACAGAATGCGATTACCAATTTTGTGGGTATGCTGGACAATATCATGGTGGGCCAGGTGGGAAACTCTCAGATGAGCGGAGTTTCCATTGTCAATCAGCTTTTGTTTGTGTTTAACCTCTGTATCTTTGGTGCGGTGTCCGGAGCCGGTATTTTTACGGCCCAGTTCCACGGCTCCGGCAATCATCAGGGTATTCAGTATACCTTCCGCTTTAAGATTTTGGTGTGCCTGATCCTCACTGCCATTGGAGGTGCCATTCTCGGCATTTTTGATGTACCTCTCATCAAGCTGTATCTTACAGGAGAGGGCGGGGCAGAGCAGGCTGCGGAGTTTTTGCGCTATGGTCAAGAATATCTGATTGTGATGCTGTTTGGTCTGCTACCCTTTGCTCTGGCGAATGCCTATGCAGGTACCCTTCGGGAAACGGGCCAGACGGTAGTGCCTATGGTGGCGGGAATCTGTGCAGTTGTAGTGAACCTGATTTTGAACTATGTGCTGATTTTCGGACACATGGGCTTTGCACCTATGGGGGTGCGGGGTGCTGCACTGGCAACGGTAATTTCCCGCTATGTGGAGCTTGCCATTGTGGCCTTCTGGGTTCATAAGAACACCGAAAAGTGTCCCTTTATTGTGGGAGCTTACCGTTCCATGGCGATTCCAAAGGAACTGACAGGGCAGATTATTGCAAAGGGAATGCCCCTTCTCATCAATGAGGCTCTGTGGGCTGGCGGAGTGGCATTCCTGATTCGGTGCTATTCGGTTCGGGGGTTGGATGTTATTTCGGCCCTTAATATTTCCAGTACCATTTGGAACGTGTTCAATGTTGCATTCCTTGCCATGGGCAATGCGGTCGGAATCATTATGGGAAAGCATCTGGGAGCAGGGGAGCCGGAGGAAACCGTTCGGGATGTAAATCGAAAGCTGTTGGTATTTTCGGTGCTGTTCTGTCTGGTTTTTGCGGTAGGTCTGGCGGCCATTTCGGAGGTGTTCCCTCTGATTTACAACAGCACCGACCGGATTCGGGATTTAGCCTCCCACTTTATCCGCTGCGTGGCAATCTTTATGCCCTTTTGCGCCTTTACCAATGCGGCTTACTTTACCCTCCGATCCGGTGGTAAGACCGTCGTAACCTTCTTGTTTGACAGCTGCTTTGTGTGGTGTGTTTGTGTGCCGCTGGCCTATGGCCTGAGTAAATACAGCACACTTCCAATTGTACCTTTGTACTTCATTTGTCAGGGAACCGAAGTTCTGAAATGTTTCTTGGGTGGCTATATGATTCACAAGGGAAGCTGGATTCAGAATATTGTTAAGGAATAAGAGTTTTAGTGCTGCCTCTTGTGATGGGAGGCAGCACCTTTTTAATGACTCGGCACGAAGAGGGAAGGTGCCAAAGTCAAGAAAATGCTGTTTTCTTTGTAGACATAATAGAAAAAACGTGTTAAACTATAGAATATATTAAGGTAAAAGGAGTGTATCCCAATGGAAAAGCATCCTCTGGCTGGGCTGGAGCCCAGTTCTGTATTTCATTTCTTTGAAGAAATTTGCGCCATTCCTCACGGTTCCCGGAACACCAAGCCAATCAGTGACTATCTGGTGAAGTTTGCTCAGGAGCGTGGCCTCAAGTGCCGTCAGGACGAGAGCAACAACGTGGTCATCTTTAAGGATGGTACTGCCGGTTATGAAGATCACGCTCCCGTTATCATTCAGGGCCATATGGATATGGTCTGTGAGAAGGACGACGACTGCACTATCGATTTTGAAAAAGACGGCCTGGATTTGGACCACGATGGTTCCTATATCTTTGCCCATGGCACCACGCTGGGCGGTGATGATGGCATTGCCGTTGCTTACGCTCTGGCCATTTTGGATGCCAAGGACATTGCCCATCCTCCTTTGGAAATCATGATTACGGTCGATGAGGAAATCGGAATGCTGGGCGCAGAGTCCATTCAGACTGATGATTTTAAGGGCCGTACGCTCATCAACATCGACTCGGAGGATGAGGGAATCCTCACGGTTTCCTGTGCAGGCGGTGCTACCTCCTCCATCGATATGCCCGTCAGCCGCCGTACGGTCTACGGCCCCTGTGTCCTGTTGCAGGTAGACGGCTTGCAGGGCGGTCACTCCGGCGTGGAGATTCATAAGAATCACGCAAACGCCAACAAGGTTATGGGTGAATTCCTGTGCCGGATTCAGGAAAAAATGCCCACCTGTATTGCCAGCTTGGCTGGTGGCTCCAAGGACAACGCCATTCCCAGATCCTGCCGGGTGAACCTGGTGGCTATGGGTCTGAATATTGAGGTAATCAATGAGATTGCTAAGGAACTGGAGCAGGAGTGCAAGGCACAGTATGACGATCCCAATGTGACCATTACCGCACAGGAAGTGGAAGCTTTCGGCGCACTGGCTATGAGCACAGACGACTCTAAGAAGGTTGCCAATATCATTCGTGCGGTTCCCAATGGAGTGCAGGCTATGAGTAAGGACATCGACGGCCTGGTGCAGACCTCTCTGAACCTGGGTATCGCCAAGGTGGAAGGGGACAACCTGCATCTGACCTTCTCCGTTCGCAGCTCCGTCAATCAGGAGAAGAAGGACCTCACCGACAAGCTGCGTGCCATTTCGGAGGAATATAGTGCATCTTACAGCCAGATGGGCGATTATCCGGCTTGGGAGTACCGGAAGGACTCCGCTCTGCGGGACACCATGGTGAAGGTTTATGAGGATATGTTCGGTCAGACTCCGGAGGTAGTAGCCATCCATGCAGGTCTGGAGTGCGGCCTGTTGAGTGACAAGCTGCCTGGACTGGACTGCGTTTCCTTCGGCCCTGAGATGCACGACATCCACACCAGCCGGGAAAGATTGGGAATTGCATCCACTGCCCGTATGTGGAATTACCTGCTGGAAATTCTCAAGCGGCTGTAAGGAGCGAATATCGGTACATGAGATTTCTGGATTTTCATTGCCATGTGTATCCCCACGCCATCGCAGAAAAGGCATCCCATGCGGTTGCAAAATTCTATGAAGGCCAGTGGGGAGACCACTCGGTAACACAGCCCTGCGCTTTGCAGGATGTATTGCATTTTCAGGAGGAAGCAGGGATTGAAAAGTCTCTGATTTGCTCCGCTGCCACAGTTCCGCATCAGGTGCGGCATATCAATGAGTTTCTGGCCAGAAAGGCGGAGCAGAGCCAAGGCCGCTGTGTGGCCTTTGGAACCTTGCATCCCGACAGCCCGGATGTGGCAGGAGACATTGAGCACCTGCTGTCTCTGGGTCTTCGGGGAGTGAAGCTTCATCCGGATATGCAGCAGTTTGCTCTGGATTCAGAGGGTGCCATGTGGCTGTATGAGCTGGCAGACGGACAGCTTCCGTTTCTGCTGCACACCGGAGACCGCCGGTTCCCTTACTCCAACCCGGAGCAGTTGATTCCGGTTCTGGAGGCTTTTCCCGAGACGACCTTCATCGGTGCCCACATGGGCGGCTTCTCCCTCTGGGAGGAGGCGACGGAGGCGTTGGCTGGGAAGTATGAGAATCTGTATGTAGACCTGTCATCTTCCATGTTTGCGTTCACGCCGGAACGAATGGTGGAGTTGATTCGTGCCTATGGTGCGGATCGGGTGCTCTTCGGTACGGACTTTCCCATGCAGCATCCCAAAACAGAGGTAGAAAAGTTCCTGGCTCTGCCTTTGACGGAGGAGGAAAAACGCCTCATTGCCTGGGAAAATGGAGCAAAGCTTCTGGGGTTAACTTAAATGATTTTGGCGGTGGTTCGTATGGACCACCGCTGATTTCCTGACTTTTGCAGGGGAAAATAAACAAAGGCCATGTGAAATCGGTGGAAAATCTTAACCAGGTTTTAACTTGACTTTTATACAGACTGACACTAGACTATACATATTACGATAACATTTATAGGAGTTTGCGATGCTGAAAAAGTACCTGTTGGTTTTCTTGATTTCTATGGTCCCTCTGGTAGAATTGCGTGGTGCTGCGCTGATGGCTCCCAGTTTGGGGCTTAGTCTGGTGCCAGCTTATATTGTTTGTATCATCGGAAATATGCTCCCGGTTCCGTTCATTTTCCTGTTCGCCAGAAAGGTTCTGGTGTGGGGAGCGAACAAGCCCGGAATTGGAAAATTCTTCCGCTGGTGCCTGGAAAAAGGACACCGGGGAGGCCAAAAGCTGAAGGCCACCGCCGGTCGAGGCTTGTTTCTGGCATTGATGCTGTTTGTTGCCATTCCGGTTCCCGGTACCGGAGCATGGACCGGAACGTTGGCAGCCAGCTTTTTGGATATGGAATTTAAGCCTACCATCCTTGCAGTGCTGTCCGGTGT
>CAUWEI010000159.1:0-5882 GCA_963557675.1 uncultured Oscillospiraceae bacterium | reverse complement strand
AAGTTATTTTATTACATTTTATCAGGAAGGTAAATTGACAAATGGCACAAAAAGCCCTCTGTTTCTCCCGAATAAAAAAACATACCGACTACAGAAATCCATCTGCTTGTCGGTATGAAACAATCCTCTTATATGGCATCGCACATCAGCTCTCGCAAGTGCCCTAAGGCTTTTTTCTCGATTCTGGAGACTTGGACTTGTGAAACTTTCAGGACCTTTGAAACACGTTCTTGCGTCAGATCATGGAAGTAGCGAAGATTGATGACCATGGCTTCTCGCTCCGGCAGCTTGGAGATTGCTTCCTTCAGCGCAATCTTTTCTACCATCTTTTCTTCCGAATCGGAATCGGTCAGTACATTTTCCAGTGTAAAGCCGTCTTCGCCGCTTTCTCGGTGGATAGATTCTGTGGCCGCTGTTGCTGTTTCTGCTACTGCGATTTCTTCTGGTGTCAGCCCTATTTCCCGGGAAATTTCTCCCACCGTTGGCTCTCGTCCCAGTTGACCGGTCAGCTTTGCCCTTGCCATTTTAATGGATGCAGATTGTTCCTTGAGTCCCCTGCTCACCTTAATGGTTCCATCATCTCTCAAAAAGCGTCGAATCTCTCCGGCTATTTTTGGAACTGCATACGTGGAAAACTGGGTTCCAAATTCTAAATCATAGCCTTCCACCGCCTTCAAAAATCCAAGGCAACCCAACTGATACAAGTCGTCCGAATCAACGCCTCTCCCAAAATACCGTCGTGCAACGGACCAGATGAGTCCTGTGTTTTCCGTGATGAGCTGTTCTCCAGCCTCCCGGTCCCCTTGCTGGCTCCGGAGAATCAGTTCTTCCTGCGGCGTACTCATTGACCGCCTCTGCGCTGAATTCTGCGCCGCATATGTACGGTGGTCCCCTTCCCTGGCCTCGATGTTATCTCCAAAGAGGTCATAAAGCTTTCCATGATGGTAAAGCCCATACCAGAACGATCTGCCCCTCCCGTGGTAAACATAGGCTTTCTGGCTTTTTCAATGTCTCCAATGCCAATTCCTTTGTCTTTCACCACGATGTCAAGCACATTGTCTTTCAAAATCCTGCACCGCAGAAGAATCGTACCAAGTTCCGAAGGATATGCATGAACAATGCAGTTTGTCACAGCTTCTGATACAGCCGTTTTAATATCACCCAGTTCCTCTAGCGTTGGGTCCAATTGTGCCGCAAAGCAGGACACCGCAGAACGGGCAAAGGCCTCATTGGCAGAACGACTGGGAAATTCCAAAATCATGTAATTTTCAAATCTCATCGCACTGCCTCCCGGATTTCCACGATTTTCTCAATTCCTGCTGCTCGAAGAACTTTCATTGGCTGTTCTCCAATGGCTTGCAGGTGGAGCTTTCCCCCAATTTGCGACATATGCCGCAGGGCGTTAATAACTACCGCAATGCCGGAGGAATCCATGAAGCACACATCCTGAAAATCCAAAATGCATACGGCCGGAAGATAGTTGTCAATCTTGTATGTAATCTGTTGGATATACTCCTTAGCGCAATGATGGTCAATTTCTCCGCTGAGTGCCACGGTGAGCTGACGATCCTGTAGGTAACTTGTAAAACGCATAGGCCTTTCCTCATTTCTCCTTTTGTACTGCTTTTAAGTATAATTTCTTCCCATTGCAGATACAGTCGAAGTGACAGAGGAAACAAAAAATCCCCGGCAGACAAAAGTCTGTCGGGGATAAAGAATGATATTTATGCCAGTTTTTCCAAACGATCCTTGCTTTCCAGAAGCTGTGCAATCAAAGTGCGAAGCTTTTCAGCCTTTTCCTTCTCCGCATTCACTACAGCCTCAGGGGCCCGTGCGGTAAACTTCTCATTGGAGAGTTTTCCTTCGGTCACTGCCAAAGTCTTTTGAGACTTCTCCAGCTCCTTGGCAATCCGCTCCAACTCCTTGGCCACATCTACCAGCTGTCCCATAGGCATATACAGCCGCGCATCTGCCGTAACAGCAGAAGCCATATCGTTGTAGCCCTCGGGATCCTCCTCAGACACAACAACCTGATCGGCATAAGCCAAACGCTGAATGAAGGGAATTCCCTCCTGGAATACACCAGTCTTTGAGGTTACCACATAGAGGGTAGCCTTTTTGGAGGGAGGAACATTCATTTCCGCACGGCGGTTCCGGACAGCCCGGATCGCCTGTGTCACGGACTCCATGTGTGCCTCTTCGGTCAGGAACGACAGCTCTTGAGAAGCCACCGGCCATTTTGCTACAATCAGAGCTTCTCCTTCATGGGGAATGGTCTGCCAGATCTCCTCTGTAATAAAGGGAATAAACGGATGCATGAGGCGCAGGGTCTGATCCAGAACGTAGACCAGAACACGAATAGCTGTCCGCTTGCTCTCCTCATTGTCACTGTACAGGCGAGCCTTTGTAAGCTCGATATACCAGTCACAGTAGGTATCCCAGAAGAAGTCATAAACCTTCTGCACGGCAATGCCCAGCTCGTACCGTTCCAGATTGTCCGTCATTTCAGCAATCAAAGAATTCAGCTTGGAGAGAATCCACTTATCTGCAATTTCCAGCTTGCTGGTCTCAGGAAGGCCCAGTTCCAGGTCCTCGGGCACATTCATAAGAACGTAACGGCTTGCATTCCAAAGCTTATTGGTGAAGTTCCGCATAGCCTCGCAACGCTCCACATAGAAACGCATATCGTTTCCGGGAGAGTTACCGGTGATCATGTTCATACGCAGAGCGTCACAGCCAAACTTGTCGATCATTTCCAGAGGATCAATGCCGTTGCCCAAAGATTTGGACATCTTACGACCCTTGTCATCCCGAACCAGACCGTGAATCAGTACGGTGTGGAACGGAGGCGTTTTGGTGTGTTCACAGGCAGAGAAGATCATACGGGCAACCCAGAAGAAGATGATATCATAGCCAGTGACCAGAACATCTGTGGGATAGAAATAATCCAGATCCTCATTCTTTTCAGGCCAGCCCAACGTCTCAAAGGGCCACAGAGCAGAAGAGAACCAGGTATCCAGCACATCCGGATCACGCTCAATCTCATGACTGCCGCACTTCTCACAGCAAGTAGCATCCTCACGAGATACCGTGATATGTCCGCACTTAGCACAGGTCCAGGCAGGAATCTGATGGCCCCACCAGAGCTGGCGGGAAATACACCAGTCACGGACGTTCTCCATCCAGTTCAGATAGGTCTTGCTAAAGCGTTCCGGAACAAACTTGGTCTCGCCTTCCTTAACCACACGAATTGCTTCCTCAGCCAGAGGCTTCATCTTAACAAACCACTGAGCGGAAATGATGGGTTCTACATCGTTGCGGCAACGGTAGCAGGTACCAACATTGTGGGCGTAGTCTTCGACCTTAACCAGGTAGCCCTGTGCATCCAAATCGGCTACAATGGCCTTTCTGGCCTCATAGCGGTCCATACCCTCGTACTTACCACCATTTTCATTGACCTTGCCGTTATCGTCCAGGACCCGGATAACCTCCAAGTTATGACGCAGACCCACTTCAAAGTCGTTGGGGTCATGAGCAGGAGTCATCTTGACGCAGCCAGTACCAAACTCCATTTCGGCATAATCATCGGCAACAACGGGAATTTCCTTGTTCACCAGAGGAAGAATGACCTTCTTGCCAACAATATCCTTGTAACGTTCGTCATTGGGGTTTACGCAAACGCCAGAGTCGCCCAGCATGGTTTCGGGGCGGGTAGTTGCAACAATCACTTCTCCGGAGCCATCCGCCAAGGGGTAACGAATATGCCACAGGTGACCGGGCTTATCCACATATTCCACTTCTGCATCGGACAAGGCTGTGACACAATGGGGGCACCAGTTAATGATACGGCTTCCCTTATAGATCAGGCCCTTCTCATACAGAGAAACAAAAACCTCACGGACGGCCTTGGAACAGCCCTCATCCATGGTGAACCGGGCACGGTCCCAATCGCAGGATGCGCCCAGCTTCTTCTGCTGCTCTACAATCCGGTTGCCAAACTTCTTCTTCCAATCCCAGACACGCTCCAAAAACTTTTCACGTCCCAGGTCGTAGCGAGTCACGTTCTCTTTGCGAAGTTCCTCTTCTACTTTGATCTGGGTAGCGATACCAGCATGGTCCACGCCGGGAATCCAAAGGGCATTGTAGCCCTGCATCCGCTTAAAGCGGACCAGAATATCCTGGAGTGTTGCATCCATCGCATGACCCATATGAAGCTGACCAGTCACATTGGGGGGCGGCATGACAATTGTGAAGGGCTTTTTATCTGCACTTCTCTCTGCATGGAAGTAGCCGCCCTTTTCCCACATCTCATAGATACGGCTTTCTACTTCCTTCGGCTCGTAGACCTTTGACAATTCTTTTGCCATAGTTTGTCTCCTTTCAAATATAGTTCAGGACGAAAATAAAAATTGCGCCCTGAATCAATCAGGGCGCAACAGAAACTGTTCCGCGGTACCACCTGAATTCCCGGAAAACCGGGCACTCGCTACTCTATAACGGGAGTTAACCGTCCGGCCTACTGCTGGTTCAGCACGGCGGCTCCGAGGCGACAATCCGGGGTTCGACCAGGTGCTCACACCAAACACACCCTCTCTACAGGCCGTTTCTCACCGAAAACTCCTCATCAATGCCTTTACTCGGTCATTATACAAGAAATAACAATCGCTGTCAATGAGAAAACCACTGTTTGCCAAGTCCTTTCGGAACAAATTTTTTGAATTCCGTGGTTTTTCTTGACTGCTTTTCTAAAGCTGGGTATAATGAATCCAACACAAGAAGCGAGGTGCGAATGCATTGAAATTATCTATGGTTGTCCCCTGCTACAACGAGGAAGAGAACGTGGCGGCCTTTCAAGCTGCGGTAATCGAAGCTTTTCAGGGGTGTGGTTATTCTTACGAGTTGATTTTTATTGATGACGGCAGCCACGACGGAACCTTGCGGGAACTCAAAAAGCTCTATAACAAGCAGGCCTGCCCTGTCAGTGTGGTCAGCTTTTCCAGAAATTTCGGCAAGGAATCGGGTCTGTACGCAGGATTAGAACATGCCTCCGGGGATTACATCTGTCTGATTGATGCAGACCTTCAGCAGCGTCCGGAACTGGTACGCCAAATGGTGGAATATCTGGACCAAAATCCAGATTGCGACATTGTTGCAGCTTATCAGGACAAACGAGGAGACGGAAAGGTTTTATCCTTCTTTAAGCAGAATTTCTATTCCCTAATTAATCGCTTGTCTACGGTAAAGCTCCGCCCCGATGCAAGTGACTTTCGCACTTTCCGCAGAAGCGTGGCAGAAGGAATCCTGTCTTTGCCGGAGTACCACCGCTTTTCTAAGGGAATCTTTGCATGGGTGGGCTATAACACCCACTTTATTCCCTATACCGCCTGTCCCAGAGCTGCCGGCACTACAAAATGGTCCTTCCGAAAGCTTTTGCGGTATGCCATTGATGGTATTATCGGGTTTTCAACTGCACCTTTGCGGCTTGCTACCTATACAGGCCTTTTTTCCGCTGCGGCTTCGCTTATTTACCTTCTGGTAGTAGTTCTGCAAAAACTAATTTGGGGCATCAATGTTCCTGGTTATGCAACAATCATTGTACTGATTCTCTTTCTTGGAGGAATGCAGCTGTTTTGTCTGGGCCTCATCGGAGAATATGTCGGAAAGATTTTTGAACAGTCCAAAGATCGACCAATTTATCTCGCCAGGGAAATTCTGGTTCACCAAGACAGCAATCATCAAGCGCAAGTATAACATAATAAAGGATGTGCCGAAGTATTAGCTCCGGCACATCCTTTATGTATAACGTTCTATCCGTATTTCACAAAATAGGGGGCTGTACAAAAATGGCCCCGACTAAAATTCAGAGGTCCCGAATCGGGCCT
>CAUWEI010000158.1:0-5972 GCA_963557675.1 uncultured Oscillospiraceae bacterium | reverse complement strand
AAGTCAGCGGATTCTCCTCCTGGGGCGTTACCCCTGATCTGAAGCTGAAGCCTGAAATTGCAGGTGTTGGCGGACAGGTTTACTCCACCACTGATCCTCAGATCTCTGGTTCCAACTACGCTACTTGGGACGGTACCTCTATGGCTACTCCTCAGGTTGCCGGTGCTGCTGCAGTTATCCTGCAGTACTTCCAGAAGAACACAGACCTGAAGGGCGGCGAGCTGCGTCGTGCAGTTGCCGATGTTATGATGAGTACTGCTGAAGTTGTCATGAATGGCAACATCGAGTACTCCCCTAGAGCTCAGGGCGCTGGCCTGGTTAACATGGTTGATGCAACCACCACCAAGGGCTATCTGTCCAGCCGTGGCGCTACCGAAGGCCGTCCTAAGGGTGAGATGGGCGATGATCCTGAGCGTACCGGTGTGTTCACCTTTGGCTTTGAGATCAACAACATGTCCAAAGACGAGGACCTGACCTACAATCTGGGCTCCACTGTAATGAGTGAGAAGATCCATGATGATGGCCAGCACCAGTTCATTGAGAACGTCGGCTACGGCCTGGAAGCTAAGGTCCAGTACTTCATTTCTGTACCCGGTGACGGCTACAAGTACGACTTCAACAAGGATGGCGAGCTGACCACGGCTGACGCACGTGCTCTCCTGCGCCATGTCAATGGAATCGAAACTCTGGATTCCAAGAACACTGACGTTAACAATGACGGCAAGACCGACAAGGCTGACGTCGAAGTTATGGTTAGCTACTTCGCAGGTCTGAAGGTCGATGTCGACATCATGGCTAAGGACGAGGCAGTTAGCGAGGAGGCTGTGACTTCTGTTACCGTTCCTGCTGGCAAGACCGTTGCTCTGACCGCTAAGATCCAGCTCACTGAGACTGATAAGACTTATGTTGAGAAGTTCCCCAACGGCATCTACGTAGAAGGCTATGTGTATGCTAACAACGCTGATGAAAAGGGCGTTAGCCTGAGCATGCCTTTCGTGGGCTTCTACGGCGATTGGTCCGATGCTCCTGTATTCGACAATCCTGACCCCAATAAGGCTTCTCTGTTCCCCTGTGTGCTGTTCACTAAGCAGTCCATGGTTGGCCAGAACCCCTACATCCTCGGCGGTAAGGGCGGCGACGAATACAACGCAATCTCTTATTCCAATCCCTTGGCTGAATTGGACTTTGGCCAGCTGCGTAACGCAAAGCGTATGACCTTTGAGGTTCATGATAAGGCTACCGGTACGAAGTACTTCGGTATTGAAGGCAACATGATGACCAAGTCTTACTTCAGTGCTTCTCATGGCCAGATTATCCCTACATTCCTTTCCAATGGTCCTCAGGGCAATGAGCTGTGGGACGGCAAGGACAAGGATGGTAATTTCCTGCCCGACGGCACCCAGGTTACTTACACCGCAACTGCTTACCTGGATGACGGGGATGATGAGGCGGATGACAGCTTCTCCTTCGATCTGACTCTGGATAGCGAGTTCCCCACCATCGTGAATGAGAACGAGCTGCAGAAGGCTCTGGTATTCGAGGGCGACCGTACCTACTTGGATCTGCAGATGAAGGACAACCAGCACATTGCTGCTGTTATCTTCGTGGCTCCTAATGGCAAGATCATGGGCAAGTACGAAGTTGACAACAAGCCTGGTGAGACCTACACTCAGAGATATGATATCACTGGCTTTGGCAATGAGTTCTCCATTATTGTTGCTGACTATGCCTGCAACGAGCGTGAAATCGATGTAACTCTGAATCTGGGCGAGCATAACAATGACCTGCCCACTCCTGTTGAACTGAGCAAGGATCGTCTGTATGGCTGTGAGACCTTTGATATGGCCGCTGTTGAGGCTGGCTGGTTCTCCGCTAATAAGGCTGACTTCGCCGAGCCCAAGAACGAGACCTTCGATGCTTCCAACCGTTACTACTCTGCTGAGTACGTCAATGGTTACCTTGTAGCTCAGAGTGCCGTAACTGGCAATCTGGAGCTGGTTACCCCCGGCGGCACCTATTGGTCCACTCGGACCCTGTGGGAGAACCAGGGTAAGCCGGGTGCTGCAGGCTGCAAGGTTCTCTATGACATGGCAATCGACTACTCTGGCAAGTCTGGTAGGATTTACAATGAGAATGGCAAGAATGATGTCCTGTATGGTGTTGGCTGGTCCTATAAGGGCGACGAGGACAACAACGGTAAGGACGATGGCTACAACGCTCTGTTCCGTGTCGTTTTCTATGAAAATGGACTTGTTGACATTGAAGAATGTGGCCGTATCCACGGTGTAGAAGGCGAGATCCTGACTCTGGGTATCACCACTGAGGGTGATATCTATGGTATCAACACCACTGGTGTTCTCAACAAGATTAATCCTGAGCCTCAGCACAACGAAGAGCTGGGTGTGGATGTAATCGAGTGCACTGCTGTTGGCACCACTGACTTTGTTAAGGTTCCCAACTACTCCGGTGTGAATGTTATCCAGTCCATGGGCTATGACCACAATACCAATACTATGTACTGGTATGCTCACAGCCAGACCCCCATTAACAACCGTTACGTCAACGTTTGTGTTACCTACACTGTTGACCTGGAAACCGGTAAGTGCACTGAGGTTGGTACTTACGGCCCTGGCGGTCAGACCTGCCTGTTTGTTCCCCACGATCACAAGTCCGATCTCTTTGAGATGGGCGTCCAGGCTAATGATATGAGCCTGACTCCTCAGTCTATGCTCATGGTTGAAGGTCAGACCGTTAAGGTCAAGATTGATTGGAAACCTTGGAATGCAAAACCCTCTGAAGTTACTTGGCACTCCGATAACGACGAATTTGCTACTGTTGACGAGTACGGGTTTGTTACCGCAAAGAAGTCTGGAACGGTTAATATTACTGCTACGGCTAAGCTTGCTGATGGTGAGCGCACCGCAAGTTGCGATGTTGAGATTGTTCCTTCTGAGGACGAACTGTACAGCTTCGTTATCGCTGACTACAAGGACGAGACTGCTGTAAATAAGTGGGTGACTTACTCCGATAAGACTCCCATGAGCGTCACCAACCTGGGCGGTCAGAAGATCACCATCAAGGATCAGGAAGGTAAGGATCAGGAAGTAGACGCTATGTGGTACGGCGGTGCCTACTACAATGGTTATGTCTACACAGTCACCAAAATTCAGAACAATGTCGATGGCGTTATTAGCGAAGGCATGAACGTGTACCGCTCTAAGGTGACCAAGGGCGAGACTCCCGGCAAGACTACTTTCGGTAAGCCTGAGTTTATCGGCTTTGCTGAAGGCGTTGAGATCATCAACATTGCATTCGACTACAACACCAGCCGTATGTATGCTGTTGATGCAAAACGTGGCGGTCTGGGCCTGATTAACCTGGACGACGGCTCTTATGAGTACTTGGGTGACTTCAACGGTGATTGCGGTGGCCCCATCGTTGCTACTGCTATGACGGTTACCAAGGATAGTACCATCGTCATTGCTGACATGAAGAGCGCCCTGTACACTGTCGATCCCGACACCATGCACACCACTAAGATTTACGATGGCGGCGATGACAGCTGGTACTATGCTGCTATGGCCTATGACTACAACACTGACAGCATTTACTGGAATCCCTGTATGATGGCTAAGTCCTCTCCTCTGAATCTGGTTCGTCTGGTTGATGATGAGTACAATGAAGGCCAGAAACGTGCAGTCGTTATGGACATTGGCGATGTCTCCACCAAGTCTGGTGTTGAGCAGACCATCATGTTCGCTATTCCTGAGAACGAGCCTGAAGCAAAGCAGGTCCCCGTTGAGTCCATTCAGATCACCAATGGTGATAAGGTTCAGGGCCTGATCGGCGGTACCATGCAGCTGAACACTGAAACTGTTCCCGCTCGTCCTTCTGTCCGTACCAGAACTTGGAAGTCTGACAATGAAAGTGTTGTTAAGGTTGATAAGATCGGTGTAGCTACCTTCGTTGGTGAAGGCACTGCTACTATCACTGTCTCCATTACCAACAAGGATGAGGCTGCTCACGGTGGTCCCTTCACCGACACCATTGAGGTTCAGGTTTACGAGGCCGCTGGTAAGATGGAAGCATTCCTGGGCTCTGATGAGAATGGCTCCAATTACTACGACTTCTGGATCTCCATGAATGACTACGATCTGCAGCACTCCACTCTCAAAGAGAGCATGATCTCCATCTACTCCCTGCGTACTGGTATCTACTATGATGGCTACTACTACGCAACTACTCACACTAACAACCTGATTCGGATTGATGGTAAGGACCGTGGTGTTTACAATGTCATTGGTCATATCGATGAGGCAAAGACTCTGACCGGTATGGCTCTGGACTACACTACTGGCACTGTCTATGGTGTGACCATCGATGGTAAGCTGGTTACCGTTGATCTCAATACTGCTGAACTGTCTGAGATCGGCGCTACCGACAAGAAGGTATATACCATTGCCGTTGATAAGAACGGTGTCCTGTACGGTGCTGGCTCCGAGAATAGCTACAGCAAGGGTACTATGTACACCATCGATAAGAAGACCGCTGCATGCACCGAGTTCTGCAAGCTGCCTTGTGTAGTTTATACTGGCCCTGTATATTATGGCGAGGTTCAGTATAATCCTCAGATGGCTTACGACTTTGGTAGCAACCGTCTGTATCTGAACTCTGGTTCCTGCACCAAGCAGATTAGAGGCTATGATGGTATGTACATGATCCAGCTGGGTCAGGAGACTCCTTCTCCTGTTGACCTAGGCGGTGTTGCTGTCCAGCTCCGTGGCCCCATCCATCAGGGTAAGGCATATCTGGGCCTCATGACCTTCATCCCCGAGACTAATGAACTGCCTGTCCACGAAGTGAACGGTCTGATTATGAAGAAGGACTTCGGTCGTGTGGTCGTTGGCGAGTCCACAAAGCTGGGTATCGATGTTCGTCCTTCCAACGCTAAGGACACTTCCTTGGATTGGAAGTCTTCTGAGGATGGCGTTGCTACCGTTGATGAACAGGGTAATGTGACTGGTGTTTCCGCTGGTACCACTACCATTACCGCTACCAGCAAGGAGAACAATGCAATCACCGCTACCTGCAAGATTACTGTTGTTGAGAAGCAGGATGCAAAGTCTGTAGCATACGCTGCCGTTACCGGTGAGAATGCTATGTACAAGTTCAATCCTGCAATGCCCGCTCAGACCGCTGAGAAGATTGGCTCTGTGGAAGGCAAGATCACTGGTGTGACTTACGGTAAGGATTGCCTGTACGTTATGGTCTTCAATGGTACAAACAAGCTGTACTCCTACGACTTCACAACCAATGCGCTCAAGTACTTGGCTGATGTGGATGCTTTCTTTGAGCTCAGTGGCATCGCTTACGATGAGCAGAATGAGCTGCTCTACGGCGTTGGCGGCTTCTACCTGTTCCAGTATGACATGAAAAAGCTGGCTAGCAGCAATGGTATCCTGAGATATTCCAACTATGTCATGGATGCCGACAATGCTACTCTGAACAGTGTTGCTGTTGTTAATGGAGATGTGTACTACACTGGTACCAACATGAGCGCAACTGCTACGATCTTTGCTAAGTATGATAGATACTTCAACGAGCGTACATTGATTACTTCTGACTTGGGCCTGGGCACCATGGCTGGTAAGACCGAGATGGCTTACGACAGCACTGCTGGTAAGCTCTACATCACTGATGTTACCGATAGCCTGTACACTATGGATGTACCCACTGGCGAATCTGAGACAGTTGTTCTGGAACCTGTTGATAAGCTGGGTAATGGCCTGCACTTCTCTGGCTTGGCTATTGGTGCAATTGCTGCTCAATAAGCAAGTTCGACTTCCCGCAATCGCATAAACCTCTAAGCCTGGGGGCAAAAGCCCCCAGGCTTTTTCTTGGGCGCTTTAGCCCAATTAAAGGGGCTGTACAAAAAGCCCATGCAGGAAGCCCGGCTGTACGCAAATGTACAG
>CAUWEI010000157.1:0-6037 GCA_963557675.1 uncultured Oscillospiraceae bacterium | reverse complement strand
AAGGAAGCGATTTTTGTGATAAAGCTGCTGTTGCCATTTTTTTTGCTCATAGGACCCTCCTTGTTTCAAAATTGTTCACATTTTTAAAATTGTACACTTCATTGAATTTTGACTATTGCTGTATTATAATGGATAAGAGAAAATGAATCAATAAGCAAAGATTCCGGTTTTTTCTGATTTTGAACAGAGTAAATTAATTTGTTCGGTTTTACCCCGACAGGAGGAGTATTATGGCAAAAGCGGAGTATAGAAGTGCAATTCGTTCTCGAAAACTCATCAATATGGCTCTGGCGGAGCTGTTGCAGGAAAAGCAGTTGAATAAAATCACGGTGACGGATGTAGTGCGCCGTGCAGAGATTAGTCGTGGGACGTTTTATGCCCATTATACCAATATTCCCGACGTCATTCATCATGCCATTGACGAGGCATTTTCCCACATCCGGGAAACGGTATTTGACGCTTCTAAAAATCGTCTGGACATCCCACACGCCCTGCTTCTGCGGATTCAGGAAATTCTGGAGGTCGATCTGGACTTCTACCGAAAGGTTTTGACTTCCAATGCCTCCATCCATATCGAGGAACAGTTGGTTTCTTTGGTGCTGGAATTCCTGTTTCAGCATGAAGAGGAGTTTGGCATGGGAGACCATGACCAATATGTGCTGAAAATGCGGTTTTGTGCCGGCGGCTTAATCAGTCTTTATCGGGATTGGTTCTTTGAAAAAATCGATTTGTCTCTGGAAGAACTGACCCAGCAGGCAGAGAAGCTTCTGCTTCGGGTGATTGTGGAAAACGGGGCGGACACCGGGTATTAGAACGAAAACAACTTGTTAAACTTTCAGGGAAAAACGCTAAAATCCTTTGCTTGCGAATTGAAATGAAACAGGATATAATGGTTTCGTAATTTCCTGACATAAGGAGAATGAATATGAATTTACCAATCCATCCCCATGGACAATTGCCTCAGCAGTGGAAGGAAGCTCTGGCAGAGCTGGAAGAGGACCTTTCCATGACCGTTTCCCAGTCCGGCATCCCCGTAGAGGGTGTGGAAGGCGACCATCTCTCTGTGGTCAGCGATGGCACCTCCGTTACCATCACCTGGGCAGAGCCGGTACAGTTTTACAGAGCACTGAGCCTGATTCCGTTCCCTCTGGAACCTTGTAATATTCAGGAGAAGCCCTGCTTTAAGACCGTAGGCATTATGTTTGACGTGTCCCGCAATGCGGTTTTGACCCCGGAGGCCATTCGGTTCTTCCTGCGGAAAATGGCCCTCATGGGCTTGAATCTGGGCATGATGTATACCGAGGATACTTACGAAGTTCCCGAACAGCCCTACTTTGGCTATAAGCGTGGCCGCTATTCTATGGAGGAACTGCGGCAGTTGGATGACTATGCAGACCGGCTTGGCATTGAGCTGTGTCCCTGCATCCAGACGCTGGGCCATTTGAACCGTGCGCTGCACTGGCCCACGTTGTCCCATCTGCAAGAGGACAACGAGGTGATTATGCCGGACATTGAGGAGACGTATGAGTTCTTGGAGCAGCTGATTCGTGCCGCCATTGCACCTTATCGCTCCAAGAGAATCCACATCGGCATGGACGAGGCTCACGGTTTGGGCCTTGGCAAGCATTACTACCGCTTTGGCTATGAGGAGCCCCACAAGATTATGTTCCGCCACCTGAAACGGGTGCTGGAAATCACAAAGAAGTACGATTTGGACCCCATCATGTGGAGCGATATGTACTTTGCTCTGGACGGTCACGATTACCACACCGAGGGCGATCCTTCTCAGAGTGCCATTGATGCAGTAGCACCCGGCGTGACGCTCATGTATTGGGACTACTATCAGGCTAAAGAGGAGGCCTATCTGGAAACCCTGCGAAAGCACGCCTTGTTCCCGGCTCCCACCGTTTTTGCAGGCGGTATCTGGACCTGGTGCGGCATTGCTCCCAGCTATGAAACCACCATTACCAATACCGTAGCAGGACTGAGTGCCTGTAAGAAGAGCGGAATTCCTCTGGTTTTGGCTACGGCTTGGGGCGATGACGGTGCGGAAACCAACTTTGCAACCGCTCTGCTTGGCTTGCAGCTCTACGGTGAATTCACCTACAAGGGAGAGTATGACGAAGCCAATCTTCGTCAGCGGTTTGCCCGCTGCTGCGGTGCAGATCCTCAGGCATTTTTGGATTTGTCCGACTTTAACCACTGTGAGGGGATGAATTCCCAGCCCAATGACCCTGCCAACGCTGTCAAAATCATGCTCTACCAAGATCCTCTGGTACAGCTCTTTGAAAAGGATATGGAGATTTTCCAGTTGGAGGCCCATTATGCAGAGCTGGAAACCCGGTTCAACCGCTACACAGAGGAAAATCCTGCTTTTGCATGGCTCTTTGGATTCTATGCGGCTCTGGCAAAGGTTTTGAAGCAGAAGTGCCACTGGCATGAAAATGCAGCCAAGGCAGTCCGTAACGGAGATCGTGCTGCTGCCGCTGAATTGGCCGATGCAATGCCCGCTGCCGCAGAGTCTGTGGATCAGCTTCGTGGTTACTGGCGCAGAATGTGGGAGACCACCAACAAGCCTCAGGGCTTTGAGGTTCTCGAAGGCCGTCTGGGTGCAGTAAGAGCCAGACTGCTCACCGCTGGGGAGAAGATGCGTGCCTTTGCCAATGGAGAAGTGGACGACATTCCCGAACTGACCGAGGAAACCTTGATTTATCGCCGCCGGGAGGACAACAGCGTTGGCTGCACCAATTTTGTGGCGGACATTGTCTCTGCCTGCAAGATTGACCGGTAAATCCAATAGATACTATAATTATATAAAAGTACCGCCAGCTCAAAAGAATGGAGCTGGCGGTTTCTTGATGCGATTTGTATTTAGTTTCTGCGGAAACGAGACAGGAAATCTTTGGTTTCCTGCTTTTGGGGATTGCCGAATACCTCTGCCGGGGAACCTTCCTCGCAAATGACACCACCCTGCATAAACACCACCCGGTTGCTTACATCCCGGGCAAATGCCATTTCGTGGGTCACCACCAGCATGGTCATGCCCTCCTGGGCCAGAGTCTGCATGACGGACAAAACCTCACCCACCATTTCCGGGTCCAGTGCAGAGGTGGGTTCGTCAAACAGAAGAACCTCCGGGTCCATGGCCAAAGCTCTGGCAATGGCAACCCGCTGCTTCTGTCCACCGGAGAGCTGCCGGGGCTTTGCGTTGATGTAAGGGGCCATTCCTACCTTTTGCAGATAGTACATGGCGTGTTCTTTGGCCTCAGCCTTGCTCTTTTTCAGTACCTGCATCTGTCCAATCATACAGTTTTGCAGAACGGTCATGTGGTTGAACAGGTTGAAGGACTGGAACACCATACCCACCTTGGAACGATAGGAAGCGGCTTTTCCGCCGTGCTGGGCCACATTCTCGCCGTGGTGGAGAATTTCGCCGGAAGAGGGGACTTCCAGAATGTTGATGCAGCGCAGAAGGGTGCTTTTACCGGAGCCGGAAGCACCGATGATGGAGATAACATCGCCTTTCTTTACGGAAAAATCAATGTCCCGCAATACCTCATGACGGCCAAAAGACTTGGACAGGTGGTTGACCTGTAAAATTGTTTCATTCATATCAGCAACCTCCTGTTGTGCTTTCTTTGTGGTGCTCGTCATAGGGAGAACCATGGTTCGGGTGGCTGTAGGTACCGGCTGCCATGGTCAGTTGGTCGGCCTGGGCCAGCTCGTAGCTGTCATTGCCATCCATTCTCTTTTCCAGCCAGCGCAGCAGCAGGGAGGCAGACAAAGTCATAATCAGATAGCCCACCATTTCAATGGCTGCGGAAGGGAAGTACAGATTGTTAATGCCGGTAATGTAGCGGTGGACGGAGAAAAACTCGGTGAAGCCGATAATGAACATCACAGAGGTGTCCTTCACGTTGATAATAAAGTTGTTGCCGATCTGTGGCATGATGTTACGCAGGGCCTGTGGAAGAATCACACGGGTCATGGTCTGCACGTGGGTCATACCCAGAGCCTTGGCTCCTTCGGTCTGGCCCGGATCAATGGAGATAATGCCGCCTCGGACCGATTCGGCCATATAGGCACCGGTGTTTATGGACACCACCAAAATGGCAGCAGCCCACATATTGCTGAAGCGCAGGGCGTTACCGGAGAAGTAGGGCAGACCGTAATAGATGAATACGGCTTGCAGCACCATGGGAGTACCACGGAACACCTCTACATAGACCCGGACAATGGCCCGAACCAGCTTCAGAAGGAACCGCTTGGGGAGCGGGTCCTTTTTGCTATAGGGAATGGTATTGAGGATGCCGCAGACAAAGCCAATCACACAGCCAATGGCGGTGGCAATCAGAGCCAAAAGCAGGGTGTTCTTGATACCATTCAGGTACAGACTGGAATAATTGTTCCAGAGCAGGACCATATCATTTCCGATTTTAACCAGCTTATCCATGACAACGGGTGCCTCCTTAAACCTGAGGCTGAATCTGAATGGCCTCATCCATGAGGGCATTAAAGTCATCCGCAGTCATACCGGACAGGGCTTCTTCGATGGCTTCCTTCAAAGGCAGATTGTCCTTGTGGACCGAAATGCCAATGTTCACGTTTTCGGCCCGCTCCGCTTCGGATGCAAACTGAAAATCGCCGTCTGTGCCGGAGAAATTCAGGATGGTCAGGCTGTCATCCTTTGCTACCGCACCCATAGCGGTGGGAAGGTCGGTACAGACAAAATCCACGGTTCCGGTCTGCAAAGCCATCAGCATAGCAGGAGCGGTTTCGGCAGGAGCCAGCATTTGAGCATTTTCAATCTGTCCCAGGCAGGAATCATACCAGATGGTGCCGGACTGAGCGGTACACTTGCCGTCCGCCAAATCGGCAATGCTCTTGGCGGAGGCATAGGGGCTGTCCTTCCGGGTAACGCAGACGATGGTGGCATAGTAATAGGGGCCTGCCATGGTGACCTCCGCCATCCGTTCGGCGGTCATGGACTGACCTGCAATGTTGGCATCCATAGTGCCGGACTGTACCGCAGGACACAGAGAATCCCAGGCACTGGATACGATTTCCAGCTTCCAGCCGTTGGCCTCGCAGATTTTCTTTGCAATCATGACATCATATCCGTTTGCATAAGCACCGGGGACGTTGGAAATGGGAACGGCACCGTTGGCGTCGTTGGTCTGGGTCCAGTTGTAGGGGGCATAGGTACATTCCATGCCAACGGTCAGCACGCCGTCTTCCAGACCGGGAATGTTGGGATTGCCGGTGCCGGTTTCGGAGGCGAGAGAATCGGTTCCGGTTGTAGAGGCTGCGTCTGGGTTGGAGCTGACGCAGCCAACCAGAGACAGGAGCATTGTGAGGGTTAATACGAGAGTTAAGAGCTTTTTCATGGTGTTTCACCTTTCCAAAATGTATTTCCGATGCATAAATTTGCATCAAGGGATAAAAAATGAACCGCTTTGGAAAGCGGTCCATGGAAATACGGAAGGTCAAATGAAAAAGACAATCCGAACAGCCATCGATAGCGCTTCACAAAACACTTGTGACAGTCCGGCAGATATTCTCTGACGACCCAGCAGGGAAAGGCAGGCAACCAATCTCCCACTTCGGCGAAGTTTCCTTTCCCAAACAACGGCTGCCTGGCCTTGTTGCTTGGTACTTATAAGCATCGCGCCTCTATCTAAGCGATTCAATTCCCCGATATGATAGCATTTTATCAATGCTGTGTCAACCCTCTTTTTACAAATAAAGAATGGGCTGGTATCTGAATAAAGATGTAGAATTTTCACCTTCCGTGTAGTATAATGAATGGAAACTGGATGTATGGGCCTTAATAAGGAAACAATGAAACATCAGAAACTTATTTTATGGAGGGCAATCCCATGTGGCCATTTAGTAAAAAGGAAAAAATACCGACAAACGCAGAGTCGGCTCTTGCGACAGTACCGCAGAATATATGAAGCGACTGCAAATACAGAGACTTATGACGGAAGATTTTTCTTTAAGGATTGAAGATATTTTTACAATCATTGGCTTGGGC
>CAUWEI010000156.1:0-6055 GCA_963557675.1 uncultured Oscillospiraceae bacterium | reverse complement strand
GTCACATTGGATTCTTCTGCTGCCAGAACCTTGAACTTCAATGTAGCAACGGCATCGCCCGCAGGAATCTCATCCAGGGAGACATAGCCAAAGGTAACCTTGCCATCTTCCAGAACCTTAGAAGTGTAGGCACCATGAACAGCGACATCCACCAGCTCCAGCTTGGAAGCGTCATAGCTTGCACACAGCAGGCCATTGGTAGAGGCAACGTCCGCACCAGCCGCATCCTTGGCTGTGATGGTTACGGTAACGTTCTTTTCGCCCTCTTCTACCTCAGAATCCGACTGCATCTCGGCTCTGGCCTGTCTGGCTTCTTCGGTCAACTGGAAGATCTTGTCCGAGGTATCATTCTGCATTTCTTCAACTGCAGCCTTCATTTCCTCTGCGGTCACTTCCACTGCTTCCATTTCTTCTGTAGCGGATTCCGCCAGATTGGCGTTGGTCTCAGGATCGGGTGCATGATTGATGACTTCCGTAAGCATTACGGGCCATACATCCTCGCCAAAGGTTCCAAAATGCTCTGCATTGTATGCCTTATTGGCTTCATCAAAGACCAAACGATACAGTTCATTTTCCGCCCCGTTGAAGTAGGACAGATACAGATCACCATTCTCATCCGCTACCATGGAACAGTACATCTTTCTCAGGTTGTCATATCCTTCAAAAGCCAGATCCAGGTCGCTGGGGAATTGGGCCATCCGTGCTTTCACCACATCGCCATCTTTATAGGTCCAGAAATGGGAAATTGTGCCGTCATTGTCCAGCAATACCAGATGTTCCGTATCCAGCTCCTTTCTGGTATCCCGGTCCAGATACTTCTCATAACCCAAAGATGCAATGGCCGTCAGATAGCCTGTAACACCACTAAGCTCGAAAACTTGGATGTCCAAGTTCATGGGGTCCTTAGGAGGCAGGAAGTAGTATCCGTAGACGGAGGAAACCATGGGGGTCTCCTTCGTGGAGAAATAGGGGCTGTAAGCCATATCCCACAGAGGATTTATGGCACCGTTGGTCTGAGAGATTTCAGTCGTTACGCCATTTTCTCCAATCTTGTGCATCAAAAGGCCAGTGGTGTCCTCCTGAATGTAGTAGAACTTGTTATTGGTGTCGTAAGCTGCAGAAATCATCTTGGTATCGATTTCAGCACCTGGCTCCCAAGTTTCCTGCTCTGCCATATTCCAGGAGAAGAATTTTGCTTTTCCATCCTTGTTCTGAAGTGCGCCCTTAAAGGTAACATCCAGCGCATCTACGGTAACAGAACACTTTGCCGTTACATTGGGGTCCAGAGTAGAGGCAGCCGTCACCGTGGTAGTACCTGTACCAACCGCAGTCACCACACCGAATTCGTCCACCTTTGCGATGGTTTCATCTTCGGAGCTCCAGGTAACGGTGCGGTCCTTTGCCGTCCAAGGCTGAACCAGTGCAGACAGTCCCTGGGTGGTACCCTTCAGCATATTGATGCTGTCATTGGACAGAATCACGTTGGAAATCTTGTCGGTAGGCTCAGCCCAGCCGCTGCCGGAGCTGCGCTCCGGGATAAGCAAGCAGGAAATCTCGTCTTGCAGATCGTTGTAAACATCGGATTTTCCGGTCTTGGGGTCCATCTCAACATAGTAAGAACGACCGACTTCATATCCATAGAAGTACACCTTGACATAGTAGGAATTCCAGCACAGGCGTCCGGTATTGGGGTCAATTTCCATACTCTGGATGAATTTACTTTCAATTCTCGCCCACTTACCAATGGCACCTACAAGTTCCGGTTTGTCCATGGTGGTTGTGGTGAACTTGTAAATCTTATCGGTTCCCAACTGGTTGCAGTAGAATGTACCCTCTGCATCACAGGCCAGCGTATTGGTGGTAGCTCCAATGGTCCCCACCTCTTCCGTCTTGCCAGTCAGCTTGTCGATGGTATACAGCTTATTTTCGCTGACACCGTAAACCTTGCCGTCTGCCTTGTTGCAGGCCATATCGGTGAAGGTCATACTAATTTCAGCAATCAGATTTTCTTCGCTCAGGTCATCTTCCGGCATTGCAAAGAGCTTGCCGTCCTTCGTTGCAGCAATGACCACATGATCTGCAATGGTCGCTGCTGTAAATACATGGTTGGTCTGACAGTAAGGCTCCAGACCATGGGGGGCATCCGAATCAAACTTGGTATCCTTGTTGAATCCGATCCAGTATTCCGCTTTCTTGTCCATAGAGAATGCAATTCTCTCGGGAAGAGGCTGCTGTTCACCGATCTCCAATTCCAGGATATAGGTCGTGGTATTCTTGGCGTAGTCCATGACCTGAAGGGCGAAATGGTTGCCATTTACATTGGTCAGATCCAGCTCATACTGTGCCTCTGCACCGGCTTCCACATCCTGATGCGCACCGACAGAGGAATAGACCTTGGTGCCCTGCTTGTTGCACAGAGCTATTGCTGCAACATACTGGTTATCCGAAGCCGTGACTGTCAATGTATTGCCAATTACATTGTGGGATATTTCTTTCACAACAGGAGCGGTGTTATCTACCACCAGAGGCAGGCTGAAATTCGCACCTTTGCCCATGGCTTCCCAATCGACCTTGCCTTCGGCATCCACATAGTACTCCGGAGCCAACGCCAGATTCAGAAGGAGCTGATCGCCTTCCTCTGCATTCTTGGGAACGAAATTAGTTCTCATGGTGTATCCCGTATTCTGCCACTTGCCAGTCATGGAGAAGTAGAATGCTGCATTCACTGCACCGGAAACGGAATTCTGCAAGTTCTTGCCCTTTGTCACATTCTCCGCAGTAAACCGGGCAGCGGCAGCGTTCCGGATAGCGGCAAACTGCACCTTGCTCACGTTATCGCCGTTTACGGAGTTGATGGCGTTCCGCTCAGGTCTGTATTTTGCATCGGGAATCAGGGGGTTGCCGCCCAGAGGATATTCGTTCTTGGGATCGTTTGCATACGTCACCAGATAGGTATTGGCCATGATGTCGCCCAAGTAAGGCGTGCGGTAATCTTCCCCGGTTCTATACTGGGCCAGAGTACCGGCATCATACATGGAAGGATCGGTCCAGTTGCCGAAGAAGCCCAGAACAGGGATGGAATGGGCAGTGCCCTTCACACCTTCCTTGCTTGCCATGCTCTCAGCAAAGACATAACCCTGTACGTACACACCGTTGGTGGCATGTTCTGTGTGTTCTCTCCATGCGTCTGTCAGTTCTACCTTCACATTGACCTTAACTGCACCATCCGCAGGAACCATCAGAGTGCTGCTGGTCAATTCCTTGAAGAACCGATAGGCATCCTGCGTATCCACATCGCCGTCTTTGTCAATATCGGCCTTGTCCAGATTCTGAATGGTCTTGGTATTGTCTACGACGTAATCCAGAAGAGCCTGACCGTCGGCAGCATTGACCGAGCCATTTCCATCAAAGTCCAGACCCACTGCCAAATCACTGGGTTCCAGGGTCTTTCCGTCTACTTCCCAGGTCACATTGACCGGCAGAGAAACGGTCTTGGTGTCCATATAGAAAGCAGTCTGCTGATCGTTCTTTTTGTCATTTGCGTAGTCCTCGAACACTTGCTGCGTGAAGAAATCTGCGGACAGCGCAAAGGCCTTATCTGTATCTTCCAGATTGTGAATGTTAAAGGAGAAGTTGTACACGCCCGTACGATCCGGGTCGTCGCCCAGCTCTACCTTTACCTTGCCGTCTGCAAAGGACTTGGTTGCATTTTCGTCCATGGTGATGTAGCTGTCTGCATTTACGGCATTGCCTACATTGGCAAGGCCGGCACCCTGCTGAATCACAGGGAAATAGCAGCCGCTGTCCCCACATACCGCAGGTTCCGCAGTGGACATGAGCAGACTCTGAATCAGCTGACGGGGTGTCAGGTTGGTCTTTTCCGTCAAATTGTTTGCTCGGATATGCTGTGCAACCAGAGCTGCCATACCTGCAACCTGAGGAGAGGCCATAGAGGTGCCGGACATATTCTCGTACTTGTCAGAGCCGCCGCCTGTGGGGGTGGTGCCAAAGACCGAATAGATTCCGCCGCCAGGTGCCGTGATTTCCGGCTTCATCTCCAGGCTGCCGGGAACGCCCCAGGAGGAGAACGCACTCATGGTATAGAATTCGCTGTCCAGCTGAGAAGAACCAACACTTTCGGAAACTGTCATTTTGCCGGTGTAATACAGGACCTTTCCTGCCTCATCGGTGACTGCTTCCGAATTTTTGCGAATGTCCATTCCGGCCGCCTGCGTAATGCAAACGCAAGGAGCCGTCTTGGTATAGTCCTTCAGGTCCATATTGATAATGCCGGGCTGATTATTGTAAATAATGGTTGCAATGGCACCGGCATCAATAGCATTGTTGCCCTTTTCAAAGAAAGCAATTCCACCACGGCTGCACAGTGCAATTTTTCCTTTCAAAGCATCGCCAACAGCAGCCCAGTCCTCAGGGGTGCCGTTGCCGTCAATGAGGATGTATTCCTGTTCACCCGCCAGAGTGGCAAGAGATTTGTGCTTATCCGGGCTTTCATTGTAAACTGCCAGAACATCCTTCACCTGAATAAACAGGCCGGTTGTACCGCTGTTGTTCACAGAAGCTACGCCCATAGAGTTTGTATAAGTACCGGGGTTGCCATTGGTCTGCATGCTCACATCATCGGCATACAGGGCACCCAAATTGGCTGCATTCTGAACCCAGTTTCCGCTGTTACCGGCAGAAATGCAAACCACAACGCCAGCCTTGGTCAGGTTGTCCATAATGGCCTGATATTCTTTGTTCGCATGACGGGAGTTGCCGGGATTGGCAGCACCCAGAGACAGGTTCACGGAATCACAACCCAGAACAATGGCGTCCTCAATGGCTGCCATATAGTCCGAGTCATAGGCACCGCCCCGCTTGCCAAAGACCTTCATGGTGATGATCTGGGCATCGGGTGCAACACCCTGCACCTTAACTGAATCCAACGCTTTGGCAAAGGTACCGTCTTCCTGCGGAATGTAGGCGTTGGCCGCAGCGATGCCGCAGACGTGAGAACCATGCTCCGACTGGGTATCTTCTGCGTGGGTAACGTAGTAACTCTTATCTACGTAGTTGTAAGCAAAGGGGATTTTGCTGCTGACAAAAGCTTGGTCCGGATCAACTGCTACGTTTAGCTGATCGGATACTGCTCTCACCTTTTCTGCATCCAGAAGATTCAGGGTTTCCACATATTCTTCCAGAGTAAGGTTGCTTTCGCCGGCATGATAGGCCAGGGAGTATTGATAGCCTTCATTGGAGAAAGACTGGTGAGTGGTATCGATACCGGTATCGATTACAGCCACTCGGGTACCTGCACCGGTATAGCCACTGGCCCAGGCAATGCTGGAACCGGTCTGCTTGGAGGAGGTGGCCATGTTGGGATTGCTTACTTCTTCCTGATGCACAACCGCAGGATCATACCGGGTCTCAATCAGAACCTGTTCTACACCGGGAATCTGTTCGATGGCCTCAATCTGACCATATTCCACATCGGCAGAAATCAAGTTTGCTGCCAAAGTCAGATTCCAAGCCACATCCAGCTTCTGATTCAGACGTTTCTCGATGGAGGAGGTCACCTTTTGCTGCTGGGTTTGCAGTTCCTGACGGTATGCCATAGCAGAAGCATTGTGTACAATGTCTTCTATGGCAAAGCCGGCAACTACAGTGGGGGCTTTTTCCAGAACAATGGAGACACGGACCTCGTCCGTAGGGGCATAGGTCTGTTCTTGCGGGGCGATAACGGGTTCATGACCGGGTAGTGTTGCCGTCACTGCACTGTTATCCACCTGCTGGAAGCTTACCGTGACCGATTCCTCAGTGGCTCGCACCGGAATCACAAATCCGCACAGGATTGCTGCTACCAGCATCAGGGAAAGCAAGCGATTCAACAATTTCTTTTCCATCATGTTTTTCTCCTTTTCCTTTCTCTGCCATCGAGGCAGGCACCATTTTCTGGCTTGCGACCTCCCTATCACAAACCCGAACAGGCTTTCTCCACACATAAAAATGTGTCGAATAGCCATATATTTATGATACTGTTTTCCCTTGTCAGTGT
>CAUWEI010000155.1:0-6062 GCA_963557675.1 uncultured Oscillospiraceae bacterium | reverse complement strand
GTCACATTGGATTCTTCTGCTGCCAGAACCTTGAACTTCAATGTAGCAACGGCATTGCCCGCAGGAATTTCATCCAGGGAGACATAGCCAAAGGTAACCTTACCGTCTGCCAGAATCTTAGAGGTGTAATCGCCATAAACGGCTACGTCCACCAGTTCCAGCTTGGAAGTGTCATAACTTGCGCTCATCAGAGCATTGGTAGAGGCAACGTCCGCACCGGCAGCGTCCTTGGCTGTGATGGTAACGGTAACGTTCTTTTCGCCCTCTTCGACCTGAGAAGTGGACTGAATCTCAGCCTTTGCGTCCTTAGCTTCCTTCGTGAACTCAAAGATTTCGTTGGCTGTGTTGTTCTCCATTGCCTCAGCAGCTGCCTGCATATCGGCTTCTGTGACTACAACCGCTTCCATCTTTTCAGTAGCTACGGGAACGAAATTGGTGCCGGATTCTGTGTTGTTGGTAACCTCAGTGAGAATGACAGGCCATACGCCATCGCCAAAGTTGCCCACCAAATCCGCCGTATATTCTTCGTTGGCTGCATCAAAGGCCAGACGGTACAGCTCATTGGCTTCACCGGTGAAATAAGACAGGTACAGAGTGCCGTTGTCGCCAGGCACCAAAGAGCAGTACATCTTATCCAGGTTGTTATAGCCTGCGAAAGGCAGCTCCAGGTTGCTGGGATAGCTGTTGAGCCATGCGCTCATGGAGTCACCACTCTGATAGACCCAGAAGTGGAAAACGGTTCCATCCTTGGCCAGCAGCACGATATGCTCTGTATCCAGCAGTTCGCCAGTCTCATTATCCGGATACTGCTCATAACCCAAGGAGGTAATCGCCGTCAGATACTCACAGCGGCTCTGAAGATCGAATGCCTTTCCATCCAGATTCATGGGGTCCTTGGGAGACAGGAAATAGTATGCGTAGATGGAGGATACCAAAGGAGTCTCCTCTGTGGAGAAGTAAGAGCTGTAAGCCATATCCCACAGGGGAACGCCTGCACCATTGGTCTCGGAGGTTGCTGCGGTAACGCCATCCTCACCGACCTTGTGCATCAGCAAACCTTCGGAATCTTCCTGAACATAGTAGAATTTCTTGCTGGTATCAAAGGTTGCGGAAACCATGTTGGTATCCACTGCCGTACCGGGGGTCCAGGTATCTGCTTCTTCCATGTTCCAAGTGAAGAACTGGGGATTGCCGTCCTTATCCTGGAGCAGGCCCTTTGCCGTAATATCCAGAGTTTCAACGGTTACGGTGCACTTAGCAGTAACGGTAGGATCCAGGGTAGAGGCTGCGGTCACCGTGGTAGTGCCAACGCCAACGCCGGTCACAACACCCTTTTCGTCGACGGTTGCAATGCTTTCATCCTCAGAGGTCCAGGTTACGGTACGGTCTGTAGCAGTCCAAGGCTGAACCACCGCAGACAACTGTCTGGTCGTACCCTTGAGAACACTGAGGTCGTTGTGGGACAGACGGACACCGGAAATCTTATCGGTAGGAGCTGCCCAGCTGCCGCCGGAAGTACGCTCCGGGATAATCAGGCTGGAAATCTCTTCCCACAGGTCGTTGTAGGCAACGGCCTCGCCGGTCTTGGTGTTCATCTCCACATAGTTGGAGAAGCCAATTTCAAAGGTCATGCCGAAGAACTCTTCCATCTTGGTATAGTAGGAGTTCCAGCAAAGCATATCGGTATTGGGGTTGATTTCCATCGCCTGGATATACTTGGAAGTGATTTTACTGTCTGCTGCACCCAGAAGTACGGGAGCATCCATGGTATCCAGGGTAAACTTGTAGACCTCGGAAGTACCGTACTTGTTGCAGTAGAAGGTACCTTCCTTGTCACATGCCAGTGTATTGGTAAGAACACCGATTGTGCCCACCTCAGTGGGATCACCAGTCAGCTTGTTGATGGTGTACAGCTTATTGTCGCTGACTGCATAGGCTTCGCCATCTGCCTTGTTGTAGGCCATATCGCTGATTAGCATACCCACGTTGCCGATCAAATTCTCTTCTGCCAGATCATCCTCGGGCATTGCGTATAGCTCACCTTCCTGCGTTGCAGCAAGAACCACATGGTCTGCAATGGTAGCTGCTGTAAACAGCTTGTTGGTGGGGCTGTAAGGCTCCAGACCCTTGTGAGTATCGGAGTCGTACTTGGTATCCTTATCGAATGCAAACCAGTATTTGGATTCCAGCGTGAACGCAATCATCTCAGGAAGAGGCTGCTGTTCACCGATTTCCATTTCGATCATGTAAGTGGTGGTGTTCATGGCATAGTCCATGACCTGCAAGGCAAATTTCTTGCCATTTACGTTGGTGAGATCCAGGACATATTCACCGGATTCACCGGGTTTGATGTCCATGATGGAACCGGCTGCTGCATGAGCCTTTGTGCCGCTCTTGTTGAACAGAGCTACAGCAGCGATATACTGGTTATCAGAAGCTTTGACGTTCAGAGTATTGCCGGTGAAGCTGAGGGATACATCTTCCAGAACGGGGGCGGTGTTATCCACAACCAGAGGCAGGCTGAAATTCGCACCCTTGCCCAGGGTATCCCAGCTGATGTTGCCTTCGGAATCTGCATAATACTCCGGAGCCAGAGCCAGATTCAGGAGAAGCTGGTCCCCTTCTGCTGCGCCCTTGGGAACAAAGTTGGCCTTCAGGGTGTAGCCATCGTTCATCCAGCGGCCGGATGCCGGATAGAAGTAAGCGGCACCTACTGCACCGGGAAGAGCTTCTGCCAATTCTTCGCCTGTGGTTACATTCTTAGCGGTAAACCGGGAGGCAGCAGCGTTCCGGATAGCGGCAAACTGCACCTTGCTCACGGCATCGCCATTTTCGGAGTTAATGGCGTTACGCTCGGGTTTGTACTTCTCATCGGGAATCAGGGGGTTGCCGCCCAGAGCGTAGACGTTCTTGGGATCATTGGCATAGGTCACCAGATAGGTATTTACCTCAATGTCGCCCAGGTAAGGCATCCGAATGTCTTCATGGGTCACATACTGGGCCCGCGTGCCCACATCGTACATGGAAGGATCGCTCCAGTTTCCGAAGAAGCCCAGAACGGGGATGGAATGGATGGTGCCTTCCACGCCCTCTTCGCTTGCCATGCTCTCAGCAAAGATATAGCCTTCCACATATACGCCGTTGGTAGCCGTCTTCAGATATTCCTGCCATGCATCGGTCAATTCGACCTTTACATTTACCTTCTTGGAACCATCCGCAGGAACTACGATGGTACCGGTGCCGAGATTCTTAAAGAACAGGTATGCGTCCTGTGTATCCACATCGCCGTCCTTGTCAATATCGGCCTTATCCAGATTTTGGATGGTCTTTGTGTTATCTACTGCATAGTCCAGAAGTGCCTGACCGTCAGCGGCATTGACCGAGCCATTGCCGTCAAAGTCCAGACCACGAACCAAATCGCTGGGTTCCAGAACCTTGCCGTCTACTTCCCAGGTCACATTGACCGGTGCGGAAACGGTCCTGGTATCCATGTAGTATGCAGTCTGATCTTCAAGCTCGTAGCCGTTGGCGTAGTACTCAAACAGCTTCTGAGTAAAGAAGTCCGCAGACAGGGCAAATGCCTTGTCGGTGTCTTCCAGATTGTTGATGTTGAAGGAGAAGTTGTACACGCCGGTACGCTGAGGATCGTCGCCCAACTCTACCTTTACCTTGCCGTCTGCAAACGACTTGGTCGCATTCTCGTCCATGGTGATGTAGCTGTCTGCATTTACAGCAGCACCTACGTTTCCAAGACCTGCGCCCTGCTGAAGGATGGGGTAGTAGCTTCCGCTTTCGCCATCGAGCATGGGAACGGCCGTGGACATAAGCAGACTCTGAGCCAAATGACGAGGCGTCATACCGGTCTTTTCTGCCAGATTGTTTTCTCGGATGTACTGTGCAACCAGAGCTGCCATACCGGAAACCTGAGGTGCAGCCATGGAGGTACCGGACATAGTCTCATACTTGTCAGAGCCGCCGCCATGAGGAGTTTCACCAAAAACAGAGTAGATTGAGCCGCCGGGAGCGGTGATTTCCGGTTTCAACTCCAGAGAGCCTGCAACGCCCCAGGAGGAGAACTCGCTCATGGTGTAGAACTCGCTGTCAAACTGAGAAGAGCCAACACCGTCCGAAATGGTCATGGTACCCGTGTAGTACAGGACCTTGCCGGATTCGTCGGTAACTGCCTCGGCATTTTCACGGAATGCCTGACCAGCCGCCTGTGTAATGGAGACACAAGGAGCCGTCTTCTTATAGTCTGTCAGGTCCATGTTGATGATACCGGGCTGATTATTGTAAACAACCGTTGCAATTGCACCTGCATCAACGGCATTGTCGCCCTTCAAAGAGAAGGCAATATCGCCACGAGAGCACATTGCGACCTTACCCTTCAGGGCTTCGCCAACAGCTGCCCAGTCATCGACAGTGCCATGGCCGTCAATCAGGATGTACTGCTGCTCACCAGCCAGTGTTGCCATAGGCTGATTCTTGTAGTCACTTTCGCTGTATACTGCCAGAACGTCCTTTACTCCAATGAACAGGCCGGTTGCACCGTCGTTGTTCACGGAAGCTACGGACAGGGAGTTGGTGTATGTACCGGGAGAACCTGCGGTATGCATATTCACATCATCGGCATACAGGCGTCCCAGGTTCTTTGCATGGTCCACCCAACCGCCGTTGTTGCCTGCGGACATGCAAACTACGATACCGGCATTGGTCAGGTTTTCCATAATCTCCTGGTATTCCGCAGTGGCGTGACGGGAGCCACCTGCACTGCCGGAACCCAGAGACAGGTTCACGGAGTCACAACCCAGAACGATGGCGTCCTCAATAGCTGCCATATAGTCCGAGTCATAAGCACCGCCGCTCTTACCAAAGACCTTCATGGTAATAATCTGAGCATCGGGTGCAACGCCCTGCACCTTAACCGAATCCAATGCCTTGGAGAAGGTGCCGTCTTCCTTGGGGATGTAAGCATTGGCAGCGGCAATACCACTGACGTGGGAGCCATGCTCGGTCTGCTTATCTTCCTTATGGGTGACGTAGTAGCTCTTGTCTACGTAGTTGTAGGCAAAAGGAATCTTCTGGCTGACAAAGGACTGGGCGGGATCTACTTTTACGTTTAGCTGCTCGGCCACAGAAGTAACTTCTTCCACATCCAGAAGATTCAGTTTTTCCACATACTCTTCCAGAGTGAGGCCGCTTTCGCCGGCATGATAAGCCAGAGAATACTGATAGCCTTCATTGGTGAAGGACTGGTGTGCAGTATCGATACCGGTATCGATTACTGCAATCCGGGCACCTGCACCGGTGTAGCCGGATGCCCAAGCCATTCCGGAACCGGTCTGCTTGGAGGAGGTTGCCATGTTGGGATCATTTGTTTCTTCCCGATCCACTACAGCCGGCTCATATCTGGTTTCAATCAAAACCTTCTCAACGCCGGGAACCTTTTCGATGGCCTCGATCTGGCCATATTCCACATCGGCGGAAATCAGGTTTGCTGCCAGGGTCAGGTTCCAAGCCACATCCAGCTTCTGGTCCAGACTCTTTTCAATCGAGGCTGTCACCTTCTGCTGCTGGGTTTGCAGCTCCTGACGGTAGGCCATGGCAGATACATTCTGAGCGATGTCTTCCATCGCAAATCCTGCTGCCACGGTAGATTCTTTCTCTAGAACAATGGACACACGAACCACATCGGTGGAAGCATATGTGTCTTCTTCTGGTGAAGTAACAGGTTCGTGACCAGGAAGTGTTGCGGTCACTGCACTGTTGTCCACCTGCTGGAAGCTTACCGTGGCCGTTTCCTCAGCGGCATGCACCGGAATCACAAATCCACACAGGATTGCTGCAACAAGCATCAGGGAAAGCAAGCGGTTCAACAAATTCTTTTCCATCATGTTTTTCTCCTTTTCCTTTCTCTGCCATAGGGGCAGGCGCATTTTTTAGAGATTGGGACCTCCTTTTTCCCAATCTCCAGACGGTTTTTTCTACATCCCGTATGTAGAATCACCGTATTTATATGATACAATTTTAATGTGTCGATGTCAAGCGATTTCGCTCGAATG
>CAUWEI010000154.1:0-6087 GCA_963557675.1 uncultured Oscillospiraceae bacterium | reverse complement strand
ATATCCAATATCATGGCATAAGCATGTTATTGCCCAAAAATGTAAAAAGTTCCGTTGTTCATTAGTATCCCACTTTGGTAGTGAAAATTTATTAAATCCAATTTTGGAGGCTACTTCGATTCCCAAAAGAAATAACGAAATTGTATGTGCTTGTCGATTGTATCCCATATTACAACGAATTTTATGTGTGTTAATGGCAAAATCACAGGTATTACTTTCCCAAAAAAGAAGTGATGTGAGCAAATTTTGTGTTTCAAATTTATTTGGGTCAAATAACTCAGTAAAATTGACACCAATGTTAACCAATGTTGGATTCCACTTGCTTTGATTCGTAATAATGTCGTTGTATGTTTTAAGCAACTCCATGAAAAACCTTCCTATGTCTTATTCTGTAATCTATAGTCTTCGCGAACTAGCCATTTCGTCGATCCTTAGTAAACACCGAGGATTATTATTTTACAACGCCCTGTAGTAATATATGAAAAATGATGCAAATGTTGACATTGTATGTCTTTTTATCATAGAATAGCCTTTCTTTTATAGTGCCTTCAGAATTTCCATGAAATCATTCGTGCTGACAGCGCCTTCCGGCAGATTATCACCGCTTTCAAAGACCATATAGTAACGGTACTGACTGCCAGCAGCATGTTGCCATGCCTTTCCGATTTCGAGCTTTGCACGGCTATCCTCATTCTTGAGTTGTTCACCCTTGGTTTCCGCCATAACGATTTTTCCAGAGTTTGTCCTGATAATGAAGTCTGGGTAATGATTGATAAAACCGTTGATGCAGAAACCACTCTGAGAAATATTACGATGCCACCAGCGGATATTCTCTACTCCAGTCAGGTTCAAGGCCAGCTTCTTCTCTGGGGCAGTCAAATCGCCCTCCTCGGCCTGATACAGCGTACCACTGTACATCTCAGTGCTAACAGCAGGGTGAATGGCCTGCGGAAGCACATAGGATGGCTTGCAAATAATACGACCAGTTTCGATCCAATGACGGAATGTAATCAGGCAATGGTCATCCAGCAAATGCTTGATCTTCGCCTTGATTTTCAGGGCAAAGCCCATCGGAGATTTCTCCATAGCGTCAAGCTGAGCCTTATCCATGCCATCAACAATCAGATTCAGATAGTCCTGTAACTCACCTGCATCTACTTCATTGATTTTGTTGAGCTGCTTGAACATCATGCTCTTGCACTGCCGGACACGGCTCTCAGGGGGCAGCGAATTGAAATATTGCTTGAAGTACTGCTGATCTGCACTGGACATCTTGAATACCTTTGGCAGACCACCCTCGCCCTGCTGCACATCAATTTTGGCGATTTCATCATCTGCAGAGCCAAAGTCAATATCGTAGGCCTTTCCCTTTAAGGTAAAGCCTTCAGCCAGCTGCTCTTTTTCCAGAAGTTCTTCCATGCCACCGGTAAACAGCGTGTTCGGGATGGAAATGAAAAACTGCGGAATTCTCAGGGTCTCAATATCTTGCTCAAAATCAGAGTTCACATAGAAAGAGTTCAAATTTTCACGCACCTCCCAGGAAGTATCCTGCATAAAGGGGTCGGATGCGGCCTCCTCTATCTGCTGATTGTGGGATTCGTAAGCGGCGGCACCCTCTTGCAGCATGGTATCTACCTTACTGGTAGTTCCATTGGTTTCTACACCTTGTCCGGTTGTCTGACGGCGCTCCAGCTCTTGACTAACTGCACAAGGATCGAAGTCCAGAAACTCCTCTGCGGGCTTCTCATCCACGGGCTTGTCATCAGCCGGTTCCGGAATTTCCAGTTGAACTGGATTGGGTTCCGGAATCACGGGAGCTTCAGGTGCGGAGAGTCGATAATCCTTGTCCGTGAAGCCTGCATTGTTCAGGCCCTTAATGATTTTCTGAACAGTTTCGTTAAAGTGGTTGGACGAGGTCAGGACGTAGGACATATTCAGAGAAGATTGTCTGTGCTGCACCGTATGGGGCAGGCGTAGGATACGGCCCAGAATCTGTTCCACATCCACCTGACTGGTCTTATTGGCAAGAGAGGACAGAATATAGGCGAAGGGGCAGTCCCAGCCTTCTTTCAGTGCGTTGACCGTGATGATGTATCGAATCGGACAGTCACGGGACATGAGATCAACATTCTTCAGCTCGTTCACATCGGCAGTACGAATGGCAATCTGTGCAGCTGGGATACCGGCATCCACCAGCTTTTCACGGAGCTTTTCAAAGGTGGTGCTGTCTTCCTTTCCGTGGGGCTGTGCCTGGAATAGCGCAATTGGGCGAATATAGCGCCCGGTATGGCTTTCTTCGGCTATTGCCAGTTCTTCCAGTTTGCAGCGCAGATCAATGGTATCTGCCAGAACCTCACCCTGGTTGTTGCGGTTATAGACGATAACCGGCAGCTTGACCATGTTTTCCCGCTTGAGTTGAACAGCATCCACATAGGAGATGATGTTGCTCTCCTTCTTAGGCGTAGCAGTCAGATCCAGCACGAAACAGGGGTTGAAGTTGGTAAGCATTTCCAGACTCAGATTGGAACGGGCATGATGGCTTTCGTCCACGATCACCAGTGGGGACAGCTGATTGATGATCTGAAACAGAGCGGTATCATCGGCATTTTCAATCTTTTGTTCCGGTGTACCCAGAACCTTGGCAAACTCTGCCAGATTGCTGTTTTCCTGGTAGGCTTTCAGGCCCTCTTTGCCACGGCCCCGGAAAGAATCGTAAGAAAGGACCATGATAGACAGTTGCTCTGTCACCGTGGTGGGATTGAAGTTTTGACCGTTCAGCAACTCCTGCTTGGTATAGACCTCTACACGACCACTAAAGTCCACATCAATCTTCTGACGATAGGGATGATGAGGGTCCTTCAATGCCTGGATGGTCTGGGTCAGAATAGCGTCAGACGGCACCAGCCAAACCACAGCTTTGGTCTTAGTCACGGGTAACGCATCGAACACAGGACGAATGGCATTGCAGGCCAGAAAGGTCTTGCCGCCGCCGGTGGGAACTTTGAAGCAAAGGTTTGGCACACCGGGCATAATATCCTGGTAGTGGCCCAGGGCAGGGGCACTCTTTTCATTCCAGAAGAACTGGAATGCATATTTGTAATTTTCTGTCTGGTTCATCAGTTCCAGGTAATGGGATAGGTCCTTCAATACCTGTTTCTGGTAAGATTTCAGTTCCATTGTTCACCATCCTTATCGGGGGATTTCGGTGGGGAAATACGGTAATAGCGATGTAACAATTGCATCGTGCTGATCACCATGCAGTAGAGCAACAACCTTACTGCAATAGGCATTGTTTCTTATACCGAAGAATTCTCCAACGGATTTACTCAGTGATTTTTCGTTAAAAACTCGCAAGACTGCCAGATAGTCATTGTTGGCAAGCACATCACGGAACTTTTGCTCGTGCTCTGCCTTTATAGTATCAAAATCAATTTCTTCAAGGATTGTGTTCAGGCTGGCCTTTGCTTCTTCTTCATTTTTAAGAGAAATGGCAGCAGTAGACAATCTAAATTTAATATCAGAGACAACATTCTGGCAAATTTGCTTTTCAATCTGATGTGAAAAACGCTGATTGATGACGTATTTCTTGACCTTTTGGAAGACTTCTTCAGCATCACATGCGAATTGCTCTGCCATAAGCCGAATCAGTTCTTCTACTAAAAAGAGATTTTCGACCTCTGCAACCTGGATGGTATAGATATGATCCTCGGCCAGTTTTTGAATCTCATAATCAGAACGATAATCACGGTCAATAATACCGTAAACTTCAAAATGATGTAGGGATTGATTACTCCGGAATGACTTTGTTCGTGCGATGACTTGGGAGCAACTCCCGCAAGGAATTACATAGTAGTTGGGATAAATAGCCGTATACAGCTGAGTGTCATAGCTGTTTTTTTCACCTTCTACAAACAACACATTTTTACGGCTACCGAGAATGTCCAGAAGCAAATCCTCGGGCAGATCATTGCCTTCAATTTTCTCTAATTTCCAATTTTGGCCATCATATTCTTTGATCCAAATCTTGTCAGCATTGCTATGCATTGCAGCAAACTGCGTATCGTGGGTAATGTAAATAAATAAACAGTCCGGTCGTTTTTGTTCGAGAGAATGCCACAGACGGTTCATGATAGATCGATGCAAATGAACCTCTGGCTCATCTATAATGAGCGTTTTATTTTCAGGAATACACAATACCTGAGAAGTCAGATATAGAACAGCTCTCTCACCATCGCTCATTTGAGTAGATGAATACTTGACTTCCGCATCGTTTTTGTTGAATGCAGCCATAAATTTAGCATCAGAGTATTCCAATCTGCGTTGGGGAAAGACATCATCCCATACATGGCTGAGTTTATCGGTAGAAGTAACCGGCGTATGGGGCTTATCGTTTCCTGCGTGCTCAGCCTTTTTGCATTCTTGCACAAAATCGCTGTTTTCTTTGTTGGTAAGTGCAATAAGTGCCGCAAGGACATTGTCAAAATCGTTTAACATAGTCGTAGTGTAGGCTTTGCCATTGTCCCATCTGGAACCTTTAGTGTTTTTCCAGTGTCCCGTTTCTCCATCGTCTCCCCAAAAGACTAAATCCTCCGCCTGTGAATAGCTTTTTAGCGGGATATTCTCGCTAAAATTCAGATTGCGTTGAGCACCAATTCTATGCACCGCCTCAAAATTCTGCTGCTCTATCCAAGCACCAAGCTTACTTTTGCCGGCACCATTGGCGCCAATGATAACAACCGCGTTATTAGAAGTCCTATATTCCACTTTTTCGCCCTGTTCATCGGGCAGATAATATGTAATAGCCATATTTACATCTCTTTTCATTTTACAGTCTGGAAATATCTCTGGGAATTTTCTTAAAGACAATTCCCATCTGCGCCAGCTTTTCTTCACTGATGGCACAGCGGTCAGCGTAGATGATGGTGGTATCTGCTTTTTCCTGGATGGTTGCCAGAAAAGCATAGTCCAGGATTGTAACCTGCTGCGGCTCATAGTAGAAGTAGTAAGCGGTATGGTTATGAGCGCCTAACAGATAAGGATGTCCAGTTTCAGCAGGTGCATAGGGAGCTTTGGTTTCCATGAACCAGATATACTCCCGGATCTTCTCGGGGGCTACAGATTCATTCAAATTCTCTCCTTGCAACAGCGGCTCACCCAGGTCATAGAAGCTGAAATTACCGCCAGTGCCTTCCACGGACTTATTTCCTTCTCCGTAGCCGTCAATGACACGCTTTACACGCTCGGCAGTAATACTGTCGGCATAGTCCATCATTTCAACCAGGATGAACTTCCGGTTGCCGCCATCAGCCTTGTTCATATTCAGAACCGCATGTGCAGTGGTGCCAGAACCAGCAAAAGAGTCAAGAATGATGGAATCCGAGTCGGCAATGGTAGAGATAACTTTCATGATTAACTCTTTTGGTTTGGGACTATCGAATGCATGTGCGCCTAAAATGGCTTTAACATCCTCGGAAGCACTATGGTTATGTCCCACTTCGTCGCACTTCCATAATGTTACTTGTGGACGATATGCAGTTTCTTCTAAAAATTGTTTGGCGTATACTTGCCATCCATTTTTGCCTTTGACCCATTCAACCAATCCATTCTTTTCATTATCAAAGTAGGTATCTAAGCTCCAGCGCCAGCATCCCTCTGTTCCGTCTGGTTTAATGGGTAGTACTTTTGAGCCATCTGGTGCTGTAAGTGGGTAGAATAAATTTGGTCGCTCAACACGAGTGGAGTGACTACCTTCTTTTCTTACGCTTCTTCTACGGTATTTTCTTCCTGTTGCTGTATCTGTGTAATTGAACTGAGATTGATTTTGCACAAAACTTTGTTTATGAATATCTTCTTTTGACCCTCGCACATAGCAAAGAATATAATCATGAGAATTTGAGAATCCAATAGCATCCATTCGTGGACTGTACACTTTTTCCCAAATAATTTGTGCAGCCATGTTTCGGGAACCAAAAATCTCATCGCAAAGTAACTTCAAATTTGCCTGCTCATTATCATCAATGCTGATAAAAATAGCCCCATCGTCTGCCAACAGTTTTTGCAGTAGCTTCAACCGGGGGTACATCCTAC
>CAUWEI010000153.1:0-6146 GCA_963557675.1 uncultured Oscillospiraceae bacterium | reverse complement strand
GTTTCGGATGACACCGTATCTGCCCTTTATGGAGATATGGCCGCAGCGTCTTTGACGCAAGCTGGCTTTGAGGTATGCACCTTTTCGTTCCCCCATGGAGAATCTTCCAAAAACGGAACTACCTATTTTACGCTTCTCAACTTTTTAGCGGAACACCATTTATCAAGAAGCGATTTAATTGTAGCATTGGGTGGAGGCGTCACCGGAGATCTTGCCGGATTTGCAGCGGCTACTTATCTTCGGGGGATTCCTTACATTCAAGTTCCAACCACACTTCTGGCTATGGTAGATAGCTCTGTGGGAGGCAAGACTGCCATTGACCTCCCTGCCGGAAAGAATTTGGCTGGTGCCTTTTACCAACCCAGTCTTGTATTGTGTGACCTTTCTCTTCTCGACACACTTCCTCCCTCCGTGTTTTTGGACGGTTCTGCTGAAGTCATTAAATACGCAATACTGGACGACAAAGAATTCTTTTTCCGCATTCTCTCCTCCCCGATTCAGAATCAGTTAAAGGATGTGGTTGCACGTTGTGTGACCATCAAAAGCCGTATTGTAGCGCAAGATGAATTTGATCGAGGAAACCGTCAGCTTTTGAACCTGGGACACACCATCGGTCACAGCGTAGAATTGGCCAGCGGCTACCAAATCACTCACGGTTTTGCGGTTTCGATTGGAATGGCCGTCATTGCCCGTGCAGCGTGTACTTTGGGTTTTTGTTCTCCTGAAACAGCCAGAACAATTCTAGGAATTTTGAAGCAATATAATCTGCCAATCCACACGCAGTTACCAAAAGAAGCTCTATTGGCAGCCGCACACAATGATAAAAAGCGGCTGGCGTCTCATATGACACTGGTTGTACCTACCGATATTGGTTCCTGCCTGCTTCATCGGATTGCTGTAGACGAGCTTCCCTCTTGGTTGGAGGCCGGACTAAAAGAGGAGGGCTTATGGACTTAATTCTGGAACCCACTCTCCTTCATGGCACAGTCTCTGCAATTGCCTCCAAATCAGCTGTACATCGGATTCTTCTGGCAGCAGCATTGAGTCACTCCTCTACCACATTGGAACATCTTGATTTGTCCAACGACATTCTTGCTACTATGCAGTGTTTGGAGTCTATGGGAGCCTCAATCCATCGAAGCAATTTGGAGGTCAAGGTGATACCCGGAGACTTTCAAAAAAAGTGCATCCTTCCATGCAGGGAGAGCGGGACAACTCTGCGTTTTCTCCTGCCTGTTGTTGCTGCGCTTGGCCTACAAGGTGATTTCATTCTGGAAAGCCGTCTTCCGAAGCGTCCCTTGTGGCCTCTGGATCAAGAACTGGAACGCCATGGAGTAACGCTCTTACGTCCTTATGAGGGTTGTCTTCAGGTAAGAGGGACATTATCTGCCGGAGATTATGTCCTTCCGGGGAATGTATCCAGTCAGTTTATTTCCGGTTTATTGTTTGCGCTTCCCTTACTAAAAGAAAAAAGCACATTAACCATCATTGGAGAACTACAATCTGCTCCCTATGTCAACTTGACACGAAATATTCTGAATCAATTTGGGATTCCAGTCTTATTCAAAGACAATGTATTTCAAATTCAGCCCGGCACTTACTCTGGAAAAGAAGCCATGCAAGTAGAAGGAGATTGGTCCAATGCTGCATTCTGGTTCACGGCAGCTCATCTGGGCAGTGCCGTAACGGTCACCGGATTGCAACGGGACTCGGCTCAGGGTGATTGTGCCATTGTTTCCCTTCTTTCCAATCTTGGTGGCAGTGCGGAAATCGATGCATCACAGATTCCAGATTTGATTCCCATTTTAGCCGTAGCCGCTGCAAATGCTACAGGAGAAACCCGTTTTGTCCATGCCGGCCGTCTGCGGCTCAAGGAGTCTGACCGGATTGAAAGTGTTTGCCATTTAATCAATAGACTGGGAGGACGTGCTGTTTCTAGCAGTGATAGCCTCACGATCTATGGAACCGGGCTGCAAGGCGGTGTGGTACACACATTTGGAGATCACCGCATCGCTATGGCTGGAGCAATTGCGGCTACTGTCTGCAAAAGTCCCGTCACAATTCTGGATTCTCAAGTCGTTGAAAAATCCTACCCCCATTTCTGGAAAGACTATCAATATCTGGGTGGAAAGATAAAGGAGTGTTCCCATGAGTAGCTTTTATGGCGAAAATCTTCGCTTCACAATATTCGGACAATCCCACAGCAAAGCCATCGGTGTCACCATAGAAGGAATTCCGGCCGGGTTTTCCATTGACTTTGCAGAACTGCAACGGTTTTTGAATCGCAGAGCACCGGGACGCTCCGCCACTGCTACTGCACGGAAGGAAGTCGATCTGCCAGAATTTTTATCTGGTCTTGTGGACGGTGTCACCTGTGGTGCTCCCATTACTGCAATCATTCCAAATACGAATATACGCCCCCAAGATTACAAGAACTTGAAAGATTGTCCTCGTCCGGGCCACGCGGACTTCACCGCACAAATAAAATTTCATGGTTATCAGGATTCTTCTGGCGGCGGTCATTTTTCCGGCAGACTTACCGCCCCTTTGTGCGTCGTAGGCGGAATTTGCCTTCAGCTCTTAAAGGCTGAGGGCATTACGATTGCTGCACACATTGGTTCCATCGGGCCCATTAAGGATTCCCCTTTTGACCCGGTTTCTATTGAGCCGGAGTTTTTACGCTCCCTTACCGAAAAGCCCATGCCTCTGATAAATGATTCTTTGAAAACCGACATGGAAAACGCTATTTTGCAAGCAAAATCCAATGGAGATTCCGTCGGCGGCATCGTCGAATGTGCCGCTGTAGGCCTTCCTGCTGGGCTTGGTGATCCAATGTTCGGAGGAATGGAAAACCGAATTTCTCAGGCGGTATTTGGGATTCCTGCCGTTCGTGGGATTGAATTCGGGTCAGGCTTTGCCGCAGCCGAGATGTTGGGCAGCCAACACAATGACCCATATTACTGGCAAAATGGGCAAGTTCGTACCCGGACGAACCACCATGGTGGCATCTTAGGAGGTATCACCAGCGGAATGCCTCTACTATTCCGCACTGCATTCAAGCCAACCCCATCCATTGCTCAGGCACAGCAGAGCGTCAATTTGCACTCAACAGAAGAGGTTTCTATGGAAATAACCGGACGGCATGACCCTTGCATTGTTCCAAGGGCCGTTCCTTGCGTGGAAGCTGCCGCTGCGGTTGCCATTTACGACGCATTGCTACAGAGAAGAAAGGAACGATAAATCATGGATCTACTGGATTATCGCCATCAGATGGACGAAATCGACGATCAACTGGTGGAGCTCTTTCAACGAAGAATGAATTTAGCTGGAGAAATTGCAGCTTATAAAAAAGAAAAAGGCCTTCCCATTTTGGATGCAGGCAGAGAACGTGAAAAAGTCAAAGCGGTCTGTTCCAAGGTTGCTCCTGCTATGCGGAATTTTACCAGTGTTCTGTATTCCTCCCTTTTTGAATTGAGCCGCTCCTATCAGAGCCAGCAAATGCAGCAATTTACAGATCTTAGCACCAGAATCACCAAGGCTATTTCCGAAACAACTCCCCTGTTTCCTCAGGATGTGTCTGTAGGAATCTGTGGGGTAGAAGACTCTTTTGCACAGCTTGCCAGTGAAAAACTGTTTCGGAACCCATTTGTCCTGTATTTCAATCAATATGAAGGTATCTTTTCCGCTGTCGAACAGGGATTGTGTCAGTATGGCATCGTCCCCATTGAACACAGTACCGCCGGTTCGGAGAAAAAGATTTACGATCTTATGATTCAACATCATTTTTCTGTTGTACGGTCAGTCCGATTGAAAATAGACCACAATCTTTTGGCAAAACCAAATACCAAGCTGGAAGATGTCCGGGAGATTGTTGCCAATGAGCAAACAGTCGGGCAGTGCTCTGCCTTCCTCAAGGCCCTGAGTCCCAACATTCGGGTTACCGTCTGTGATAATGCTACCATTGCTGCCAAAGTCGTGACAGACTCTCCCCGAAATGACATTGCTGTTATTTGCTCTCACAATTATATGGAGATGTATGGCCTCAAGTGTCTGCGTTCTTCTGTCCAAGACCCCGAAAATAATCACACCCGGTTTTTCTGCATTTCTAAAAATCTGGAAATTTATCCCGGTGCGGATTGTACCAGTATTGTTTTGGCAGTTCCCAACAAGCCGGGGGCTCTGTATAAGCTGCTGGCTCGCTTCTATGCGCTGGGAATCAACATCACAAAACTGGAAAGCAGATCGATTCCTTCCAGAGACTTTGAAATTCTGTTCTATCTTGATTTGGAAACTTCCATCTATTCTCAAGAGTTTGTCCAGATTATCTGTGAGCTTTCTGCCAGCAGTGAGGAGTTCACTTATCTGGGTTCCCATTCTGAGGTGGTGTAAAAATGGGCCGTTATGGACTGTTAGGCCGTATTTTGGGTCACAGCTACTCCCCTGCTATACATGAACTCTTTGGTTCCGTCCCCTACACCTTGTTTGAAAAGGAGCCGGAGGAAGTGGCTTCTTTTCTTGCATCTTCTGAATGGACGGGGCTGAATGTTACCGTACCCTATAAAAAAACCGTGGTGCCTTTCTGTGATGCGCTGTCCCCATTGGCCGCCAGATTGGGCAGTGTGAACACATTGGTACGCCAAAAAGATGGGACAATCTTTGGCGACAATACGGATGCCTTTGGGTTTTCACAAATGTTACGCCGTCTTGGCGTAGAATGTGCCGGGAAAAAGGTGCTTGTATTGGGTTCCGGTGGCTCTTCTGTCACGGTGCAGGCTGTTTTGAAGGACTTAGGGGCTCGTGTTGTTGTGATTTCCAGAACCGGAGCAGATAACTATACCAATCTGGAACGCCATACGGATGCCTCAATTATCGTGAACACCACTCCGGTTGGAATGTATCCTAAAAATGGAAATGCTCCCCTGTCTCTGGAACAATTTCCGCATATGGAAGGGGTTTTAGACCTCATTTATAATCCTTGCCGCACCGCTCTCATCCTGGAGGCGGAAAAATTAGGAATTCCTCACGAAAGCGGTCTCTATATGCTGGTTTCTCAAGCGGCCCGTTCTTCTCAGTTGTTTACCGGACAAGAAATTTCCCAGGAAATGATGGAAACAACCTGGCGTTTGATTTCTATGCGTATGGGAAATATTATTTTAGTGGGAATGCCCGGATGCGGAAAGACTACGGTTGGGCGTGCCCTGGCAAAAGCCTTAGACCGGCCCTTTTTCGATGTGGATGAGATCATCTGCCAAGAGGCCGGAATGGATGTTTCTGCTATATTTGCTACCGAAGGAGAAAGCGGATTTCGGCAAAGAGAACACGCCGTTTTATGCAGACTTGGAGCAAAAAGCAACCTTTTGATTGCCACCGGGGGCGGTTGTGTCACACAGGAACGAAACTATCAAGTTCTCCATCAAAACGGAACTATATTCTGGTTGACACGCCCCACTTCTCTGTTGGACGTTACTGGGCGTCCTCTCTCCCAAATCAAAGGCCCAGAACAGCTCTACAAGGAAAGGAAACCATTATATGAACGGTTTGCAGACCATACCATGGAAAATACGGGTTCTGTACAGGACACTGTCCGACATATTCTGGAGGTATTGAACCAATGAAGCTACTTGTCTTAAATGGCCCTAATTTGAATCTTTTGGGACTGCGTGAGCCGGAGATCTATGGCTCTGAGAGCTACGACCACCTATGTAGTAGAATCCAAAAACACGCCAAAGCACTGGCGGTGGAGGTTACCATCCGACAAACCAATCACGAAGGGACTCTGGTTGACTGGATTCAAGAAGCCTATGGGGTTTACGATGGTATCATCATCAATCCTGCGGCCTACACCCACACCAGCGTCGCCATTCTCGATGCAGTGAAAGCCGTTGGGCTTCCTACCGTTGAAGTGCATTTGTCCGACACAACCAAGCGAGAGGCCTTCCGCCAGATCTCCTATATCCGTTCTGCCTGCGTGAAAACCATACAAGGCCACGGCATAGACGGCTATTTGGAAGCTATGACCTATCTCGTTGACAATATTTCGAAATCATCCTTTGACCATGCACATTGACACTGCACACAGTGTCTATAAAACAGGGGGCTGTACAAAAATGGCCCCGACTAAAATTCAGAGGTCCCGAATCGGGCCT
>CAUWEI010000152.1:0-6162 GCA_963557675.1 uncultured Oscillospiraceae bacterium | reverse complement strand
GTAGTATACTATAATGAAAAGCTGAACAGAATTTGTCTTTTAAGTGAGGCGTTTTAATATGGCTTCTTTTAACCTGAATAAAATTAAAAATTTCCTTCGACCTGGTAAACGGGTTCACCTGGTGGGCATTGGCGGTGTCTCCATGCGCCCCCTGGGCCTGGTGCTTAAAGATATGGGCATCGAGGTTACAGGCTCCGATATGAATTCCTCGGTCTCTACCGACGAACTGAAATCCCATGGCATCCAGGTCTACATTGGTCATAGTGCAGATAATATAGTAGGAGCAGACTGCATCATCCGAACGGCTGCTGCTCATAATGATAACCCGGAAATTGCGGCTGCCCGTGCAGCGGGAATTCCTGTTTTTGAACGGTCTCAGGCTTGGGGTGTTTTGATGCAGAGCTATAAAAATGCCATCTGCATTTCCGGCACCCACGGCAAGACTACGACTACTTCTATGATGACCCATATTTTGATGGAGGCACAGTGGGACCCGACCGTTATGATTGGCGGATACCTCCCCATTCTGAACGCAGGCCACCGAGTAGGACAGGGAGACTCCATTGTGATGGAGAGCTGCGAATACTGTGATTCCTTCCTGAATTTCTTCCCCACTCTGGCGGTGGTGTTGAACATCGAGGCAGACCATCTGGACTACTTCCACGATTTGGAGGCAGTGGAGAAATCCTTCCGCAAGTTTGCAAAACTGGTTCCGGAGAAAACCGGCAAGATTTTGGCAAACGGCGATGATGAAAATACCATGCATGCACTGGAAGGACTGAATCCCATTACCTTCGGTATTGGGGAGCAGAACCGGGTACACGGTGTGAACTACTCCGAGGACTGGCGGGATTTCTCTGTTGTCTGCGATGGAAAACACTACTGTGATGTGCAGCTTGGCGTCTATGGCAGACACAATGTAGCAAACGCTTTGGGCGCAATCGCTGCCGCCTGGGTTCTGGGCATTGACGGTGAGACTGTAAGCCGTGGTTTGGAGACCTTCCGTGGAGCAGGCCGTCGTCTGGAATACAAGGGAAACTACAATGGTGCAGATATTTATGATGACTATGCCCACCATCCCGGTGAGCTTCATGCGACCATTGAGGCGGTGAAGGCTATGGGCTATCGTCGTGTGATTTTGGCATTCCAGCCTCATACGTATTCTCGTACTGCGGCTCTCTTTGACGATTTTGTTCGAGAGCTTCGCACAGTGGACCATGTGGTTTTGACAGAGATTTATGCAGCTCGGGAACAAAACACCTATGGCATTTCTGCAAGAGACCTGTCCAACCAAATTCCCGGTTCCGTATTCTTTGATACCTTGCCGGAGGTTACTACTTATCTGAGACGTACCGCACAGCCTGACGACATTGTACTGACCGTCGGTGCTGGCGACATCTACAAAGCAGGAGAAGCACTGCTGAAAAAATAAAAATTACCCGGAAGCATGATTCATGCTTCCGGGATATTTTCTTGCTGCTTTCAAGTGCGTTGAGCAAGGGAAAGGCAGTTTTAATCCAGATTAGAATGCCCAGTTGCCATTGCGGAAGATGGGAACCACCTTGCCGTCCTGTGTGTAGGCATCAATATTCATGGTATCGCAGCCAATCATGAAGTCCACGTGAATCATGGAATCATTCATGCCGTAGCTCTTGCACTCTTCCAGAGACTTGTTCTGGAAATCCTTGATGGTGTCGGGGAAACCTGCACCCAGAGCTAGATGGCAGGCAGCATTTTCATCAAACAGGGTGTTGTAGAACAGCAGGCCACTCTGAGAAATGGGGGAGGACTGAGGAACCAGAGCACATTCGCCCAGGTAAGCAGCACCTTCGTCCATGGAAATCATGCTCTTGAGCAGATCTTCATTCTTTTCAGCGTGTACTTCTACGGCCTTGCCGTTTTCAAAGCGAACGGAGAAATTCTCGATGAGCTGACCCTGATAAGACAGAGGCTTGCTGGAATACACAATACCGTCGGCCTGATCCTTCTTGGGGGAGATGAAGCACTCCTCGGTAGGAATGTTGGGGTTATAGAATACACCGCCCAAGGTTTCTTCGCCGCCGGCACAGAACTGTGCTTCCGGCATCATGCCAACGGTAAAATCGGTACCGTTATCAGCGGTGTAATGGAGCTTAGAAATGCCCAGACGGTTGAGGTAGTCGCAGCGGTTCTTCAGGTCCTTGTTGTGAGCATCCCAGGCGGCCAGAGGATCATCGTCTACACGGGAAGTAGAGAGAATGGCTTCCCACAGCTTTTCGATGGCCTGGCTCTTGGTGAGGTTGGGGAAAATCTTCTTGGCCCAGGCAGCACCGGGAACGGCTGCAATGCACCACTGCTCCTTATTCTGACGCTGGTCAGAGTAGGGCTTGATGATTTTATAGGAAGCCTGACGGCCCTTTGCCATTTTTTCCAGATTGATGCCCTTGAGACCGTCGGGATCATCGGAAACCAGATGGATACGGCAAGGGGTGATGTCCACATAGTGCTGTAGACGAGCCTCTTCCCAGGCTTCCACAGTGCCCAGAGTGGTAACACTTTGGTGACGGATGTGGAGCTTCTGCAAAGGCTGATAAGACCAGTTGACGGTGACTTTCCGGGCCTTTGCCTTATAGGCCTCATCCACCACCATAGCGACGAACTCAGGTTGATCTAAGCCGGCATAGATGAGGACATCCTGACCCTTTTGGACATTTACGCCAGCACGAACAATCAGCTTGGCATATTCACGCAGAACAGTTTTCTTCATTGGACGTTACTCCTTTCAAGATTGCATGGAACTTAATGGCAAGTATAGCAGATTTTCAGATATTCGTCAATGACATTGGTATTATTTCACAATTTGACGAAAAAAATCAGCCGCAGTTTGAAGATTTTTTACAGTTATCCCTCGGAACCTCTTGCCAAAGAGAAGAGAAGTGGGTATACTGTAAAAAATGTCCCAGGAGGATGCGATATGAATAAAGTACAGTGGAGAGAATTTATAAAACAGGGCCCGGTACTTCTGGACGGCGCCACAGGCTCGCAGCTACGCCGCATGGGAATGCCTCGGGAGGCTGTGACAGAACTGTGGGCACTGGAGCATCCGGAGGCAGTGGAGAAGCTGCAAACTGGGTACCGAAAAGCCGGAAGCAGAATTCTTTATGCGCCAACCTTTCAGGCACAGCCTGCAAGTCTGGAAAAAGCGGGATGGCAGGGAGCGGTGGAAGACTTGAATGCGGACCTAGTAGCCATTACAAAGCGAGCAGCCGGGAAGGACTGCCTGGTGGCCGGGGATATTTCTACCATGGCTGGAACCTTGGAATCCTGGAATGATGCGTTATTTCCTACTTTGGTGGAACAATACCGCCGTCAGATTGCAGGACTTTTGCAAGGCGGTGTAGACCTTCTGGCAGGAGAAACCCTGCTGTATCCTCAGGAGGCAGAGGCTATCCTAACGGCTGCGGAGCTGGAAGGGGGAAATGTCCCGGTCCTTATCAGCTTTACCATGCAGCCGGATGGAAGCTTCTTTTCCGGCAGAGATGCAGGACCGGTGCTGAAAGAAGTGGAAGAGGCAGGAGCGGATGCCGTTGGATTTAACTGTGTTGCAGCTTCTGAGCAGCTGCCTGGTTTAGTCAGTCGTCTGCGCCGATTTGTCCGTGGACCTCTGATCTCGAAACCCAATGCTGGAAACCCGGTTATTCGGGAGGGTGGAATTGCGGAATATCCAATGGAACCGGAAGAATTTGCAGTGCTTCAGGCGCAGGCTTATGACCATGGTGCGAACCTGTTGGGCGGATGCTGTGGAACCGACCCAGAGTACATTGCAATGCTGCAAAAGCAACTGGTGTGAGTTGGTTTTGATAAAAGGGGACTTGTACAACCAGATTAAATCTGCTATAGTAAACTAGATGCATAGAAGGAAAATCGGCGGTAAGCCAACGTTGCTCCATGTTTGGAATACTTCCGTTTGGGGTGCGGCTGGTAGTACGGTCCGCACCTTTTGCCTTGCATCGTCCCCATAGGAGGAACTCTATGTCATATACCGGATATTTGCTGCGAATGCGGCTTCGGGCGGGAGCCAATCGGCTCTCTCCTACTAAAATTATAGCTCTGGCTTTTGCAGGAATCATTTTAATCGGAGCGTTGCTTTTAATGCTTCCTGCGGCATCTCGAAGCGGAGAATCCTGTGGCCCCATGACGGCCTTTTTTACAGCAACTTCTGCCACCTGTGTTACAGGACTGGTGTTGGCGGATACCTATACCCAGTGGTCTGGTTTCGGCCAGACGGTCATTATATGCCTGATTCAGGTGGGCGGCCTGGGCTTTATGTCCATGGCGGCGATGTTTGCGTTTTCTCTTCATAGACGAATGGGTCTGAAGCAGAGAATGCTTCTGGCACAGGCTATGAGTTTAAATGATATGCAGGGCGTGGTTCGGATTCAGAAGCATGTGCTCATCGGTACCTTCACATTGGAAGGCCTGGGAGCACTGATTCTGTTTTTTCGGTTTTTGCCTGATTATGGCGTTTCTACAGCACTAAAGTGGGGAATTTTCCACTCTATTTCTGCATTCTGTAATGCGGGATTTGATATTTTAGGTGCAGTGGAGCCGGGAAGCAGTTTAATGCTTTTTGGAAAAGACCCTGTCGTGCTCATTACGATTATGTGCTTGATTGTTTTGGGCGGCCTTGGCTTTTTTGTATGGGAGGATTTGCTCCAGAAGTTCCAGGATCGAAAGAAAAGAAAGCTGTCAATCTATACGAAGCTGGTTCTGTTGTGTACCGGCTTTTTAATTGTGGCAGGTGCAGTTTCGATTTGCATTTTGGAGTGGAATAACCCGGCTACCTTGGGAACGATGACGGCTGGAGAGAAGGTTTTGGCAGGAACATTTCAGTCTGTGACTACCAGAACAGCAGGTTTTGCAGCCATTGACCAGGGAGCACTTACGGAGTCTTCCAAGGCGGTTTCGATTCTTTTGATGTTGACCGGCGGTTCCAGTGGTTCAACGGCTGGTGGTCTTAAAACCGTTACGGTGCTTCTTCTGGTAGTAGCTGCGCTGGCAAGTGCCAGAGGGAAAAGACAGGTGCAGCTGTTTAAGCGGACCATTTCCGACCGACAGGTTCGAGACGCTATGGCTCTGGCGGTTATGGTTCTGATGCTCTGCTTTGCCGGCGCAATTGTGGTGACGGCAGACAGTCATGTAGCCTTCTTAGATGCCATGTTTGAAACGGCCTCCGCTCTGGCTACGGTGGGCCTGACTGCTAATATTACTCCGATTTTGGGAACAATATCGAAGATTTTGTTGATTATTTTTATGTATTTCGGTCGTGTGGGCCTGCTTACTATCAGCCTGGGCTTCCTGATGGGAGACCGGGTGGAGGAGCGGTTCCACTATGCAGAGACCAAGTTATTGATTGGATAAGGAGAGATACCTATGAAATCCTATGTTGTGGTTGGTTTGGGACGATTTGGCATCAGCATTGCTCGGCGCCTGTATGAGCTGGGCAATGAGGTTTTGGCAATTGACACCAATCCGGAAGCCGTACAGCAGATTTCCAATTATGTAACCCACGCTGTGGTGGGAGATGCCCGAGACGCTGAGGTGCTCCGGGCGTTGGGAACCAGAAATTTTGATTGCGCCATTGTGGCCATTGGCGCAGACCTGTCTGCCAGTATTCTTACAACTCTGAATTTTAAGGAGCTGGGAGTTCCTCTGGTGGTCTGCAAGGCACTGGATGAGAATCATCAGAAGGTGTTGGAGAAAATCGGCGCAGACCGTGTGGTAGTACCGGAGCGGGAATTTGCAAATAAACTTGCTCGCAGCCTGTCTTCGGCCAATGTGTTGGAATATATTGAACTATCACAGGACTATGGCATTTCTGAATTCAAGGCTCCCAGCAGTTGGTATGGAAAGAATTTGAAGCAGTTGAATGTTCGTGCGAAGGCAGGAATCAATATTATTGCCATTCGGCAGGGTGGAAACATTCAAATTTCCCCCAGTGCAGAGTACGAAATTCAAAAAGGAGATATTGTGGTTGCCTTGGGTGACAATAAGGCTCTGGCAACGGCACAGGAGAGCTGATGGAACAGAAAATTACAAGCCGAAAAAACCCTTTGCTGCAACAGGTGCGTAAATTGACCACCTCCCGGAAGGAACGGCAGGAGTCGGGCCTTTATCTGGGAG
>CAUWEI010000151.1:0-6218 GCA_963557675.1 uncultured Oscillospiraceae bacterium | reverse complement strand
GCCCGGTACTCAGAAGGGATGGCTTTTGATGTCCTTGGAAGGGGTCACTTTGGGCTGGGCCAAGGGGGCCGATGGGATGCTGAAAAACCATTATCCGAAGGGACTTCGTCGGCGGAATGGATAAAATTTATGGGTAACCGTGAGAATTGAAACTTATTTCTTTACATCTGTGGGCATTTATGATATAGTAATAATTGGCCCTTTGCTTACTCAGTAAGGAGGCACGACTCATAGGAGAGGTAAGCTCCATGACCAGGTATCAAATTGAAGGTGGCCATCGTTTAGAGGGCACCGTTACAATCAGCGGCGCAAAAAATGCCGCCGTTGCCATTATCCCTGCCGCCCTTTTGGTAAAGGGTGTATGTAAAATTGAAAATGTACCGGACATCTCCGATGTCCAGATTCTCCTGCAGATCCTGGAACAGATGGGTGCATCGGTCCGGCATCTGTCCAGCAACACAGTGGAAATTGACTGTTCCCAGGTGAACGACGTAGAGCCGAATCCGGAACTGGTGCGGCGAATCCGTGCGTCCTATTACCTCATCGGTGCTCTGTTGGGCCGCTTCGGTCAGGCGAAAGTAGCCATGCCCGGCGGCTGTAACTTTGCCCCCCGGCCCATTGACCAGCATGTGAAAGGCTTTGAGGCTCTGGGAGCCGATGTGGAGGAAGACAGCGAATACGTCATTGCTCAGGCCCAGGCAGGCACTTTGCAGGGCGGACGTGTCAATCTGGATGTGGTATCCGTCGGTGCCACCATCAACATCATCATTGCTGCCGTTCTGGCCCCCGGTCAGACCGTCATTGAAAATGCCGCAAAAGAACCCCATATCGTGGATTTGGCAAACTTTTTGAACACCATGGGTGCCAGAATTTCCGGTGCCGGTACGGATGTCATCAAAATTAAGGGCGTCAAGTCTCTGCGTGGCGGCTTCTATTCCATCATTCCCGATCAGATCGAAGCCGGTACTTATATGGCTGCCGTTGCGGCGGTGGGCGGTGATGTGTTGGTGAAAAATGTCATCCCCAAGCACATGGACTGCATTTCCGCCAAGCTCCGGGAGATGGGTGCAAAGGTTACGGAATACGACGATTCCATTCGGGTGGAGAAGGTGCGCCGTCTGCGCCGTGCTACGGTAAAGACCATGCCTTATCCCGGTTTCCCCACGGATATGCAGGGCCAGATCGGTGTCTGCATGACCTTGGCAGAGGGAACCAGCCGGATCACGGAGAGCATCTATGAAACCCGGTTCTTTGCCTACTGTCAGGAGTTCCGTGCCATGGGCGCAATCATGGAAGTCAACGGAAAGACAGCGGCAATCACAGGCGTGGAATCGCTGCATGGTGCCACCGTTCAGGCCCATGACCTGCGAGCCGGTGCGGCTCTGGTCATTGCCGGTCTGGCAGCCCAGGGCGAAACCTTCGTGGAAAACGTTCATTACATTGAGCGTGGCTATGAGAACATGATTGAAAAACTCACAGCCTTGGGCGCACACATCAAACGTGTAGAAGATTAAAAAATTTCCTGTCTCGGCACATGAACCCGAAGGCAGGAAATTTTTTTACCCATATTTCAGGAAGAACGGTGTGGACGGCTCTGTTTGGGACGAAACAGAAGGCCATGCAGAGCGTTGGGAGGATAAGGATGGACGATACAAAACGGAAAAGAACCGGCACCCGGAAAACCACCATGAAGGTGCTGGAAATCCTGAAAAATCATACAAGCAGGGAACATCCCATTTCCATTGTGGAGCTTGTGCGCCGATTGCAGGAAGATTACGAAATCCACACCAGTCGGGATACGGTAAAGGAAATTCTGGCGGATTTGGTGCAATATTATCCAAAACCCGACAAAATCCGCTGCCAAAAGTCCGAAAAGCGGGAGGAATATACCTACCACTATTACTATGAAACCTCACAATCCGACGAAATCCAACACAAAATTCAGGTGATTCAGGAAGTCATCCGAAAAAACGACCAGCTTCGCAGCCGGGAAATTACCCTTTCCTTTTGCTTCAACGGCTACGGCTCTGACAAGCAGCTGCACCCGGCAGGAAGGGCCTATTGTGACGTGGTGCCCCTTCGGATCTGCCACGCCTATGGGCATCCCTATCTGGTCTGCTTTTTCTCACAGGGAGTCCATCCGGCCCATCTGCGGATTGATTTGATGACCCAACTGCACACCAAAGAGCGAAAAAAAGCGGAGGACGAACGAAGAGACTTTAAGAAAAAGGAAGTCCTTCAGGGTTCGCAAGAGGAGTATTTGGCACGGCACCCCTATATGTTTTACGAGCGTCCGGGAGATATTACCCGGCATATTATGTTTTATGTGGAGAAAATCCCCTATAAACCGGAGGCAAGCCTGACGTTTCTGCAAGATATGTTTGGAAACCATTGGCAGGTGACGGAGGGAACGGAGACGGATTCGGGACTCACTGTGACCGTGCAGTGTCTGGTGGGGGCGGCGGCGCAGTTCGTGTGGCAGTATATGGACCGGGTGCGTGTCCTTGGCCCTCAGGACGTAAAGGAAACGATTGAAAAGGAATTGCGGGAAAAATTGGAACATTATTTTGCAGAATCCAAAACATGAGGGTTATTATCGTGCGTCGCATGGTATCCTTATAGATGGAAAGACACAAAACCCATCGAAACAGGAGGTATGTCCATGAACCGCAGAGAAAAAATTCGCAGTATCCAATTTGTATTTCAGAAAATCTTAACGCTGCTCATGCAGTACGAGGCCACGGACGGATTCAACCGTGGGCCGGAGGGGGCAGACATTCACACGTATCTGGAACATCAGTTGGGACAAATCCGAGTGGCAGCTACGGCCCTTTTTCTGGGGGAGAAGGAGCTGGGACGGAAAATGGAGCGAGTGATTGACGAAGTGGAATCTGTTACGAGAAGCTGTGAAATGCCCGGTGTGGTGGAGCGGTGGATTCGGCTGGACCCCAATCTGCAATATTTCGATTGCGCCTTTGACCTTCTGGACGAGGCACCGGGGGTATACGACAAAATTAGTATGCAGCTTACCGACTTCCAATTGCGCTGCTATCCCAGTGAGCGGGTGCGGAAGGAGCGCAACGCCTACTTCGAGGCCGCAAAGCGCAGGCAGGAACGATGTGGCAGAACCTATTCGCAGCAGCGAGCCTATCAGGAAGAACTGTGCCGGGCAGCAAGACTGGTGTTTGAGCAGGACTTTCAGGTCGAATTGTCTGTATAATGGAGGGAGAAAACATGGAACTTTCCTTTGAAATTCCCATTTATCGCCAATTATCCTATGAAACCCGGTATCCCTGGAAAGGGGACTGGGCGGACTTGATTCGCTATAAATTCATTACGGGAAAGGAGGTGCCGGACTGCGATTCCTGCCCGGAGGTTCTGCGGTTCTATGGAGAAGCCTATGGGCGGTTTTTGCACTGGAACGGCGAGAGCTTGGTGGGAAGGAAAAGCGGGCTTTCTTACGGCGGAGATACGTTGACCTCCGCCATTACGGTGTTCAAACGGTATCTGGCCGCCAAAATCGGGGCCGGAGAGGCAGAGCCGCTAAAGGAATACTTTGAAGCGACCAAAGCAGGAGTCCTTGCGTCTGGCGACCTGCGCCCGGACAAGCTCTTTGAGGTGAAAATCAGATACGCCGATGAAGGTGGGCAAGCAGGAATCGCATTTTCCCAGATGGTAGGGGAGGTCTTGAGCGAGGAAGCGAAAAAATACCTGAAAAATTATTTGACGTTGGGGAATTTCCTTCCGGTGCCTCCCGGCTTTAACAGCCAGCGCAGCAATTACGGAAAATGGGACACCGTTGACCGGATGCTTTATGTCCTCTATGGCTACTTTGTGGAGGAATCCGAGGGAACATCCTCCCTTGCCAACCTCTTTTTGGGAGGGGAGAAGTTACCTGCCTCTGTGGAAAATGTCCAAAAATGGATGGAGGATTTTGGTGTTTCAGGCCGGGGAATGGACAACTGGTGCAAACTTACAGAAGCCAACCATTTCACGCCGTTTTTGGATGAATCGCATAGGCCCATCGCCCTGAAAACGGGAAAAGCCATTCAAAAAACGGATTTTCTTTCCGGACGGTTTGCAGGGAGTTTGCTGCCTTCCACGGTGGCGGAACATGAGATTTTTTTCGCCAACGCCAACCGCTGCATCGAACAGCGGGGAAGACAGGCTGCCCGATAATCGGAACGTACAAAAATGTATATCTTTTCCAGATAAAACGTGCTATACTGGTTCGCATCGATCAAACATTTCTGGAGATGGTGTTATGAAAAAAATCGCAGGCGTTCTTGCCGCCGTGGCATTGACCAGTACGGTGCTGCTCAGCAGCGGATGCAGCAATCTCAAAAATGAGAAATCTCTGTATGACCAAGGAGTGCAGGTGGTTTCTCTTATGAAGGAAATGACGGAAAACGAAGACTACCTCAATGCTGTCACCGGCAATGCGGTGCTGAAAGGTCAGCTGTCCGATGCGGGGGCAGAGGACCCCGGCAAGCCCAAGGCGGTTTATCAAATTTCCATAGGAGAGGATAAGCTGACACAGTATTTCCAGCTGAATCAGGTGGAAAAGGCATCTGAGGCCATGAAAGCCTATTTAAGAGCGAAGAGCTATTGCACCATTGCCCCGCAGATCAATGCGGCAGAAGGCATGCAGGAGCTTGCTGCGGCCTCAGCCTGTACGGTATCCCAAAGCTTTGTTTGCTCCAATTTTACGGGGGATGTGCTGTATCTGTACCTGTATGAGGACGCTGCCCCGGTGATGATTGCCTTTTCCTCCGGCCCGGAACAGATCGTCACCGCTACCGGAAGCTATCTTTTAGTCAAAGACTTCGCCCCGGAAAGCAAAGAAGAGGTGGCGTCCATCTTTGGAGACCTGTCCGTGGAGGTCACACAGGTGCAGCCCTAAGTTCTGCCGAAATGGTGACAGCCTTAGGCTCGAAAAAATCGAGTCTACACCAGACGTAAAAAATAGCAAAATCGCTAAAAAAAGATTGACATACGATGTAGGCTGTGGTATAAATTGTCACAACAAGAAATATGTGGCATTTCAGCTCTGTATTTCCGAAGTTAATTTTGGAGGCAAACTATGAAGAAGCAAACAATTTGTGCGGTGGCTGCCGTTCTGTGTGCGGGCAGCGTACTGGCTGGCTGTAGCACCAGCAAACCGGAAAACGCCAACACCACAGGGGCTGCTGTCACAGACACAACCAAGGAGACCACTGCACCGGCAGTAACCACGGAGCCTACCGTGGTGGAAATCACCGTTCCCACCACAGCCGCTACCACGGCACCTACTACCGTACCCACCACCGCTGCGGCTACCGTCCCCGAGACCACCGCTGCCGGCGAACCCACGGAGCCTGCATCCGCCAGCACTGCTTCCGGTAAGTATGTGGATCTGGACAACATGCAGTTCACCATCAACGGCAAGACCTATACGTTGGGAAAGACCACATTGCAGGACCTGATTAACGACGGTGTTCCCTTCCGGGAGGACGATCTGGCAAACGCCGGCAACAATCTGAATAAGAACACCCAGTCTCAGGGCTTCCGCATCGATCTGGACGAGTATTGGTCCGCTCAGGTTTATGTCATGAACGATACCGACGGCAATAAGGTTACCTCTGAGTGCTACGTCAATCAGGTGTATCTGCCCCTGAAGGACGACAAGACCCAGAATATTTTGACCTTCGCTTTCCCTCAGGATATGACCATCGACGATCTGAAGGCCAATGCCGGAGAGCCTACCGATTCCAGACACTATGATGGTGACGACGGCTACTATACCGATACTCTGGAATACACCAGAGAATCCAGCAAGTACATTGGTGACTATGGCTATACCTTTGAATTCATGAAGGGCAAGCTGAACTACATCACCATCGAGTACACCCCCTAAACCAAAGAAAACAGAAAGAGACTTGCTTCGGGGACACCCCATAAGGAAGTTTTATGAAAACCCGACACAGCCTCCGAAACTGGACCGTGTCGGGTTTTTTTGCTTTTCCCGTAAAAGGGTTCAGGAAAATACTTCTGACGAGGATTCCCGTTTGCTTTTGCGGGAGTAAACAGGGGCTGCTCATCGAGACAACGCAGAGAGGTAGCATATGAAGCCGACTTACATAGAATTTCAAGAAGAATATTTGGACGACGTAATAAATTTTTATATTCGAAAATTGCAAGTGCAAGTTGGACACCCGCATGATAAAAATTGTTCAGCG
>CAUWEI010000150.1:0-6266 GCA_963557675.1 uncultured Oscillospiraceae bacterium | reverse complement strand
CCGATTCGGGACCTCTGAATTTTAGTCGGGGCCATTTTTGTACAGCCCCTTTTTTCTTAGTATTCGTAATCGGCAGCCATACGGGTTGTAATGTACTTGTCCACGATTGCTTTTGCAGCAACATGCTCAGGGTGAACCTGATATGCTGCCAGTGTCTCCGCACTATCGAACTCAGAATACAGCGCATAGTCTGCATCTCCCTGATAAGTGGGGCAGACCTCCAGCCACTGAAGGCCAGGGATGACACCCACCAAAGATTCCAGTGCCTGTGCAATCTCCTGCACAGCAGACTGCTTATCGCAATCCTCCCGCAGCTTGCAGATGACAATATGTTTCACCATAATGATTTTACCTCCGGCGGAAAACCGGGGCTAACGAGAGTCAGCCCCGGTTTCTATGCAGGGATTACTCCTCGACAGGAGCTTCCTCCTCGTCGTTCAGAAGAGCACGGATGGACAGGGAAATACGCTTGTTCTCAGCGTCAATGTCAATGATCTTGACAGTAACTTCCTGGCCCTCGCTCAGCACATCCTCGGGCTTGCCGATACGGCGGTCAGCAATCTGAGAAATGTGGATCAGGCCGTCCACGCCGGGCAGCAGTTCAGCAAATGCACCGAAGGTCATCAGCTTCACAATCTTAGCAGGAGCCACATCGCCCACGGAGAACTTCTCCATGAACTGGTTCCAGGGGTTCATCTCAGCGGTCTTGTAACCCAGAGAAATCTTGTGCTTCTCAGCGTCGAAGGAGATGACGTAGACATCGATCTCGTCGCCGACCTTCACAACCTCAGCGGGGTTCTTAATACGGTTCCAGGACAGCTCGGAAACATGAACCATGCCATCCACACCGCCGATGTCCACGAATGCGCCGTAAGAAGTCAGGGACTTCACAACGCCATGGTACTTGTTGCCAACTGCAATCTCGTTCCAGATCTTCTCTGCAGCAGCCTTGCGAGCCTCAGCAGTAACGGCACGAATGGAGCCGATGACTCTGCGGCGAGAACGGTTGACCTCAGTAATCTTCATCTTGACAACCTTGCCAACCATGCCAGCCATGTCACCGCCCTTAGCGATGCCGGACTGAGAAGCGGGGATGAACACACGGATGCCCTTGACATTTGCCACCAGGCCGCCCTTGTTCTCCTCGGTGATGTTGCCTTCCACAACAGTCTTGTTCTCACAAGCTTCGTTGATGTCGTCCCAAACCTTCAGGCCATCCAGCTTCTTCTTGCTCAGCTGGCAGGTGCCTTCCTGGTCGTTCACACGAACAACGAAAACCTCGATCTCGTCGCCAACCTTCAGGATGTCCTCGGGCTTAACGGAAGGATCGTTGCTGACTTCGTCACAGGGGATGTAGCCTGCGTGCTTGGTGCCCAGATCGACCTGGACCTCAGTGGTGCCGATATGGGTAACGACGCCCATAACCTTATCTCCTGTATTTAAAGTCTTGATGGACTGCTCCAGCAGTTCCTCGAAGGACTGCTCCTGAACAGCCTCGACATTTTTAATTTCGCTCATAGTGTTGTTGACCTCCTTTATTATCCACGCCGGCGTTGACGCGCCTGCCGTGATTCCAACATTTGAAACACCGTGGAAAAAGGCTGGTTCTATGTCCCGTGCTTCTTCCACCAGAGTAACTCTGGGGCAGTGTTCCCGGCAAATTGCAGCGAGGCGGCTTGTGTTGGAACTTTTCGGATCTCCCACAACGACCATGGCCTGACAGACTTCTGACATTTGTGCCGCTTCTTTTTGCCGATATTCTGTTGCTCTGCATATTGTATCAGATATTTTCAAGTTAGTAAACTGTTTTTTTGCGATTTCAACACAAATTTTCCACAAATTTGCTGTGAGGGTTGTTTGGCAAACCATACAAATCGGCTGGTCGGAAGAAATTTCCGAATTTTGAGCCCACGCCAAGAGTTCTTCTCCCGATTCTACCACCACGCTATGCTTGCTCCAACTTGCGATGCCCTGTACTTCCGGATGGCTTCTAGTTCCCACAATAACGGGAATACGCCCCTCTTCCTCTGCCTTACGCACCAGCTCGTGAATCCGCTCTACAAAAGGACAAGTGGCGTTTTGCACCTGAACCGGCATCTTTGCCAGCGTCTCTTCTACCTCTTTCGGGATTCCATGGGCTCGCACAATGACTGTTTCCCCAGGCTGCGCTTCTTCCGGATGTTCAATGACTCGGACTCCCATGGCTGCAAACCGCTCCACAACATGACGGTTGTGGATGATAGGGCCCAACGTGCAAACCTTTTGGCCGGAGGCTACCGCCTCCTCTACCATTTTAACTGCCCGGTCCACGCCAAAGCAGAAGCCGGCATATTTGCCAACTGTAATGCTCATAGTACAATCCGCTCCCGGATAATGGATTCCATCGCCGCAACAGCTTCCTCAAGATTCAACTCCGATGTATCCAAAAGGACGGCATCTTTCGCCTGCTTCAGAGGCGCAATCGTTCTGGTCATATCCTGATGATCTCGTTCCTTAATTTCCTTCAAGACTGTTTGATACGTGGACTTTGTTCCTTTTTCCTGCAGCTCTTTAAACCGACGCTCTGCCCGAACCTCAGCAGAAGCCGTCAGATAAATCTTCACGTCAGCACCCGGAAGTACTACCGTGCCAATATCTCTGCCATCCATAATGACACTATGCGTTTTAGCCACGTCCCGCTGCATATCCAGCAGGAATGTACGCACACAGGGCAGTGCAGAAATCTGAGAAGCGATTTTAGACATCTCAGGAGTGCGGATCTCATCCGATACATCACGGCCATTTAGAATCATATGCTGCACGCCGTCGTTGTCGTATGTAATCTCCAGGTTTACATCATCCAAAAGGCGGAGAACGCCATCTGCATCCTTAGGACCAATTCCCATAAGGTCCATATGGTATCCAACTGTACGATAAATTGCTCCGGTGTCCACATAGACAAAGCCCAACTTCTTTGCCAGAAGCTTTGCCATCGTGCTCTTACCTGCTCCAGCAGGGCCATCAATCGCTATACTATACACACGCTTCACGTTCATACTCTCATCCTTCTTGCATTAAAGTATTTTTTATTATATAACGCACCATAACTTTTGTCAAACGTCTTGCGCTGCTGCAAAGGCCGTTGCCCAGGCAATTTGCAGATTAAATCCGCCGGTATAGGCATCACAATCCAGAATTTCTCCTGCAAAATACAGGCCCGGCACCAATTTAGAACCCATCGTCTTTGGGTCCACCTCACCTGTTTTTACGCCGCCGGACGTCACGATTGCTTCTTTTACCGGGCGTTTTCCAGTAATAGTAAGGCGGAATGCCTTTAGCGTCTGTACCAAATTATGTCGCTGCTGACGGGTCAAAGAGTTTGCCTCCAGTTCCTCGTCAATTTGAGCACGTTGCAAAACAACCGGAATCATGGACCGTGGAAGCAGGTCCGTCATGGCATTGGACATGGAACGATTTTTATACAGTTCCAGATCTCGAAGAATCCGAGCATCCAGCTTTCCTTCATCCAAAGCAGGCTTGAGGTCCAAAACCAGTGTATAGGTACCCGGCTTTCCCATATGAGCACTTGCACTGAGAACCGTAGGACCCGAAACGCCAAAGTGGGTAAAAAGGAGTTCACCAAAATCTTTATAAGCACATTTTCCTTTTGGGTCCAGCAGCTTCACCGCCACATTCCGAAGGGACAACCCTTGCATTTTAAGGCAATCCTCCCCTTCCATTTCCAGAGGGACCAGAGACCCTACAGGCTTTACGATGGTATGGCCCAAAGATGATGCCATCTCATAACCATCTCCCGTTGAGCCTGTAGTTGGGTAAGAACAGCCGCCAGTAGCCAATATAACCTTGGGAGCTTTAAAGACTTCATGCTCCGTTTCTACACCGCAGACCTTCCCATCTTCACAGCAAATTCTTTTTACCCTTTGCTTGACAATGGTGACCTTCGTCTCCTCCAACGCTCGATCCAGTGCCGCCTGAATACTCAAAGCACTATCTGACTGAGGAAATACCCGATTCCCTCGTTCCGTCTTCAACGGACAACCCATGGACTCAAAAAATTCCATGGTTCGTTCCGGAGGAAATGCTGTTACTGCACTGAATAAAAAGCGACCATTTCTAGGGACATTTTGGAGCACTTCCTGCGCGGTGCAATCATTGGTCACGTTACACCGACCCTTACCCGTAATTCGAAGTTTCTTGCCCAGGCGGTCGTTCCGTTCCAGCAGGAGAACCCGTTTTCCTCTTCTTCCTGCGGTTATGGCAGCAAACATCCCAGCAGGGCCGCCGCCAATCACTATCACATCATACATTTTATGTACCTCTTTGTTATTTCCCATCTTGCTTCAGGACTTCAATTTCTGCGGGAGTCAGGTGCCGCCATGCGCCAGGAGCCAACTTTCCCAGTTCCAGCTTTCCTTCTGCAATTCGCAGGAGTCGTACCACCTTGAGACCAGCCTGCGCGCACATCCGGCGTACTTGGCGGTTTCTTCCCTCATGAATTGTAACTTCTATACAGGCTTTTTCTCCATCGGCCCATCGTAGTTTAATATCCGGTCTTGCAATGGTATAGCCATCCAGAGTAATCCGACGTCCCAGTGCAATTTCTTTTTCCGGTGCAAAATCCCGAACCCAGATCAGATAACGTTTGTCCACCTGACTCCTTGGGTGAGCCACATCCTGAGAAAATGCGCCATCGTTGGTAAAGAGCAGCAGCCCCTCAGAATCCATATCCAATCTTCCAATAGGCCACACTCGCTGTCCGCAGTCTGCCACTAATTGGGCAGCATTGGGTCTGCCCTTTTCGTCCGACAACGTTGTCACTACCCCTCTGGGCTTGTGAAGCATAATGTACACATATCCCTCATGGGCGGGAAGCGGCTTCCCGTCCACGAGAATTTCATCTATATCCGGATCAGCACGTTCGCCCAAACTGGCAACTTTACCATTTATCTGAACCATTCCGGCTGTAATCATTTCTTCCGCTCTTCGCCGGGAGGCTACGCCTCGGGCGGAGAGAATCTTTTGCAATCGGTCTTTCATTGGCCGCCTCCAAAAATTCGATGCAGCAAGCTGGGCTTTTCTGCCTCCTTGCTTTGAACTACGGTATCCCCATAGGCTACTTTCACTTTGCCCGCAGTCTTCCCCTCTACCAGGACATGAACGTAACCCGCTTCTTCCCCTTCTTGTATGGGAGCATACACAAAACCGGGACCAGGAAGTAAAAAGGTGATTTTTTCTGACTCAGCCAGCGGATAGGTAAATGTTTCCTCCGCCAACAGTTCTATGCTCCGCCTGTCACCTGAGATTACCACCATATTTCCCACACAGTCTCCTGCTTCTACAATCGTTTTGGTCTCATAGCCGCCAAATCCTGTGTCTAAAAGTGCAATATGGTCATTCCAATCGTCTGGTGCATGGATGGTCACCGCTACCAGCCGTCTGCCATTTCTTTGTGCCGAGGACACCAGTATTCGACCAGCTGCCTTGGTGTAACCAGTCTTTACGCCATCGGCTCCTTCATATCGCCACAAAAGCTTATTGTGGTTGGTCAGGTACCGCTCCCCGATCCGTATACTTTTCGTCGAAACTGTTTTGGCGAAAATCTCATTTTTCATCGCATAGGCCGTAAGTTTTGCCAAATCCTGAGCGGTTGAATAGTGGTTTTCGTTATCCAGTCCATTGGGGTTTTCAAAGTGCGTATTTTCAAGTCCCAGCCTTCTGGCCTCATCATTCATCAATGCCACAAAGCCCTCTACGGTTCCTCCGCAATAAATGGCCAATGCTACAGCGGCATCATTGCCAGAGTGCAGCATCAACCCATAGAGAAGCTCCTGAACCGTAAGGATCTCCCCCTCTCGCAAGTACATGGAAGACCCTTCAATTCCAACCGCTTCCGGCATAATCTGAACTCGGTCCAGAATATTACACTGCTCGCAGACCACAAGAGCCGTCATAATCTTTGTGGTACTGGCAATCAAGCTCCGCTCATCGGGATTCTTTTCATAAATAATTCTGCCAGAATCGGCATCCATTAAAATGGCACTTCGTGCGGAAATCGCTTTCACTTGAGGAAGATTGGAAAATAAAAGGACAACTGCGGCAAGAGTCGCAGCCGCCCGAATGTGTGTTTTTTTCATCTTACATCACCGAAGCTAGTTTCTCCTGTGATGCAACAAATTATACGGATTCCCTTATGCTTTTTTGTTATCAAAATAAGAAGTAATCCGGTCCAGTACATCCGGCACCATTTCCAACGCGCGGTCTGCTGT
>CAUWEI010000149.1:0-6318 GCA_963557675.1 uncultured Oscillospiraceae bacterium | reverse complement strand
GCTGCGATTGAAGAATCCAGGGTTAAAAGGGAAATCGGTGAAAATCCGATACAGACACCCCTGCTGTGAAGTGGACGATCAAACATAATGCCATTGGGAATTTCCTGAGAAGGCGTTTGAGAGGATGACACGAAGTCAGAAGACTAGCCTTTTACAAGAGTAGAGGGTTATTCTGGGATGAAGAGCAGCCTACTTGCCCGGGTGGGACTATGCACTTTTTGAAAACCTTCTGCTAAAAACAGAAGGTTTTTTTATTTCTAGAGAAAAGGAGTAGACTTATGAAGAAAAACATGAGAATGCAATGGGGGCATCGTGCGCTGGCACTGATGCTGGCATTACTGCTGCTTGTGCAGGCTGTGCCCTTTGCGGCTGTTCATGCCGCAGAGGAAGGGCAAATAGAGACAGCGGCGGCAGAAGGGAACGTACAGGTTAGTAGTCCTGATCAGTTGCTGAGCGGCGTACCTGCGGGAAGTACCTATGAGCTAACAGATAACATCACCCTGGGTGCGGGTCAGATGATTCCCGAAGTAGCAGGTGTACTGGACGGAAAGGGCTATACCATTACCCTGACAGACCGTCCGCTTTCCAAGAAAATCACCGGTACGGTTCAGAATTTGGGCGTCACTTCTACAGGCCCTGTAAAAGGTCCGGACGAAGGATTTTCCAATCCCTGCGGTAGTATTACAGTGGAGCTAAACGGCGGTAAGCTCTATAACTGCTGGTCCACTGCAACCGTGGCAGAAGTGTATTTTGACGCTTTGGGAGGCCTGGCATACAAAGCTCTGGAAGGGGCTGAGCTGTACAACTGCTTTTTTGCAGGCAAGCTGGAGGGTATGCTGGGAAAAGGCGGACTGGTATACAATGCGGAACCTACCGGCCGACAGCTGAAGGCTGTTAATTGTTATTTTGTGAACGACCAAGGCGTTACAAAGGGAATTGGCATAGGAGCTGGTTTTGATGCGGAGAATTCCTCCATGACGGGCCTGGCACTGGATGCCATGAAAACATCGGACTTTGCAGATAAGCTTAATATGGTTCAGCTGGGCAAGGGCTATGTTTGGCAAGCAGTAGAGGGTGATTTCCCCAAGCTGGTTCCCGGCGGCGAAATCATTAAGCCTGCGGATCTTGAGCAATTGAAGGCTGCCATTCAGGATGCCGAGAGCAAGTTGGAGTCTAACTACACAGAAGAATCCTGGGCCAAAATGCAGGAGGCACTGAAAACGGCCAAAGAGGTTGCTGAAAAAAATAATGTAAAACAGGACGAGGTGGACAGAGCCACCGAAGCGCTGAATACTGCCATTCGGGAGCTTCAGGAAAAAAAGCAGGATTCTTTCCCGGTAGAACTGCCTAAGGATGGCGTTATTGAAATCAGAAGTGCCCAGGACTTTTCTCAAATCGACCAGAAGGATCCTGATAAGGCATATCGGCTGATGCAGGATATTGTGATTGAAGATGGCTTCAATCCTCCGGAATTGGTGGGTATCTTTGATGGTGCGGGACACACCATAACAATTCAGACCGATGAGCCGTTGTTCCGGGCAATCAAGAAAACCGGCGTGGTTCAGAATCTGCATGTGCGGGTAGATGGTGCCTTTACAAACCGCTATGTGTATGCACCGTATGCGCAGTATTTAAGCGGCGGCATGATTGTCAACTGCATCAGTGAAGTGACAGGTCAGCACTCTACAGGATTTGTAGAAAATATGAGCGACGGTGTCATCGCTAATTGCCTCACTATGGGACACAATCGCCGAGGAGCTTTTGTTTATTTCCAGAAGTCTACCGACCACGCAAACTCCAACGGCTATAGAGGCGGCAAGATTTTCAACAGCTATTGGTCCGCATCTAACTCTGTAGAAAACATTCTGGAAATCGCTCCTGAGAACATGATCGACTGTGCGCCGGCAGGAGATGAGGAGCTTCGCTCTGATGAATTTCTCCAGCTGCTCAACAAAAATAAGGGCCAGTATGGTGTGAGCTGGGGCCGAGATGCCCAAGGATATCCCTACTTTGGTCAGGATCAGGGCGAGCATGTAATCGACGGTTCTCAGAATCTTTACCCGGTGGAGTTTGCCTGGCATAACGGCGATGTCACGGAAGTCGAAAACGGGATTCTGCGTCTTTCTCCCCAGATGACCGACAGCAACCGCTTTGCCGGAACCTTCCGGCTGAAAGGGGTTCCTGCTGACAGTACCATTGTCTGGGATTGCCAGGACAGAGCACAGCGGGAAGTTGTGCGAATGGATGATGACAGACTCTTTATCTATTTTGATGGCGGTGCTGTGGTGACAGCCACGGAGCACAAGGCGGACGGGTCCCAGCAGGTGGCCGCACAGCTGCGTGTGATTTCTGCATCTCAAACCATTGAAGAGCTGCGGCTTGTGTTGGACGGCCAGGTCATCGACGGTTCTGCTACCATACAGGGCTCTGCGGATCAGTATCTTGGGATTCAGGCAAAGTATAAGGGCAGCAATGAGTTTAAGCCCATGCCCCCCTATCTGGTTGAGCTGACCGCAGAAAAGACGGATATGGTGCATGTCATGTACAATACCGGCGTATTCTACTTTTCAAAGCCCGGTACCAGTAATTTGACGGTAACCCCCAAGTATGGCGGCCCCTCTGTTACTGTCTCCATTACCTCGGAGTATGTCCCCATTACATCCATTAAGCCCGGTATCAGCGGAATCCAGAAGATTCACGGCAGAAATTCCATGGGCAACGGTGAGTTTAACGACATTCCCTTGACCGTCAGCGTGGAGCCTGCCAATGCCAGCTACAAAAATACGTTTGTAGTGGAAAGCAGCAATAAGGAAATTGCACAGTTTGGCGGTCGTGCAGCTTATATCGCCTATAAGGCCGGTACCGTTACCTTTACAGCGAAAGCAGACAACAACGGAGCACCTGTGGAAGGAACCAGCGAGGTTACCTTTGTCTACGGAAATCCGCTGGTAAGTGTTACCGCTCCCACCCAGAAAGTTTCTGTCAAGGTGGGCGAGAAAACACCCTTGGGTCTGAAGTTTGAGGGTGAAAATACTCGGTATGCAGCTGTTTCCGAACCGGAGCTTGTGTGGACCTACAGCAAAGACGACATTGTGGACATTTACCGCCCCAATCTTCTGATGCAGATCAGAGACACCGACACAGAGGACAGGGGTGACTGGGTCGCTTCCTCTGAATATGTCCTTAAAGCCCTGAAGCCTGGTACCGTTCAGGTGACCGGTACTCCTGTGGACACCACCGGCGGTGCAAAGCCTGTCACATTTACAGTTACAGTTACGGGTGACGAGGGAGATGCCTCCGCCTTTGATATTTCCAAGTTCATTGCACAGGGCAAAGAGGCGGCGATCCATCATCTGATGGAAAAAAATAACTATTCTTTCGGTCAGGAATGGAACATCTACGCAATGCTGCGGGACGGTCAGAGCCTGCCTCAGGATAAGCTGGACGACTATTACGCAAGTGTTGCAGCTACCGTTAAGAGCTGGAAACCAACTACCAATCCCACTGAGATTGAGCGTGCTGTGTTGGCACTGAGTATTCTGGATAAGGATATTACCAACATCGAAGGCGTCAATCTGGTTGATATGATCTGCAACCATCCCAATCTGACCCGTCAGGGCAGCAATGCACTGATCTGGGGCCTGATTGCTCTGGATCTCAAAAACACCCCGGTGCCCGCCGGTGCAAAGTGGACCAGAGAGAGCATGGTAAATGAGCTTCTCACCTATCAGAAGGAAGACGGCAGCTTTGGTCTGGATAAGAACGCCGGCTCCAGTCTGGATGTGACCGCCATGGCCATTCAGGCCCTTGCATACTACCAGGAAATGGATGGCGTGCAGGAAGCCGTTGAACGGGGTGTTGCCTATATGGCAAAGGTTGCTGAGAAGAATCTGGATTATGGTAGTGCCGAATCCATTTCTCAGGCAATCATTGCCCTGTCCGTTTTGGACAGAGACCTGGTGGAAGAACCGGGCTTTGGCGATAAGGCAGACAACCTCATGTCCGCTCTGTCCCTGTATATGGTGGAGAATCAGGGCTTTAAGCACGCCAAGGGGCAGGGTGTCAACACTATGGCTACAGTTCAGGCCATGCAAGCCCTGTGTGCTTACGAGCGATTCCTGAACGGGGAGAGCGGATACTGGGATCTTCTGGGCAACAGACCTAGCTTTGACCCGGTTGCAAAAGTGATCGAGATGATCGACCGTCTGCCCGAAACGATTACATTGGACGATGCCGCAGCCGTGCGTGCAGCTCGGGAGGCATTTGATGCCCTTCGCCCGGAGCAGCAGAAGCGTGTCACCAATGTGGACAAGCTGGAAGCCGCAGAAGAGGCAATCCGCAACATGTCTCAGGACGAAAAGGAAGCTCTGGAAGTGATGGCACTCATCGATGCCATCGGCGAAGTGACCCTGGATTCTCAGGCTAAAATCGAGACAGCCCGTGCAGCTTACGATGCTCTTACCGAGGCACAGAAGGCACTGGTTTCCAACTACGCTACCCTGGAAGCAGCCGAGGAAGCCCTCCGCATCTGGCAGCTTCCTAAGGCAGACACCGAAAAAGCCTATAAGACCACCGGCGACTATCTGGAAGGTCTTGCAAAGAATACGGCTCCCATTGTCAATTCCGTTGGCGGTGAGTGGCTGGTTCTGGGGCTTGTAAGAGACGGCAGAGAAGTGCCTGCCGGTTACTATGAAAATGTTCTCAAGTATGTGACTGAGAAGATCAACGACAAAGAACAGCTCAACCGCAGCAAGTCCTCTGATAACTCCCGTGTGATTCTGGCTCTGACTGCTATCGGCAAGGACGTAACCGATGTGGCCGGTCATAACCTGCTTCGTGGTATTTCGGATATGAAATACCTGAAAAAGCAGGGCATCAATGGCCCCATTTGGGCACTGATCGCCTTCGACAGCCACAGCTATGAGATCCCCGCAGTTTATGAGGGCGGTGAGCAGGTCACCCGTGAAGGTCTCATCCAGTACGTCCTGGATACACAGCTTTCTGATGGCGGCTGGGCACTTTCCGGCACGAACTCCGGCCCCGATATGACTGCTATGGCAATTCAGTCCCTGGCTCCCTACTATAAGAGCAACGAGAAGGTAAAGACCGCTATTGACACAGCACTGGAGACACTGTCCAAAGTGCAGAACCCCGATGGCAGCTTTGGCTCCTGGGGTATCACCAATTCCGAGTCCTCCGCTCAGGTCATTGTGGCGCTGACCAGCTTGGGCATCGACCCCAATACCGATGCTCGGTTCGTGAAAAACGGCAGAAGTGTGGTGAACGCCCTGTGTGACTTCTATGTGGAAGACGGTGGCTTTAAGCACACCGCCAATGGCGAACGGGATGGCATGGCTTCCGAACAGGGATATTGTGCTCTGGTTTCTCTGAATCGTCTGGTAAACGGCAAGACTCGCCTTTATGACATGAACGAGGTGAACCTCGAAAAGCCCGTTCCCTTTACGGATGTGCCTAAGAATCAGTGGTATTATGGCTATGTCAGCTATGTGTATCATAACAACCTCATGAATGGTATTTCCGACACCACCTTCGCTCCCGAAAAAAAGATGACCAGAGGTCAGCTGGTGACTGTGCTGTACCGCATGGCAGGCTCTCCCCAGGTTGAGGGCAATACTCCCTTTACCGATCTGGAAAAGGGCCGCTATTATGTAAATGCTGTAATCTGGGCAAGCAAAAACGGTATTGCCAATGGCATTACCTCCACCACCTTTGGACCCAATAAGCTGGTGACCAGAGAGCAGATGGCAACCTTCTTTGCCCGTTATGCCAAGATGAAGGGTGCTGACATGACCGTGAGCGCAGACCTTTCCGGCTTTGTGGATTACAAGCAGGTTTCCAACTATGCCGAAAAGACCATGCAGTGGGCGGTTGGCACCAAGCTGATCCAGGGCGTAGGGAAGGATACCCTCCGTCCTCGCGGCGATGCCACCCGTGCTCAGGCAGCTGCAATGCTCCAGCGACTGGATCTGCTTCTGAAGGGCTAAGTGGTCATTGCTTGTTTTTGAAAGCTATGTTATAACGGGTAGACCGCCAGAGGCGACGAAGCCCAAGCGCTAAAATCATTGGCTCCCCGTATCCGGCGGCATCTCCCACTTAGGGCGGTGTGCGCCGAATATGGGGGGCTTTTTTCAGACCCTTTGTCAAAGATTGGGGCGACCCGGCACTCTGTTATTGTCCGGACTTTCTATATTTTTCCTTTTTAATTATTTCAAATCTGTACTCCACCATTTTTGAATCCATACAGAAAGATTAACTATTAAAAGTCAATCCCTAAAATGAGTGGAGGGGGTATTCACC
>CAUWEI010000148.1:0-6339 GCA_963557675.1 uncultured Oscillospiraceae bacterium | reverse complement strand
CTGCATAAAAATGGGACTTCTGGGGGGACGGTTGTTTCCCCTCTCCGTCACGGCTACGCCGTGCCACCTCCCCCGCAGGGGGAGGCTAGGAACGCCAAAGGCTCCCCCTTTGGGGGAGCTGGCAAAAATCTCTGATTTTTGACTGAGAGGGGATATTCTTCCATATTTCCACCGCACATCCCAAAGAAGTTGTGCAGTACAAGACAACTGCATAAAAATGGGACTTCTGGGGGGACGGTTGTTTCCCCTCTCCGTCACGGCTACGCCGTGCCACCTCCCCCGGAGGGGGAGGCTAGGAACGAGGGAAACAGTTTGAGTTATTCTAATAAGTCTAACATCTGCACCAAAGGCTCCCCCTCCGGGGGAGCTGGCAAAAATCTCTGATTTTTGACTGAGAGGGGATATTCTATCATGTTTCTACCGCACAACACAAAGAACCTGGGCAATGCAAGACAACTGCGTAAAAATATGACTCCCGAAGAACGACACCTGTGGTACGATTTCCTGCGATACTACCCCGTAAAAATCATGAAACAGAAGCCCATTGGAAACTATATTGTGGATTTCTTTTGTGAGTCTGCCAAGCTGGTCATAGAAATCGATGGCTCGCAGCACTTTGAAGAAAAAGGTCTGGACTATGATGCTCACCGGACGCAATATCTGGAAAGCCTGGGATTGATGGTGGTGCGGTTCTCCAACGCTGACATCAACAGAGAATTCCGGGCGGTTTGTGAATTGCTGGATCACCTGATACAGCAGAGAAGAATGTAGGGCGGTTGTATCCCCTCTCCGTCACGGCTGTGCCGTGCCACCTCCCCCGCAGGGGGAGGCTAGGAACGCCAAAGGCTCCCCCTTTGGGGGAGCTGGCAAAAATCTCTGATTTTTGACTGAGAGGGGATATTCTTCCATATTTCCACCGCACATCCCAAAGAAGTTGTGCAGTACAAGACAACTGCATAAAAATGGGACTTCTGGGGGGACGGTTGTTTCCCCTCTCCGTCACGGCTGTGCCGTGCCACCTCCCCCGCAGGGGGAGGCTAGGAACGTCAAAGGCTCTCCCTCCGGGGGAGCTGGCAAAAATCTTTGATTTTTGACTGAGTGGGGATATTCTTCCATGTTTCCACCGCACATCCCAAAGAAGTTGTGCAGTACAAGACAACTGCGTAAAAATGGGACTTCTGGGGGGGACGGTTGTATCCCCTCTCCGTCACGGCTGTGCCGTGCCACCTCCCCCGCAGGGGGAGGCTAGGAACGCCAAAGGCTCCCCCACCGGGGGAGCTGGCAAAAATCTTTGATTTTTGACTGAGTGGGGATATTCTTCCCTATTTCCACCGCACATCCCAAAGAAGTTGTGCAGTACAAGACAATAGCGTAAAAATAGGACTTCTGAATCGCCTGTATCCCACCGCTTGCAATCAAAACAGAGGGTATCAAATTGGATACCCTCTGTTTTTTCTTTCCCATGGACGAAAAATAGGGATTGACACAACTGTATAAACTGTATATAATGCACCTATACAGTTCAGAAAGAGGGGATGACGTGGACATTCTCATTGACAACAAAAGCGGAACGCCCATTTATGACCAGATCTACACCCAAATCAAAGCCCAGATTATCAGCGGAGCCTTGCAGGAGCATGAGATGCTGCCCTCCATCCGAGGGCTTGCCAAAGACCTTAGAATCAGCTTCGTCACCACCAAAAGAGCCTATGACGAGCTGGAAAAAGAAGGCTTTATCTATACCCTTCCGGCTAAGGGATGCTATGTGGCTCCCAAAAATGTGGAGCTTCTTCGGGAAGAAACCTTCAAAAAAATAGAATCGCACATTGAGCAAATCGCCCAACTGGCGTCCTGCTGTAATCTAAGCAAGCAGGATGTTCTGGAAATGGTCGAATTTGGATTGGAGGACCTCAAATGAATGCACTGGAACTGAAAAATTTGTCAAAATCCTTTCCCGGTTTTCAACTGGAACCCCTGAATCTCACTTTGCCTCAGGGATGTATTATGGGCCTGATTGGCGAAAACGGTGCCGGAAAAAGCACCATTCTAAAGCTGATTCTGGATATGCTCCACAAGGACAGCGGCACTATCACCATTCTGGGCAAAGACAATCAGGAAAACCTGCGGCTCATTAAGGAAGACATTGGCGTTGTCATGGACGAGGTGGGAATTGCCGAATGTCTCAACACCAGGCAGGTGGGAACCATTATGTCCGGCACCTTCCAAAACTGGGACCAGAAAACCTACGAAGAGCTGTTGCAGTCTCTGTCCATCCCGGCCAATAAAGCCTTCAAGGACTTTTCCCGTGGCATGAAAATGAAGCTGGGCATTGCCATTGCCATGTCCCACCATGCCAAGCTGCTCCTGCTGGACGAAGCCACCAACGGTCTGGACCCGGTGGTGCGGGATCAGGTGGTGGAGCTGCTGTGTGAGTTCACAAGAGACGAAACCCATTCCATCCTCATTTCCTCCCACATCGTCAGCGATTTGGAAAAGCTCTGCGACTATATCGCCTTTTTGCATCAGGGAAAGCTGCTGCTTTGTGAGGAAAAAGATGTCCTTACGGCGCAATACGGTCTGCTCCACTGCACCCGGCAGGAGCTTGCCCAGCTCCCGGCTTCGGCGGTCAAATCCAAAAAAGAAACCGCCTATGGGGTGGATGCCGTGGTGCTGCGGCAGGCCGTCCCTTCCGGTTGGAAACTCAGCACCATCACCATCGAAGAGCTGTTTGTGGCTATGGTTAAGGAGGTACGATGATATGAAAGGTCTGCTCAAAAAAGAATGGTACATGACCGTGAAGTACTGCAAAGCCTTTTTGGTGCTGTGTGTGCTCTTTATTGGTATGTCCCTTTTGATGCCGGGAAATCTGTTTTTTGTGTTCTATCCCTCTTTGCTTGTCAGTATGCTGCCGGTGACCCTTCTGGCCTATGACGAGCGCAGCAAATGGAACCGCTATTGCGGTACCCTCCCCTACAGCAAAGCCCAACTGGTCTCCGCCAAATACCTCATTGGGCTGTTTGCCCTGCTTGCGGTCTTTGTACTGACCGCCATTGCACAGGCCACTATGGTGGATTGGAGCAGCCCCGACAGCATCAAGGCTTGTGCAATGATTCTGGAACTGATGCTTTCTCTGGCTCTGCTGGCAGCGGCTCTGGTGCTGCCCTTTGTGTTTAAGCTGGGCGTGGAAAAAGGCAGAATCGCATACTTTATCATGATTGGTCTGGTTTGCGGCGGAAGTGTGCTTCTGTCCGCCCTGTTTGACGAAGCATCCCTGTCCCGTCTGTCCTGGGGTGGTACTCCCATGATGGTCTTTGCTGTATCCAGCCTCATCTATGCCCTTTCCTGGTATCTGTCCATCCGGTTCTACGAGAAACGGGAACTGTCTTAATTCCGCAAATTTCACCTAAGTCCATAGAAAAACACCTGACTCTGCATGATTTTTCATGCGGAATCAGGTGTTTTTTCACATTTTTGGTAGCTCTTAATTCTCGGAACCATCCACATCCTTGCGATGAATGGTGGTGACCACCAGCACAATGAGGACCGTACACAAAATCAGGGGCATATACACACCGTAGGAATAGGGCGGCAAATACATATTGGTAAAGCCCATCAGACTGCGATCCGGCCAGGACAGAGGGGAAATCCAGCTGAGATACCGGAAATATTCCGCCTCAAAACTCAAGCTGCGGACAAAGAAGGAGAGAAACACAAAGGCTGTGGCCACGGCGGTACCCACGGAACGATTGGTGTAGAGATTGCACACCAGCACCAACAGCCCCAGGAAGAAACAGACCAAAATCTGAACCCCCATGGTCCAAAGCGTGGCTTCCAAACCGGTGCAGCCCAGCATAATATCCAAAGAGCAGGTAATGGGCACGAAAACCCCCATTGCTCCATATGCGTCGGGATATCTACTGGCCGTCTCAATCACAACGCCCCAATCGGTCTGCCACTCCAGAACCGGCAGCACAACTGCCCAGGAAATGACAAACAGAACCAGTGTGAACACCACACTCAGGACAAATAAGTAAAGAATTTGTCCCAGAACCCACGGAAGCTTTCCCGTCCGCTGAATGATAAACCGCTGCTGTGCATTGCGAAACGGCGCATCACTGATTAGCAAAACAAACGCCAGCATCGTAAACGCATAAGAGGAGCTATGTCCCGGCAGCAAAGGGAGAATCCACGGAGAAAGCGTATCCCCAACCGCTTGGGCGTATGGAATAAAACCACGAAGCAGCTGCCACATATTCAAAACAAGGAAGGTCAAGCACAAGATATACTTGGGATGAAGTCTCCATTGCAGTAAATTCAGTTTACAACATTTTAATGCAGTCATACTTACCGCCTCTTTTCCACTCTGTGATAGAACAAATCTCCCAATAAAACCATTCCGCAAAGAATCAGTATCGAACAGACACCAAAGGTAGCCGCCACGCTGCCAAAATTAGAATAACCAAATAAAATTCCGTGCAAACTCCATTGCATCTGCATCCCAACGATGCCGTTCACAGCTTGGACGAGCATTGAAATTAACAGAGGCGTAAAAACAGTCATATAGGTATTGGGAGTATAGGCAGACACAACCAATCCAGTCAGAGCCATGGCACTACAGGCTAGCCCCATATGTGTGCAGGAAACGACAAAATATAGACCCGATTTTCCGTCTGCTACCAAATCCATATATCCTATATTACGGTAGTATGATTTGTCAACAATATTTCCGGAAGTCAATGCCATGGAAAACAGGGCAAACAGACCCATCGAGACCACCGTGGCCAGAAATGCGGACACTGCCACGGAGACAATTCGTGACAGGCAGTAGGAACGAATTCCCACTCTTTGTACGGCCTGCTGGAAGAATCCGGATTTATGGTCCACGCAGTAACTCCAAGCATAACCGGTTGCAGCGATGCAGAACACCATCTCTGTGAAATCTCCATGAAATGCCCAGTCCAAAAGATATTCCCAGGAAGTTTCTGCTATCAGATGGGTAGTGACAGTGCTTATCGTGTTAAGGAATTGCATAACAAAAAGCAGAACAATCATGGTTAAAAACGATCTCGAAAAGATGCTCCGCTTCAGGTCAACCGATAAAGACCTAAAAAAGGAATTCATACTCCTCCCCCATTTCGTTATTTTCGTATGTGCAGATTGATTTCTAAAATTCTTCGCCTGTAATGGCATCAATTAAAATCACACTATGGTCGGAAATCACCATTTCACCTTCAGTAGGCTGATCTTTATTTAGAATCATCACCATCCAGCAGGGCCGCAGAAGCCAGCGGTCCTTGTCCTGAATGTAGTAATACCGCATGGAAATATCGTCCACAATCCGTTCATATGGTGGCTTGGACTTGCCCAGCTTTTCCTGCACGATGTGCAGCACCTCATTGGCTGTCACCAGATTCGTCGGTGTCTCCACCACCTCTTCAAACAGCCATGGCATCATAATGTAAAGGTGTACGATTCCGTCTTTGTTCCAGATGACATCAATGGTCGTTTGTGCATTGGATGCTACGGTGCGGGTGAAGCTGTATGGCAGCGTGGTAATTCCGTCCTGCAACACCACAAAGCGCATGGAATAGGCATCATCCGCCTCCGTCCATGCCTCCTTGTACACTGCTTCCATCGAACCGCCCTTTGTCATTTTGTCATAGACCTGCTCGCTCTTTTCCGCTTCCGCCATGATTTTGTGGTCCAGATAGAACAGCTCTGTCCGCTGGAGGTTCTCAATGCCAATGGCCTTCAGGGCTTGCCGTATCTCCTTTTCCGCCTCCTCCGGGGTCCCAAAGGAAAATTCCTTCGGCTCCCTATACAGATCGGTGTTGTCTACACCAGGGTGTTCATTGCGCATAGCCGGGCCATAGTCAATATAAACATTGCTGTACCACTCATATTCGGATGAATTATAGGTCATGTTCCATCCGGGGAAATCGCTGTTCACGGAGCCTACCATAAAGTCTGCATATCCTCCCGACTTTGTAGACATGATGACCGTATGGGAATTCCTGTCACTCTCATCCACCCGAATCTCTCCCACATCGTCCCCAAACTTTTGCAGCAGGGTTTCCACTACGGGTATATCCAGTTCCGGAAGATTGGCCACATAGACCTTGGGGGTGACTCCTTCGGAAGGACCCATCACCTGGGTATCAATGCTGACTTGATCGTTGATTTTCTCATAATAATGCCCCGGATTGTTTACATCTCCGCTCAAATCAGGGGCAGACTCCTGCGCTACCGAAGTGGACTCTGTACCGGAAGCCGGTTCTGTTTTACAGGCCGTCAGGGTCAAAAGGGAAGCCAGAGCCAGTGCCGCACTTCCCACTCGGG
>CAUWEI010000147.1:0-6592 GCA_963557675.1 uncultured Oscillospiraceae bacterium | reverse complement strand
CTTGTGTTATCTTACTCATAGCGGATAGGGTGGCACCTGCCTTTCGGTTTTGTCTGAGCAACTCAACCTTAGCACATGCCATTCCTATTCGCTATCTTTTTTTCTCATTTGTCACACATCATTGTAACACCTACACCTTTGGCTTTCAAAAACCGGTTGCTCTCTTGCAAAACTTTTCTGTCTATGATATAATTGTGATAGATAAGTGTAGCGATGCTTGAAGCTTCCATCTCCGAGGCTTCACGAAGTATCCTGTCGCCTTTTTGCGGCCTGCTCACGAAAAATCGGGGCAAGTTGGAAAAGGGGCGTTTTTTCTTACCAATCCCCCAATCAATCATATGGGAGGAACATTCGTACACTATGGATTTTTCACAACATTTTACCTACCACAAATTACTGCGTTATGCTGTGTCCCCCATCGTTATGATGGTCTTCGCCTCGATTTACAGCGTTGTAGACGGATTATTTTTGTCCAATTTTGTGGGAAAAGAAGCGTTTGCAGCCGTCAACTTTATTCTGCCATATTTGATGCTTTTCAGCAGCATCGGATTTATGTTCGGTACCGGCGGAAGTGCCCTTATCTCCAAAACATTAGGCGAGAAAAACGAAAAGAAAGCAAATGAGATCTTTTCCTCACTGGTTCTGTTTTCCGCACTGTCCGGCGTGGCTGTTTCTGTGATCGGCTCCATTTTTCTCCGGCCTATCGCCCTATGGCAGGGAGCGTCCGGGGAGCTATTGGAAAACAGTCTGCTGTATGGGCGAATCTACCTCTTAGGCGTTCCCGCCTGCGTGATACAGTTTGAATTTCAAAGCCTGTTCGCAACTGCCGGAAAGACCAAACTAGGGCTTTATTCCACTATCACATCCGGTGTCACCAATATTGTACTGGATTTTCTGTTCGTTGTCGTTTTCTCCTGGGGACTGGTTGGTGCGGCTGCTGCTACCATAATCAGTCAGTGGATCGGCTGCATGATTCCCCTTCTCTATTTCAGCAGACCAAATTCCAGCCTCCTTCGCCTTGTGAAGTGTCGGCCCAACGGAAAAGCCATGCTAAAAATCTGCGCCAACGGTTCTTCGGAGCTGGTAAACAACATTTCCCTTGCCGTTGTCAGCCTGCTTTACAATATTCAGCTCCTGAACTATGCCGGAGATAACGGAATTGCAGCTTATGGCGTACTTATGTATGTGAACTTCCTGTTTACTGCAATCTTTTGGGGATATGTCATCGGCGTTTCGCCCATTATCAGCTACCATTACGGTGCAAGAAATCACAAGGAACTGAAAAGCCTGCTGCGAAAGAGTCTTGTCATTATCAGCTGCGGTGCTATGACAATGTTCACTATATCTCAGCTGTTGTCCGGTACAATTTCCAGAATTTTTGTGGGATATGACCCGGATCTGCTGCAAATGACAGTAAACGGCTTCCACCTGTTCTCCTTCTGCTTCCTGTTTGCAGGATTCGCTATTTTCAGCTCTTCCTTCTTCACCGCCCTGAACAATGGCCTGATTTCTGCTGTCATTTCCTTTTCCCGTGTCTTTGCTTTCCAGATCCCCGCCATTCTGCTGCTCCCCTTGCTTTGGAAGCTGAATGGCATCTGGATGTCCCTCGTCGTTGCAGACTTGCTCGCTTCCATTCTTGGTACCGTGTTCATCCTCGTCAAGCGCAAAAAATATCAGTATTAAAATACACTTTACCCATTGTCAGAAAAGGCGGCGTAACTTCGCAAAGCTACGCCGCCTTTTTATTTTTTCCTTAAAAAAACCATCCCGGCCTGATTTTACAGACCGGGATGGTTGCATCCTTATTCCATTCAGCAGCGGTTATTCTCCCCGAAGCTGACGCATAACTGCATTGGCCTTGAGATACCGCTCTACGCTTACATAGTCCGGAATCGAGTTACCGCTTCCCAATGCAATGCCGTGACCCTTCTTCTGGCAGATGTCAAAGACACGTCTGGTATAGGCTTCAATGTCACAGGGGTTCACATCACACAGAGCATCCGTGTCCAAGCCGCCAAAATTGCCGATGCGGTCGCCGTACTCCTCAATCCAGCGGCTATAGTCGCAGATTGCATCCTCATTGGAATGCTTTGCATCAATCTTTGCCACATTGATGATCTCATCCATCACAGAGAAAATATTGCCGCAGGAATGGAGCAGGAAGGGCTTTCCGGCCTGATGTACCAGCTCCACGATTCGTGCATACTGGGGTACAATGTGCTCTTTCACATCCTCACTGCTGAGTAAGGTGGCAGACTTGAAGCCCAAATCATCACCGAAGCGGCAGACGCAGAAGGCCTCGCCGTACTCTTTGAGGAAGGTGGCCCAAATCTGAGACATTACATCGCCCACCTTCACAAACAGATCTCTATACAGCTCCTCGTCATCGACCCGCAGGTAGCACAAATCCTCATAGCCCACCAAATCCTGGACGCACTCGAAAACGCCGTTTCCTACGCCGCCAATGGCTCGCATACCCTCGGGCATAGTGTCTGCCAAGGCACGGTACATATCCTTGTGGAAATCAAAGAAGCGATCCAGAAGGCTGTCCCAGGGGTACTTCTCAAAGTCCTCCCGTGTCTGAATGATGCCCTTCTTGTGGTTGCCAAGCGCACCACCACCGGGCAGAATGGAACAGATGCAGCCTTCAAAGGACACTGTATCGTAGCCCATATCCTTGAAAAAGCCATTAAAGTGCCGAAAAAATTCCCGCTTGTCATCCAGATCCCCATTTAACAGATGTGCAAAGCGCTGGCCTGTCACCTGTTCCATAAAGGTGGGGGAAATGATATGCTCATACAGCGGAATGCGGTTGCTGGGTAAGTTTCTGGCCGCATTTTCCAGATTTTTATAATCAGGTGTAAACATTTTGTTTTCCCTTCTGTCTACCGGAAAGATTAACCGAAGTTCTTTTGATAATCCTCATAATTGCCGTACTTACGCCACAGGTCATTCATTCCCTCATAACGATCAAGAGAAAGACCTGTATAAGCACAGTTGGAGGTAGAGAATACATAGCCATAGCCACGCTCCATGCCTTCTCGGAGGGAACGCATCACGTCGGCTTTGTACTCTTCTTCTGTTCCGGTCTGGAGCAGGCCGCAGTTCACATTGCCTATCAGGCAAATATCGTCACCAATCAGCTTCCGAACGGCAGGGATGGATACACCGCCCTGAGGGTCCAGAGAGTGAATGGCATCGGGCTTGCAGTCCGCAATCTGCTTGACAATGGGCATAATGTTGCCGTCGGTGTGCTTGATGGAGTAGTAACCCATCTTCCGATATTCGGCAATGGTCTGCTTCAGATAGGGCTGGATGAACTCTTCAAACAGATCAGGGCTGAAGAAGGGATTCACATTGAAGCAGTAGTCAGAGCACATGGTGAAACCATCCAGAAGATGGCCCCGGCTGTCCAGGGTCTGTGCTGCCTCCAAAACCTTGTCCATCAGAACCTTGGATCTCTCATGGAGCTTTTCCGGCTCCTCGTACATCATGCAGGAGAAGTCCATCATATTATCACCGTCGGGGATTGCCCAAGTGGGGTCACCGTGGGACATGATGTAATACTCATCACCACTGATTTCACGAATCCGCTCCAAAGTCCGCTGGAAGCCTTCCAATCCGCCGGGAGTACCCTGAAGGAAAATTGCACTGTGACCATATTTCTTAGCAATATCAACATGAACCTGTGCAATGTCGTTGATGTGGAGCTGCTGCTCTTTGGCACTCATCTGATCCCACTGGTCAAAAGCTCGATGGCAGGGGTGTACCTTGCCCAGGGACTCCATGGTGAGATAAAATACCAGCTCAAAGGTCGGCACCTGCCCACCAATATTTTCACACTTCAACGTGCGAATAAAACGTTCCTTGTTGGTCATAATTGTATACCTCTATTTCAAATCTCAGTCTTCCGGAAAGAGCATTTGCTCCATATACTGCTGATTAAATACGGGATTTCCTCCCAGATTCACATGGGTCGCCATGGCTCCAATGGACTCTGCTCTGTGCCACAAGTGACGGTTGAGCAGGATCTGAGAGGCTCCTGTCAGGGCTGCATTACCCAAAATTACAGCTCTGTCTTCCAGTTCCGGAGGCACAAGGCCAATGGCTACCGCAGAGGACAGATTCAGGTGGCTTCCGAATCCTCCCGCCACATAAAGCTGCTGGACCTCCTCAGGCTCCAGGCCAGCCTGTTGCAGCATGGTGTAGATTCCTGCCGCAATTGCTGCTTTGGCAAGCTGAACTGCCCGGACATCTTTGGGAAGGAGGGATACGCCGGAAGCAAATTCCCAAGGCTCCTCCATGGCACCGGTATCTTCGATGATTTCCAGCTCCAAGCCCGCTGACACCAAGTCCATAAGACCGGAACCACAGAGACCTACCGCAGGCAACTCTCCAATGGTGTGCAGGTGCAGCTCTCCATTCTCGACCCAAGCCCGATCTACGGCACCGGGGATACTGCCGCAGCCGCAGGAAATGCCCGCCCCTTCAAAAGCAGGGCCGGCAGCAGTAGAGGTCACATAGAGCTGACCCTGAACCCACAAAGCCAGCTCACCGTTCGTTCCCAAATCGCACAAAAGGGCGGTCTCTTCCCTGTCACAAAGTCCGCTTGCCAAGAGAGCACAGGTAATATCTGCGCCCACAAACGCATTCATGCACTTGGGAAGAAATACGTTTCTATCCAGCAATCTGGTTTCCATGCCAAAGAGGGTGTCTGCCTCAAAGGGTGCATGGGACAGGCAATCAGGGTCCCGGTCAGTCAAGAGATAGAGCATGGTGGTATTACCCGTCAAAATCAAGGTCTTTACCTGCTCCGGCAACACTTCTGCCTTTGTGCAAGCCTCCTGAAGCAGCCCCAAAATGGCATTTTGAATCATCTGAGACAAGTCTTCCAGAGCACCTTCCATGGCGGCCTGAATTCTGCCAATGACATCCGCTGCTACCACTCCTTGCGGATTGGCGCAGCCGCTCTGTGCCAGCAGAGTTCCCTGCCGCAGGTCATACAGAGACAGGGCCAGAGTGGTGGTGCCAAGGTCTACCGCTGCACCATAGTCCCCTTCCATAGGGTCTGCCCCTGTGACCCCATGAGAAAACTGGATTTGTTCCAATTGGTGCACATCCGGAAGAATCACCGTAGCATCTCCCAGCAGAACGGTCTGACAGGACAGGCGACTGTTCGCCTCCCGCTCTGCCTGGGTCTGTGCGGAAGCCGCTCCCTCCACGGAAACGGCACACTTCCCGCATTTGCCCCTCCCTCCGCAGGGATGGGGAAAATGAAGGCCAAGTGCCGTCAATATTTCTTCCAAACCCATAGGAGGCGTAAATGTCCATTCATATGTGGCTGTACCTTGCACGATGGTTGCCTTTGCCATGGCTCACACTCCAAACAGAATCATTCCAAAGTAAGTTACGGTGTTTTCACCGTTTATGTATTTCAGTGGCGTGTCTTTGGTTGTGTTGTACACATCCACGCCATAGCCCTCCAGAGAGGGCAATGCCTTATCCGGCATCCGGCAGGGCTGACCCTCCCGTTTTGCACAGGTTTCGCAGAGGTGGCAGCCGCCGCAGGTGAGATGGAGCATCTCCCCCTCAATCTGAGGCTTTAAGGCAGTCTGAATTCTCTGGCTTACCTGGGCATGACCGGCAGAGGCCGCAAACATGCCTTCAATATCATAGCTATCCTCAATTTCAGAAATGGTCTGATAGAGAATTGCTCTGGGGTAGCGTCTGACTTCTGCCATCAGCTCCTCAATGGGGCCCAGATGCGGAGGGCACATCCAGCACCGGTCATATCCGCCGCACTGGTTGGACTCGCAGATCTTCCGAAACTCCGCAGACAGCACCACCTGACTGCCAGAAATTTCCACCGCTTTGGTGGCTCCGGCCTCCAGAATGGCAGCAATCATTGCTTCTGTGCTCATGCCCGGCAGAACTCCACGGCTACGTCGGTAGCGGAAGCTGCATCGGCGGTGTAAGCGTCAGCACCGATCTGACGGCAGAAGCTCTCGGTTACAGGAGCACCGCCCACCATGATCTTCACAGAGTCACGGATACCGGCAGCCTCAGCAGCCTTGACAACCTCGCCCATAGCACCCATGGTGGTGGTCAGCAGAGCAGAGCAGCAGATTACCTTGCAGTCGTGCTCCTTAGCAGCCTCGATGAACTTGGCAGGCTCTACGTCGGTGCCCAGGTCGATGACTTCCAGGCCCTTGCCTTCCAGCATCATCTTGACCAGGTTCTTGCCGATGTCGTGGAGGTCGCCCTTCACAGTACCGATGCAGACACGTCCAACAGCCTTTACACCGTCAGCGTTCAGCAGAGGCTTCAGCAGGCTTGCACCCATATTCATAGCACGGGCAGCAACCAGAACTTCGGGAACAAAGATTTCATTGTTCTTGAACTTCTCACCCACAACGTTCATACCGTCCATGAGGCCCTCTTCCAGAATCTTCTGAGCAGGGATGCCCTCGTCAATGGCCTGCTGCACCAGAGTCTTCACGATCTTTGCCTTACCGGCCTGAAGCTGAGTAGAAATTTCCTCGAAAATTGCAAGTGCAAGTTGGACACCCGCATGATAAAAATTGTTCAGCGT
>CAUWEI010000146.1:0-6593 GCA_963557675.1 uncultured Oscillospiraceae bacterium | reverse complement strand
GCATTTTCCAAATGAAATAGCATAATTGAGAAAAATTAATTCAGAGGCCCGATTCAGGACCTCTGAATTTTAGTCGGGGCCATTTTTGTACAGCCCCTTTTTGGTGCGGGCGACAGGACTCGAACCTGCACGTCTTGCAACAGAGGAACCTAAATCCACCGAGTCTACCAATTCCACCACGCCCGCTTTTGAAGTTGTTCCTCTAATTTTTACACGGTGAGGAAACCGAGGCGGGGCACACAACCTGATCCGCAATATATAAAAACAGGAAAACCTGCTTTTACCGTTTTGAGCACGTCACCATCACAGAGACAACGCTACTTGTATCTATCTCCGTCCATACTCTACAGAAGCCTTGAGATATTTACTTGTCTATTCTACCACACCCTGAGGGCCGTTGTCAACTTCTGGTTCTCCTAAATTGTGGGCCATAATAGAATGGACATGATCGCCAATCTCCTTTGTAGTGCCCGCCAGCTCTTCCGGCTGAATCACTTCCAAAAGGTCCAGCTTTACATGGGTACGACGGCCATGGAGAAAATTCCGAAATCCTAAGTTTGTATTTTGGACGGTACATACCACAATGGGTACCTTCGACCGCTGGGCAATTTTGAACACACCGTTACGGAAAGGTTGCAGATGACCGGTGCGGCTGGTGTAGCCCTCCGGAAAAACTGCGATGCTGGCCTTATCTTCCTTAATAAGGGCGATACAGTTCAAAATGGTTTTCAATGCCTCCCGATCATTTTCCCGGTTAAGAAGCTGGCACTGGGTCTGGTGCATCAGTCGATTGACAAACGGCATTGTCTTATTTTCCTGCTTAGAGATGAAAGCCAATTGACTTTTCTTCGTCTGGGCAATCAAAACCACAGGGTCTAACAGGCTCAAATGGTTGCATACCAGCAAGAACCGCCCCTCCGTGGGAAGCTTCTCCATACCGGTAGCATGAACCTTCACATGAAGAAAAGACAGTGCAAAATCAGCGCAAAGATTCAGCACCTTCCGATCACGGGAATTTTCTACCGACGGAGTATCCAAATCAATTCTGGCACACCACAAATACAAAACACCCAAAAACAGCAGAATCTGTGCGATCCAAAAACAGAGGAAAAACACCGGGAGCTGCCACAGCCAGTGCAGACTCTCAAACGAGCCCAATCCATAAGTAAGTCCCAGAGAACCCACCACAGAAAGCACTCGGATTACATTCATCAACAATCAAAAGCACCTCTCAAAACAGCCCCGGGGCCAAAGGCCCCGGGAAAGAATATAACAATTATACCAAAATACAGGGAAAATGCAATAGGTGGGCAATGTCCGTTCCTCGAAGAATTTGTCTATCCCCCGATTCTTCCCATTTTTGCCCGCTTCTGCTGGCTGCGTACCACCACATAGACCATCATAATCACCGTAATAGCATAGGGAATCATGGCCGTCAAATTGGAATTGGCGTACTCCTGTAGGCGGTAACCCAACGCATCAAAAAAGCCAAACATCAAAGCCGCCAGATACACTTTTCCTGGATTGGCTGCGCCAAAAATGACACAGGCGAATGCTACATAACCACGGCTGTTGCTCATGCCCTCAGAGAACATGGTAACATCGCCCAAAGCAAGCTGTGCACCGGCCACGCCGCAAAATGCACCACTTAAAACAGCCGAAATCCACTTCATTTTCTCCGGGCTGACACCAGCCGTCCGAAGCGTTGCCGGCTGTTCGCCTGCTGCCCGAATCCAGAAACCATATGGAGTCCGATAGACAAAAACCCACATAATGGCAACCAGTCCCCAAGTCAGAATCAGGAATACGGAACTGCCATCCAAGATTGGGCCAATGACGGGAATTCTGGCCAGAAATCCCAAATCCACCTTGGGCAGGCCTACCACTGGCTGTCCCGGTGTGCCACGGAAAGAGCCCTTCACCTCAAAAATGGAGCGCAGAAGGAACACCGTCAGACCACCTGCCAGAATGTTCAACGCTGTACCAATAATGAATTCATCACTTTTGAATTTTACCACGAACAGAGCAAAGAACAGCCCTACCAAAATACCTACCAGAAGTGCAGCCAGCAGGCCCAGCCAAGCAGAACCGCACAGCCAACTCACTGCCACAGATGTAAAGGCTCCCATGAGAATCATGCCATCCATACCGATGTTCATAATCCCGGCGTGTTCGGTCATCAAACCGCCCATAGCCGCCAAGCCTACTGGGGTTGCACTACGGAACATATGCTGAAACAATCCGGTTGTAAATACATTACCCATTTACTTTTCCCTCCAGTCTGGCGCTTGCCTCTCGACGTGCTTTCTTCTCCGCACGCTTCGCTTTCAGACTTGCGGAAATACCGCTTTCTGCCGCCATAAAGAATATAATGACCGACTGAATAATGCGGTACACCTCTCCGGGAACACCGGCGTTCAGCTCCATGCCGGAGGCACCAATTCGCAGAGCCGCAAAAAGCAGGCTCATAAAGATAATACCAACTGGGTTATATCGCATAATCATTGCCACCAGCAGTCCATCAAAATAGAATTCATTGCTGATGCCGTCCTGATAACTGCCTTTGACACCATAGACCTCAAACATGCCTACAAGGCCGCACATCGCACCGGAAATGGTCATGGCACCAATGGTAATGGTATCCACCTTCAGACCGGAGAAAAACGCAAATCGGCGGTTTTGTCCCGTGAGCTTCATCTCGTAGCCAGTAGCTGTTTTGCTCATCACATACCAGACCAGGAATGCAATCACTGCGGCGGCAAAGATTGCTGTTGTAAGAGAGGAACCTTTGATTAGACGGTTGAACTGCAAATCCGCAGTCAACGTTTCCGTGCCGGATACCCGGTTTCCCTGACTGGTTTTCCAAGGGCCGGTCGAAAGGAAGGTACAGAAGTAAATGGCAATAGAATTGAGCATGATGGTAGTAATGACCTCATTGACTTTGCACTTTACCTTCAAAATGCCAGGAATCCACGCATAAAATCCGCCTACCGCCATAGCTCCCAAGGCCGCTACCGGAATGGCAATCCACCATGCACATCCGGACAGCAGAACACCAATGTATGCAGAGACAATCGCACCCAGGTACAACTGGCCTTCACCGCCTACATTAAAGATTCCCACTCTGGCACCCAGCGCACAGGCAAGACCTGTCATACACAGAACCATGGTATATTCCAAGGTATTGCCAAACTGCCGTTTGGTAAAGGCAGAAGTGAAGAATTCGCCAACACTTTCACAGCCGGTTGCGCCCTGCAAAAGTGCTGCATAGGACTTAATAGGATTGTATCCGGCGATTGCCATAATGATAGCACCTACGCCAAGAGCCAGAAGAATCGAAACAGCCAATGAGCCAAAGTATCCCCAATCGATTTTTCTTTTTTCCTTACTCATGTGCTTTTTCCTCCTCCCTGCGTGCACCGGTCATGTAGTAGCCGATTTCTTCCTTTGTAATGGAATTTGCCTGGAAAACGCCTGTGATCTTTCCCTCATAGAGGGTAACAATTCGGTCAGACAGTCGGAACACTTCGTCCAAGTCGGCAGAACAAAGCAAAATGGCACACCCCTGCTCTCGCTTGTCCATAATATGCTGGTGGATAAATTCAATGGCACCAATGTCCACGCCACGGGTAGGCTGAGAAATGACCAACACCGGTGTATCAAACGAGAATTCCCGTGCAATGACCACTTTCTGCATATTACCGCCGGAAAGGCTTCCTACCGGAGTATCCAGACTAGCTGCTCGAACATCATACCGATCAAAGAGCTTCTTGGCATAGCTTCGCACATTCTTTTTCTTCACATGGATTCCAAAGAACGTATATTCTTTCTGACGGTGCTTGCCCATAATCAGGTTTTCCGCAATGCTGCCTTCTTTCGCAACACCTGTGGCCAAGCGATCCTCCGGTACGTGGGCCAGACCCATTGCACGAATCTGTCCCGGAGTTCTGCCCAGAATGGACGAATCCATAATATACACGTTACCGTCCTGAATACCACGCATTCCTGTAATCGCCTCGATTAGCTCGCTTTGGCCATTGCCTTCCACCGCAGCAATTCCAACCACCTCATTGGCGTGAACTTCCAGAGACAAATCTCGAACCGCCGGCAGTCCCCGATTGTCCAAAACGGAAAGATGTTCTACCCGAATATAAGGTTTTCCAGGCTCACCCTTCTTTTCAAAAGGGTCATGCAGAACGTTTCTTCCCACCATTTTCGCCGCCAAGCTGCGCTCTGTTACGTTTTTGGTCTCTTCTACGCTAATCAGCTTTCCCTGCCGCATGACACCGACCCGGTCCGATACTGCAATGACTTCTCCCAGCTTATGGGTGATTAGAATAACCGTCATTCCCTTTTCTCGCACCATTTTGCGAAGAATGTCAAACAACTCTTCCGTTTCCTGCGGCGTCAAAACGGCGGTTGGCTCATCCAGAATCAGAATGTCTGCTCCACGATAGAGCGTTTTTAGAATCTCCACTCGCTGCTGTAATCCCACACCAATCTCGCTGATTACCGCATCGGGGTCCACCTTCAAGCCGTATTCTTTGCTTAACTCCTCCACCTGCTGGCAAGCTTTCTTTTTATCGCAAAAAATTCCGGCTTTTCTTGGCTCCCTGCTTAACACAATATTCTGAGCAACCGTAAAGGAAGGCACCAGCATAAAGTGCTGATGCACCATACCGACTCCCATATCGATTGCCGTCTTCGGATTAAAGTGCTGTACCTCCTGCCCTTTGATGAGCAGGCGACCGCCTGTTGGGGTATGGATGCCATAAAGTACATTCATAAGGGTACTTTTACCGGCACCATTCTCGCCTACCAGAGAAAAAATTTCACCTTTTTTAATTTTCAGGGATACATCATCGTTTGCCAGCACTCCGGGAAACTGCATGGATATGTGCTCAAACTGCACAACGGAATCCTGCAAAAAGACCACCTCCAAATAAACTGATTGCCGTGACATAAAAAAGGGGCTGTCTCATAGGAGACAGCCCCAAGAAGTTCGGGCATTGCACAGGGGCTATGTCCGCTGCGTTTCCTTAGCGAGTTGTATCTACTACAATCTCACCGGAGACGATTTTCTGAGCGGCAGCCTCAACCTCTGCTTTGATTTCATCCGAAACCTGCTGTGTTGCGCCCTCTTCGCCGTAACCGATGCCAATATAGCCGGTAGCCATATCTGCAATCCAAGTAGTACCCCACTTAGAGGTATTTCCCTCCAGATACTCGCTGACCGCAGCATAGATGGAGCCGCCTACCTGCTTCATCATGGAGCAGATAATCACATCGTCTGCAATGTACTTCTGATCGGAGTCTACACCAATGGCATAGAAGCCCTTTTCCTGAGCCGCCTGGAATACACCGTCACCGGTCTTGGATGCGATTTGGAACACCACATCAGCACCCTTTTCGTTCAGAGCCAATGCACACTCCTTGCCCTTTGCAGGGTCGTCATAAGTACCGGCATAGATGGTTTCCACCTTAACCGCAGGATTTGCATACAGAGCACCCTGCTTGTAGCCAACAATGAAATCGTTGATGGTATCGGCATCTTCGCCGCCCACAGCACCGACAACGCCGCTCTTGGACATCTTAGCTGCAATATAGCCAGCCAGGAAAGAACCCTCATTCTGTGCATAGGTAATGTTCAGCACATTCTCCACGGGGCTTGTGGTGGCATTGTCAATCCAGATGAACTTCACGTCGGGATACTCTACTGCAATGGTCTCAACGTCGTAGAATTCCCAGCCAACCAGAACCACCAGGTTCGCTGCATCGGCAGCATTGCGGATCTGCTGAGAGTGGTCGGTGTTGTTACACTCAATGGTCTTGAGGGTAATTTTTCCCTCTTTCTCCAGACGGGTAGCACCCTCCAGAGAAGAGTCATAGAAGGACCGGTCACCGAAGGTACCTGCCACAACCAGAGCCAATGTCACATCCTGACTGTTGCTTGCGGTCTTATCGTTATCTTCGGTCTTTGCTTCCGTGCTGCCGGTCTCTTGCTTTGTTTCCGCTGTACTGCCATTTCCGCAGCCTGCCATCAAGCCTAACACCATAATGGCGGACAGCAGCAGTGCAATCCATTTTTTCATTGTCGTTTTCCTCCCCGATGTCTGTTCCTTAATCAAGCGATTAGCCGTTCAGGTCACCGCTGCTGGAAGGCAAAGACTCCTCTTCTTCTACAATATCACCATCGGTGACGGGATACTCTTCCAGGTCACCACCGCTGGCAGCAGAGGTGTTTCCTTCTGTGCCATCCTGGCTGGGAGCTGCAGGGTCTGTTGTCTCAGTGGATGCGGAAGTTTCCTTTTCGTTTCCGCCAGTTCCTTTGGTTTCGTTGGTCTGTGCATCCTTGTTGCTGCAAGCAGCGAAGGTAAATACCAGTACCAGAGAGAGAAGCAGTGCAAACAGTTTTTTCATGCAAATATTCCTCCAAACGGATGGTTTATTTCTCCCGAATTTTGGGAGAGGTTGCCATTTATTGTACCTTCATTTTCCCTGGAAGTCAACCATTTGACGAAATTTAATAATTTCTCTCTTGTAGGTGTTACAATGATGTGTGACAAATGAGAAAAAAAGATAGCGAATAGGAA
>CAUWEI010000145.1:0-6623 GCA_963557675.1 uncultured Oscillospiraceae bacterium | reverse complement strand
GTTGTGTAGAGGTTGGGTCCACGGATTCCGGCGGTGTCGATTCCACTGGTTCCGGCGCTGGCATCCGGCAAGCTGGAACCGCTTCTTTGTCCCAGATGTAGTTTTTCATCTGTTGGTCATAACGGATTGTCAATTCTCCACCATCTAAATCTTCCATAAGATCCACATGGCACCAGACCCCATCCAGGCAGAGCACGTTCCAGAACCAAGTTTCCCCGTTCTTTGTACCTTCCACCACCTGGCACTCCAAGCCAACCTGTTGGCACAGCAAACTGTATACGGTAGCCATAGAGTAGCTGTCTCCCACGCCTACACACAGAAGACTGTGAATCGGAAAGGCTGAGGTTCCCTCTTCACTAAACAGAGGGCGTAGGAACGAATACAGCCTTTCTGCCTTGATTGCTTGAGAAGTCTGTCCCCGGACATAACCCGCAGCAGAAGATAGCATAATCTCAACTTCTCGGCGCATTTCCAAAAGGGTTTCTCGTTCCTTGCTATACTGGAAATTCAATTCCATAATTCTGGAACTTCCCCGGTCCGGGTAAACACTTACCGTCACCCGGGGAAGTTCCATCATGGTGGTCATATGGGAGCTGTAGTACTGCTCCACATAGGCTGGTACATCCAGCTCGCTATAGCTGGAAATTCTCAAAACCAGTGTACTCTGGGCATCGTCCAAAGCTACATTGATCTTTTGTCTCATCCCCTGGATTCCCCACACCGACTGTATGGAAGCCACCTGTTCAGCAGAACGCCTATAAGATAGGTTCAAAGAACAAATTCTTCTGGCTCCCACCTCGGCAACTTCCGCCTTGTACTCCGCCAAGGCATAGGCAACCAAAGGATTTTCCTGGCGCAGGCTCTCCACAGCCCGCTCCATTTCTAATTCCACCGCACCGTCATACTGACTGACATCTACGGAAACTTCCGAAGCATGTTGCGTGACCAGACTCACCAGCAAGTTGGTCAGCTCCTCAGAGTTCCGAACGACCGCAGTATCGATTTCCGAATCCCGGTCGTTTGCATATACCTCCACATGGGGCTTTACATTGCTGTATTGGCCGTTCATCCAGCCTGTACAGCCTCCCAGAAGGCATGCTGCTCCCAGAAACAGCAAAAGCATCTCCATGTGTTTCATATTTATCCTCCCCTACAGCGAATCCTTGCTGTATTTTGCGAATCCGTCACCCAAAACCTGGTGGGCCTCCTGCAAGATAATGAATGCATTGGGGTCTACTTCTACCACAACCTCCTTCAGCTCTGTCACCTGCTGCCGCTTAATGGCAGACAGAATCACCTGCGTGTCGTTATGGCTGTAGAATCCCTCGCCATGCAGCAAGGTCACACCACGGCCCAGCTTATCATTGATAACTTTGCCAATCTGATCGTGCTTCTGAGAAATAATCAGAACCACCTTGGAGTAATCGAACTTGTAGATAACTGCATCGATAATCATGGAGCTTACAAACAGAGTTACACCGCTGTACAGAGTCTTGCTGAAATCATGGAACACAATACCGGTAAGCAGTGCCACGGAAACGTCCAAGGTCAAGGAAATCTTGCCGATAGGCACGTTACGATGCCGCATCTTCAGAAGTCGAACAATGATGTCGGTGCCACCGGAGGATACCGTGGACAAGAACACCAAACCCATACCTAAACCAGTCACAACGCCACCATAAAGAGCACCCAGCAGCGGCTCTGTCTCCGGAATTGGAAGCATTGCAAACAAATCCAAAAACAGAGACATAGCAATCATGCCTACAAAAGAACCCAGAAAGAACTTTTTACCGATCTTGAGGCCGCCGATAATAAACAACGGAATATTCATAAGGGCCGTCAACTGACCCACAGTACCAACGCCAAACCACTTCACAAAAACCTGTGCCAAACCGGAAAGGCCGCCACAGTTAAACTTATGAGGATCGAGGAACAGATCAAAACCCAGGGAAAAGATCGCACAACCAGCTACGACAATAGGAAACCACTTGAACTCTTGCCAAAATTTTTTGATATTCAAAGATAACCGCTCCCTTCTAAATTGTTCACTTTTTTACACGTTGGCCCCCTATGGATTTGGGGCTCTGTTGGAATTCACTCAGTCCAGAGACAGAGTGATTTGCTTTTCTTCCATATCCTCCGGGCGCAAAATCGCACCGGCAGCAGGAAGAGTTTTGGATTTATACCGGCTTTGATTCACAATACCGGTATCATTCAGAAGTGCCGCACGTTCCAGCATGGCCTTCTTCCGCAGGGTAAGGACTGCTACACCCAAGGTAGATCTGGTGGTCTTGGGCATAAGCTGGGCGGTGGAGAAGATCAAAGCCCTGCCGTCTGTGGAGTACACGGCCACAAGCTCATCACTTTCCGTGGTTAAAATAGTTTTCAGAGGACTTTTATCAGAATAGGCTCCCATCAATCGCTTCCGGTTTGATTTCGTATCATAAGCACTCAAAGGTACCTTTGCCACCTTGCCGTTCTCAAAGAAGAACAACACAAACCCGGTATAATTGCCGGGAAACACTACTTGTACTACATTCTCTCCAGGATCAAAGCCCAATTTTGTAGGAAGATAATCACCCAACTGCGAAGCCTTTCCGTCATCGAAATCGGAAAGTCTGGCTTTGTAGCATTGGAACTGGTCGGTAAAGACCAGTATTTCTGCCCGGTTGGTAAGCTCCTGAGAGAATTCCAGAGAATCGCCCTCCTTGAACTTCTGTTCGCCGGAGGAACGCAGAGACTGGGGCGTAATCTTCTTGAAGTAGCCCTCTTTGGAAACAAAGATGGTCACCGGGTAGTCCGGCACCTCCTGGGCCTGCTCCACTTGAGCTGCCTGATCCCAGTGGTACAGGATTTCCGTCCGTCTGGGCTGGCCGTACTTCTTGCAGACCTGCTCCAATTCTCCAATAATGATCTTCCGAATCCGGCGGTCGCTTTTCAGCGTATCCTCCAAATCCTGGATTTCCCGAATCAGTTCATCGGTTTCTGCCGTCCGCTTCAGAATGTACTCCTTATTGATGTTCCGAAGCTTGATTTCCGCCACATACTCTGCCTGAATCTGGTCAATGCCAAAGCCAATCATCAAATTGGGCACGACCTCCGATTCCTGCTCGGTCTGCCGGATGATCTCAATGGCCTTGTCAATGTCCAGAAGAATCTGTTCCAAACCTTGCAGCAGGTGCAGCTTGTCCTTTTTCTTCCCCAATTGGAAGAAGACTCGGCGTTTCACGCACTGGCATCGCCATGCGGTCCACTCATCCAGAATCTCCGCCACGCCCATTACTCTGGGCATACCGGCAATGAGAATGTTAAAGTTGCATGGATAGGAGTCCATCAGGGTGGTCATGCGGAAGAGCTTTGCCATCAGCATTTCCGGGTCTACACCACGTTTCAGGTCGATGGTGAGCTTCAAACCGGACAGGTCGGTTTCATCTCGCATATCGGAGATTTCCTTGATTTTTCCGGCCTTAATCAGGTCGGAAACCTTGTCCAGAATGGACTCCACTGTGGTAGTGTAGGGAATCTCATAGATTTCAATGAGGTTCCCTTCCTTCTGGTATCTCCATCTGGCCCGCACCTTGAAGCTGCCTCGTCCCGTCTCATAGATGGCACGCATCTCCGCCGGGTCATAGAGGATCTGGCCACCCGTTGGGAAATCCGGTGCGGGCATGGTTTCCATTACGTCGTGATTGGGATTCTTCATCCGGGCAATGGCGGTCTCACAGACCTCCTTCAGATGGAAGCCGCAGATATTGCTGGCCATGCCAACTGCAATGCCCGTGTTGGAAGACACCAGCACATTGGGAAATGTGGTCGGCAGCAGGGTCGGCTCCTTCATGGTGCCGTCATAATTATCTGCCATATCCACGGTGTCGAAGTCCATATCCCGGAACAACTCCGTGCAGATGGAATCCAGCTTGGCCTCGGTGTATCGGGAGGCCGCATAGGCCATATCTCGGGAATACACCTTACCAAAGTTACCCTTGGAATCTACAAAGGGATGAAGCAGTGCTCCATAGCCTCTGGACAGACGAACCATCGTCTCATAAATGGCGGCATCACCGTGGGGGTTCAGCCGCATGGTCTGGCCCACGATGTTGGCGGATTTGGTTCGTCCGCCGGACAGCAGGCCCATTTTATACATGGTATACAGGAGCTTTCGATGGGAAGGCTTAAAGCCGTCAATCTCCGGAATGGCTCGGGAGACAATGACGCTCATGGCGTAGGGCATATAGTTGATTTCCAGGGTCTGGGTGATGTTCTGTTCCTCCACCGACCCATGCAACCCTACTACGCCTGGCACTTCCCGTTTGGCGGCGTCCTGCACCTCTTTCTTCTTTCTTGCCATTGGTTACCTCGCTTTGCTTAGGAAAGGTCTGCCAGCTCCAAATAATGCTGGCCATTTTCTGCGATAAAGTCTTTTCGGGCACTGAGGCCGTCACCTAAGAGCATATCAAAGTACATTGCCGTGCGCTCTGCGTCCTCCGGCATTACCTTAATGAGCCGCCGGGTCTCCGGGTTCATGGTGGTCATCCACATCATCTCCGGGTCGTTTTCACCAAGACCTTTGGAGCGGTTGATGGTGACTTTTTTGCCCTCCAACTCTTTAAGAATCTTCCCCTTCTCTGCCTCGTTGTAGGCAAACCAGGTCTTATCCTTCTGACTGATTTCAAACAAGGGCGATTCTGCGATATACACGTATCCCTCCTGAATCAGTGTGGGGGTCAGGCGGTAGAGCATGGTCAAAAGCAGCGTCCGAATCTGGAATCCGTCCACGTCGGCATCGGTACAGATGACCACTTTATTCCAGCGCAGATTCCCCAGGTCAAAAGACGTCAAATCCTTGGCTTTTTTGCCTGTCACCTCAACGCCGCAGCCGATGACCTTCAGAAGGTCTGTAATAATCTCACTCTTAAAAATCCGGTCGTAATCGGCCTTCAAGCAGTTGAGAATCTTACCTCGAATGGGCATAATTCCCTGAAACTCTGCATCTCTGGAAAGCTTTACCGAACCCAATGCGGAATCGCCCTCCACGATGTAAAGCTCTCGTTTGCTTACGTCCCGGCTTCGGCAGTCCACAAACTTCTGCACTCGATTGCTGATGTCCATGGAGCCGGAAAGCTTCTTTTTAATCGTAATCTTGGCCTTTTCTGCCGATTCTCTGCTTCTCTTATTAACCAGAATCTGATCCACCGCCCGGTCCGCCTCGGCCTTGTTTTCCAAAAACCAGACCTGAAGGTTTTCCCGGAAGAAGGCCGTCATGGCCTCCTGAATGAATTTACTGTTGACCGACTTCTTTGTCTGGTTTTCAAAGCTGGCAATGGTGGAAAAACAGTTGGTCACCAGCACCAAAGAATCCTGGATGTCCTGATAGAGGATCTTTCCCTCGGTCTTGGTGTACTTTCCCGTTTCCTTGATATATTTATCAAAGGCCGCCACGAAACCGGAACGCACTGCCTTATCCGGCGAACCGCCGTGTTCCAGCCAAGAGGAGTTATGATAGTATTCTACATGATTGATTTTCTTGGAAAAGCAGAAGGCAGCCGAAATTTTCAGCTTCATTTCCGGCCGGTTTTCACTGTCACGGCCTCGACGCTCTGCCTCAAAATAGGCGGGCATGGTAAAGGCATCGTCCCCGGTCAGTTCTTCCAGATATTGAACGATGCCCCGCTCATAACAGAACTCTTCGGTCTCAAACTTTCCGTTCACCTGATTGCGGAACCGGAAGGTAATTCCCTTATTGACCACCGCCTGCCGACGAATCACATCCCGGAAATAGGAAGCGGGAATGTCAATCTCCGTAAAAACCTCCCGGTCGGGCCGCCAGCGGAAGCAGGAACCGGTCTTCTTCCGGTCCGTAGGCTCTGTATTCAGTCCACCGATGTTTTTACCTTTTTCAAAGTGCAGCGAGTACTTCTGCCCATCCCGGCGAATGACTGCATCAAAATATTCCGATGCATACTGGGTGGCACAGGAACCCAGACCATTGAGGCCCAGGGAATACTCATAGTTGGCACCATCCGTATCATATTTGCCGCCGGCGTACATTTCGCAGAACACCAGCTCCCAGTTATAACGCTGCTCTTTCTCGTTAAAGTCCACCGGGCAGCCCCGGCCGAAGTCCTCGACTTCTACGGATAGATCTTCATATCGGGTGACGATGATCAAATCGCCATATCCTTCTCTGGCCTCATCGATGGCGTTCGAGAGAATCTCAAACACCGCATGTTTACAGCCTTCCAGATCATCCGAACCAAAAATAACCGCAGGTCGTTTCCGAACCCGCTCCTCATCTTTCAGCATGGAGATGGAGGTATTATCATACACTATTTTTTTCTTTGCCATGGTTCCTCCGTCACAAATTAAGCATATTCATCCATTATCTTGTCTATTATATTCCATTTTCCATGAAAAGTCAACAAATCCCCCGATCTCTTCCATTGTTCTTCCGGATTCTGCCCGGTTTGACCGTTCATTTCTCCCTTGCACAACGCCAAAAACAGACCTGCCGCAGCCACTTCTGCGACAGGTCTGTTTGAATCAGTGAGAAAATACGGCAAGCACGCCGGTTCCCAGCAGGGTCATAATCACGCCTGCAATGGCAACACCGGACAGCACTGCAA
>CAUWEI010000144.1:0-6638 GCA_963557675.1 uncultured Oscillospiraceae bacterium | reverse complement strand
TTCCCGTTTCGTAGGTTTCTGCTACAGCCTGCCAGTCGCCGGTCAGAAGCGGGGTTGCCGTCTGAAGCATAAGTTCAATGGGCTTAAATACTGGCGTATCCGCATCCACCGGGTCAATAAAGGCATCCCGATTTTCCGTTTCATGCAGATACATGGCACGCATGACCTCATACCGTTCCTGCACCAGCACACGGCTATTGTCTTTTCCGTCAATCGCTATGACGAAATCACAGGGCCGTTCAAACGAGATGTCGTAATTCTCGCAATAGGTGCTTCCTGTTTTAGGGGTGGTGTCAATGGGAAGATAGAGCTTATCTTTCTCCGGGGAGAAGCCTTCCTTGTGAACCAGAAAATACAGAAATTTTTCATCGTATTTCATGGAAACAGAGGTATCTCCGTTTTTAATCACCAGGTCTTTTTCTTCCCACTCGGAAATGTCTCCATCCACATAGCTAACACTTTTTTCTTTTCCCGGATCAAAGGAAAGGAGGCCAAAGTACTGCTCGTTTGTTTGGTAGTCACTCCAATAGGGCGTATTGTCCATATCCACTGCATGCATTGTATTCCAAGTACGCTTAAACCATTCATCCTGCCAGGTAAACACACAGCCGCCGGCACTGCCGGACTCCACAACGTCCTTATAACAGTCAATGATGGCCTGTCCCTGCTCCTGCTCCGACATATTACCCTGATTTCTGCCGGTATTGCTATCTCTCTGGGCCATTCCCCGTCCGGTAGATACACCGTATTCGGAAATCACCACCGGAATATTGTGGTGGGCATTGAGCCGTTTGAGATAGGTCCGATAGGTGTTGAGGGTTCCATCCTCTGTATGTGCAAAACCCGTCGTATCCTTTTCATAGTTCAAATAGTCCGGATAGTACGGATACACATGGTAAGAAGCAAAGTGTCCCGACAAAAAGGCATCTGTTGTTTTGATATGCTCCACATCCACCTTGGCACACTTCATAAAGAATCGGGTGATGTCCTCGGGATAATCAAAGGGGTCTGTTGTGGGCCAGTTGGAAAACGCCACCAGTCTCTGCTCCTTATATCGGTGGGATTCATACTCAATGATCTTGTCTCCCACCTCACACAACATCGCTTCAAAGGCAGAAGCATCTTCTGTTGTGTACATATAGGTGCCTTGGTACTGGTTGCGCTGGGGATATTTCTCATCGGTGTAGGCTACTGTAACGTCTTCCCATTCCACGCCAATAATATACCCAATCACCCACGGAGAAATATCCTTGCGGTAGCTACCCGAACCCAGGCCATATCCCAGAGACAGATTCTTTTGTCCATGCAAAATATCCACTACGGTTCGGCAGTCGTCCAGCAGAGTCTGCCGAAAATCGTCATCATAGGCATCTCGGTGTGAGTTCTGCACGTAGTCATTCACCCATACGCCATGAATGAGATACAGCGGCTCTTCACGGTCCTTGTTGTACTCATAAAACGCATTATAGAAGTCATCCTGCAAGACGGTGTATACCCGGATGGTGTTTGCGCCCATCTCCTGAATCCAAGAAAACCACCGCAAATACGTCTCTTTGTCTACCGCATAGTCCGTTGCCCACTCTCCCGGCAGACCGACGCCCATATTCACGCCCCGAATCTCAAAGGGAACGGTTTTTCCGTCTTTTTCCATGTAGATGGTATCGGCATCCGTGGTCATAAAGGTCGTGACCGGCTCATTGGGGTGAAAATCGATATAAACACCAAAATTGTAGTACGCAATATTCCATGCAAATAAGAGCAGTACCACAATGGTTGCCGCAATAATAAATTTTTTCATGGTACATACCCCCATGGATGATTAGTGATTGAATTTCTTATTCTTTGAATCGTGGCTATACTGGGATAGGATGTCAATATGCTCATCCAGCCAGGTTCCACGCACATGAATAAATTCCTTTATCTGTGCAATGGCTTCCTCATAGCTGCGGGGATTTCGTTCCGCTGGCTGAATCATATTTTCATCAAAGGTATAGCCCCATACTTCAAAGTTTCGGTCTATGGCATCGCCCAAATAGGCCACCGTATCATCAATATATTGATTGAGATACTCTTCACTGAGATAGCTTTTCCTCAGCTCCTGATAGCGTTGAATGATCCGATCGGTAAAATATTCATCCTTCATCAGCATATAGAACCAGGTCATATGCTGTATTTCAAACCGCTGAGGCGCAAGGGTGGAATGAATGTAATTATCACAGGCTGAGTTGAAATCCCATACCACCATGTGGTACTTGTCCCCAATGTCCCGATAGATATAGGTGGACAGCCAGCCGGCATCATAGTTGGTGGTAAACTCATTGATGATAAAATAGTCTACAAAGGATTGCACGTAAATGTCATTGTAGTATCCATAATCATCGGTGTCGTAGTCATAGGAATACAGACTCTTTTCAAAGTCCGAAAAATCCTGTGCTATGGCATCTGCCAGCTCTGGGGTCAGGTCTCCGGAACGTGGATACTGAATATCCACGTTTTGTCGGTTTCGATATGTATAGTTGGTAAAGGTTTCAATGTTTTTTATGGGCGTATTGCTTCCACGGTCCAGACGCAGCACATAACCGGTCTTATCCGTTCCCTTTACCGGCTCAGAAATGTCCAGCCGACAGTTCTTGCCATTGGTAATCGTTTCGGTCATCACATAAAGTCCCTGATATTTCCCATCCATGATGACTTCACAAAAACGCACATTGGGAGCATATCCCATAATTTCTCCTGCAATGTTGTACCACATATAGTTGCGAATCAGGGATTTATCCAGATATGGCCCGTGCAGTGCCCATTCATAGTGCGGGGCCATTCCCATAACCTCTTTCTTTTTATACTTACCGTTTTTATCGGTCAGTCGAATGAGATATCCCTTTTTGTCAAAATAGCGGGAGGAATTTCCTCGGACACGAATCTGCATACTGGTTGCCAAATCCGGCTTATCCGAAGGGTGGTGGTTGTGCTTATTATCGCTCATAATGGAAATGTGAGCATTCAGCATCTCCTGCCCATCCTCCGTGGTCGTAAATCCCAATTCCTGTCTATGCTCGTCTGTAATGGGAACGCCCGGTATTTCCTGCCCATCGGTGTCGATTATCACCAGAGGCAGATGGGTACACAGCTCATGTTGATCGCATGTGCAGCCCGCATCCGGCTGACGGGCCGTTTTATGCTGATGAACTCGGTTTTGCGGATTCTCTTTGTCTGAATTCGTGGCGATGATGGCCACTGCCAGCATCACAACCACCGCTAAGACACCTAGTAATTTGTACTTCATTTTATCAACTTTCTTTTCCCAGCCGCCGATTAGCTGCTGATTTCATCGTTTTGCATCACAAGGTTGCAATATTCAATGCTGCCGATCTCATAGATGGAATCGGTAATGCTCTTGGGCTTCTTGCCGCCCTTGGGGGTCTTTTGTGCCCGATCCAGCATACGCTTGCTGATCTCGTAAATGAATTCGGCTGTAGATTCTGTGGTGTTTTTCACACGCAGATTTGCCTTGTGGGAGAAATACTGGAACACCAAAGCTTCGATTCGCTCTTCATTGGCTCTTGAGGTACGGATAATGAGCAGCATCCGGCCGTCGTTTTTAATACGACCAAGTATCAGAAGCACCAGGAAGATGAATGCACTGCCAACAGCGGCCACCAGAAAATCACCGGCACCGCTGCAAATACCTGCTACAATGGCCCAAAAGATGTACACCGTATCTCGTGAATCCTTAATGGCGGTACGGAAACGCACGATAGACAATGCACCGACCATACCAAGAGACATCGCAATATTATTACCAATAACCGTTATAACCGTTGTGGTAATGACCGTAAGGGCTGCAAGGGAAACATTAAATTTCTTGCTGTAGATACTTCCTTCGTGGGACAGCTTATAGGACAAATAGATAAAACACGCAATGACCGTTGCCACCAACATTCGCAGCAGGATGCCTTCCAAGGTCAACTGTCCCGTACTTTCAAACAATTCCAACAACATTTTCTTCATATTCGTTTTCTCCTTTTTAGAAATCACCGCGCAATGTCGCACTTCTTGCCAGACAATATTTGCTGACAGACAACTGTGAGCGGTTTGCCGTACTGATTAAGCTTTTGATGTAGCTGAGTAAAAATCCATTGTATTTGACTTCCAGCACCCCGTTAAAGGCATCCAGCACCGGGTATAAATTCAGCTTTGGGTCAAACAGCTCAAAACTGGTTTCGGTTGCCCGGATCTCGAGGTCAAAGGTCACTCGTATTTTGTTTTCCTTCGCCACATACGCCTTACGCTGGTACTCCACAATGGTTTTCGGCCGATAACAGGCACTGTGCATCAATCCGTAGCACTCTGCTGCAAAGGGGTCTTCGTAACGCAAAAGGCAGTCATACCGTCCCTGCGTCAGCTGCTTCGCATCCTCCCGCCCCAAACGCAGAGATCGTTTTTTCTGATAATTGCCTTCCTTTTGCTTCATTTCCAGCATGGCAAACGGAGCGGATGGATCGTATATCCGCAGACGGATCTTTCGCCGAAGCTCGATTCCGTCCATTTTTTCCTCGTAGTCCTTTTCATTGAGCGTATCAAAATACAAGGAGCGAATACAATATCCCCGTGCGCCATTGTGCGAGTCCTGAATCATAACGGAATCCAGCAGTCCAGAAAGTCTGTGCATCTCCACCAGCGTCATCAGATATTTTTCTTCCTGTCGATATACTTCGTTCATTGCATCACCTCCAATAAAAAAACCGCAAAAAACCTTGGCATTCCTATGCCAAAGTTCTTTGCGGCTTGACAATCGTAGCAGTTTCCTGCCGTAGACTCATAGCTTTGCGTCACCGTTTTTCAGCGGCTTTGCCTATTCATATACACTTGCTATCATAAACCGATTTGCTCTGTTCGTCAAGTGCTTTCCTTAGATTTTTTACTTTTCTTCTGTAAATAATCGAAAAAGCCATCACATTACTTTTTATTGGTACCGTCTATATCCGTTCTTTCCTTCTTTTTTAATCTGGTACAATGCCGTGTCCGATTTCTTGTACAGTTCCTCAAAGGTATTACCATCGTACGGAGCAATGGCAACACCTACCGAGGCAGATATTGTCACTTGCTGGTCTCCTTCCGCATAGGTCTTATGCAGCAGTTCACACAGTCCTTTTGTCAAATGTTCTGCATATTTATAGGATTTCACATCACACAGCAAGACCACAAATTCATCTCCGCCTAAGCGGCCCACAATATCACTGGAACGGAAATGCGTGTTCAGTATCGCTGCCACATCAATCAGCACCTGATCTCCATAGCTATGCCCAAAGGTGTCGTTAATCAGCTTGTAATTATCCAAATCCAGCAAAATGAATATCTGATTTCCCTCTGCTGCGTGTTTGGACGCCAGAATCTCGTTGACTTTGGAACGTGTGGTAGCGGCATTATACAAGCCTGTCAAGCCGTCCCGCTCTGCCTGTTCCCGCAAAAGAATTTCCTTCTTCTTTTTCTCATCAATGTCCGTAATCACCAATATCACCTTCGAGCTGTCACTGGCATAATTTCGGTACACCACACAGGACACCCATTTTGATACGTTATGATGCTGCATAATAAACTGTATTTCCATGGATTCTTTTCCCTGGCAGTAAGCCTCCGTTAAGGACTCCAACGACAGCTCCTGGCCCACATAGGAATGTTGCTCTTCGCTGACCTTATCCAGAATGTTCTTATGTAGGAAATCCTGAAAGGGCGTATCGATTTCTTCTCCATTTAGCTCCAGCAGCCGGTCTGTACTCAAATCCACTTTGGCGTACAGCAGGGCGTTAGAAATCAATGCTTCCTGAAGCTCCAATTTTCTCTTGGTAATCGCTTCTTCTTTTTTCTGTTTATTGATGTCTTCCACAACACCAACCGTATCCACGATTTTGTTCTGGTCATCGTAGATATTGTGCATAGAGATTCGGCACCATGCCATTCCATTTTTTCCTTTGAGCTGAATATCCGCTTCGCAGCTGCTCTGGGTCCGGATTTCTTCAAACAATTTTTCAAATGCAGCAACGCTGTCATCTGCCAAAATATTCATGGCGGTAAAACATTCCGGCACCGAGGTAAGCACCTGACTGGGCACAACGTTATTGGAGGTATCCGTCTTAATCTCTATGCGTCTCTGCGCCTGGTCATACTCAAAAATAACATGTCTCGAATGTTTCGAGGCAATACGCATAACCTCAATGTTCTTTGTAGCTTCCTGGTGTGCAATTAAGATTTCTCGATTTGTCTGCTTGAAATACCAGATAATGCTCAACATCATAACGACAAGGCATGTTGTGCTATAAATTTCATTTTGGGTATTAATCTCATAGATCGAGCGAATATGGGAATTCATAGCCGTATCTTCAACGGTAACCACAAGCTGCCAGTTTTTTGTTCCAATGGGCATATAGTAGCCATAACGCTGTGTTTCCCCGCTGGTATAAGAAAAATCCCCTTCTTTTCTTTCCTCGAAATCCTTTTTCATCGCAGCTATGTCCGAATCTGCCATCGATCTGCTTTCTAAATCCTCCCAAAAGTTTTTATGGGCAGGCACCCGATATTTCTTATGGGTTGATTGTAAAATGAAGTTGGACACTTAATAAAAAATCCATAGTGATTTATCC
>CAUWEI010000143.1:0-6812 GCA_963557675.1 uncultured Oscillospiraceae bacterium | reverse complement strand
TTACTTCCCCGATTGCATCAATGAGAGCCGATACCTGATCGGCGGCTTTCTGGTCGGAGTTGCTTCCCAGAACCGTTACGGTCACCGATACCATCTGGCCTGTCAGCTTCTGGAACTGCTCATTGTCCGGGTATCGCTTTGCGTAACGGGCATAGGTCTGGCTGCCCAGACAAGCCGTAATGGTAACCTGTGTATCCTCCTTGGGTACCCGAACCAGAAGGTTCTCATGCTTGATTACGGCAGGATTGCTGGAATGGAAGAGATTGTAGCTTTCATCATAGCCATCCTTGGGAATGTCCGTGGGGACAATGCCCTCATCGGTACGGTCTTTATAATTGTATACCCAAACCAGTTCTTCCCCTTTGCGGTAAACCTCCTGGAAGGCGTGAAGGTCTCCGGTCACCGCATCGGCACTCTTGTTGCCGTTGGCAATACCAACAAAGAAGTTCGCCTTGACCTCCTCCATGAGTGCCACTTCCGCATCGATTCCTTCCTGCGTCAGAGGCTGAACTACCACACTTCCCAGCTCCTTACTCATGGTTTTCTGGGTCTTTTTATGGGTAATGGTCACGGTCAAAGGCACCGTAACAGCATCCTTTCCGGGAAGCGGACGGTACACATTGGCCCTGTAGGTGTTGACCTCCACGGCATCGTTGCCGGGCGTTACCGTCAAAGCATACTTGGCTCCGTCAATGCCCAGCTTTCTGGGAGACAAAAGCAGAATGTCTCCCGTCACATGGGCGGGGTCAATGGGCTTCTGGGTCTTGGAATCCAGAAGTCTTTCCAGCGTATACGCATCCAGAGCCTTCTGCATTTCCTCTTCCAGAACGGAACCTCCGCCCAAAACCGTCACCTCAATGGGCTTTTGAATGGTGATGGGGGCTTCATCCAAAGAGGTCTTATTAAAGATAATTTCCGCTGTCAGAGTCACTTTGGTGTCGGCTTCCTCCGGATAAACCGCACCCGTACAATCATCAATGGGCAAGTCACCGGGTACAACCTCAATCACCTTACTGTCCGAAGTCCAGTCAATGGTAGACCAGCCATAGCCCTCCAGATAAACCGGCAGCGTAAGATTGGAGCGAACCTGTGCCGCATCCGTATTTTCTCCCTTGATGGCATCAAAGGTCAGAGCCTGAGCAATCTGTTCCATGTCCTGCCGGACCCGGTCTGCATCCCAGGGGATGGAGGCCATTGCCGTAACGGAAACCGTGGCATCGTGGTAGGTCAGAAGGAATTCCATGTCCCGTACCGTGGCCCCGTGCATGGTTGCGGCAGCCGGGTCCTGATAGAAATAGGAAATCGTTCCATCCTGTGCAATGTGTGCATCCGGGTCGGCAGCGTTGGCATTGACGCCGACGTTGGTAACGCTTACCTGAATCTGGTCTGCCGCAAGGGACAGGCCCTCTTTCTCAATGGTCTTTGCCGCATAGTGACTGAGGCAGGTTCCGATATTGGTGTCGGTGCCAAAGACCGGCTTCAGCTTTACCGTACCCATGGCCTGCGTCAGCTTTTCCAGAGTCTTCTGGTCAAACTCCTTCTGAGACAGCACCGTGATTTCAAAGCTTCGGGTATCGGACGCTTCGCCCTTGGAAAGGGTAGCCGTCAGGGTCACTACGGTGGTCTCACTCTCCGGCAGCTTCACCACGCCTTCCTTGCTGATGATTTCCGGATGGCTGCTGCTCCATGTAATCGAAGAGCCATTTTCGCCCGTCTTTGCCAGGTTCAATGTCATAGGCTCATTTACCGTGGAGGGGCTTACGGTGAGAGCGGACTTATCTGCTGCCACTGCCTTTTCGTCCTCCGTTGCCTCCGGGGCCTTGCCGCCCTGCCAGGAAAGAACCGGGTAGCCATGATTGAGCGTGCCGCCTTCGTCCATACGGAAGGCCTCGCCCAAGGTACGTACCATTTCCTGCGATTTCAGTTCGGCCTCGGTCTTGGAGGTCGCCTCGCCTGTGCCATAGCCAATGCCGCAGGTGTAGATGGTGCTGGAATTGTGACGGTAATAGTAGCTGTTTTCCAGATAGTAGGTGTTGAGCACCTGTCCCACACCGTTTCCGTTTTCGTCGTTGATGGAGCCCACCACTGCACCGCAGAAGGGATTCACACTGTCGCCGGTGCATTGAATCTTGCCTGCATTGTAGCCGGTGTGTACCAGTGCATTCTGGGTGTTGGCAATGCCCACCAGACCTGCGGTACGGCGGGGGCCGGAAACCTCACCCATGTTGTAGCAATTCCGTACTGCCGCCTTCTCCACTTCGCCCACAATGCCGCCGATTGCGCCATAGTTGTCCTTGGTGGCAGATACGGTGCCAAAGTTTGCACAATTGGAAATGTTGCTGTAGGAATATCCCACAACACCGCCCAAATAAACTTTATAGTGGGACTGGTAGCCGTTTCCGCTGTAGCTGGAAGTAATCTTGCCATAGTTGGCACAATTGGTAACCGCACCGGTGTCATACACCAGACCGACGATACCGCCTACCCGCTGTCCGCTGGCACTTATATCGGCCCGGTTGATGCAGCCTTCAAAGGAACCATAGGAGGCCGTGCATATGCCGCCCACATTGGAGAAGCCGGAAATGGAGCCGGTCACGGTCACATTCCGAATGAGACTGCCCTCGGCACCATATCCAAACAGAGCGGCATCCAGTCCATAAATGGTCTTTCCGTTGCCGTCAAAGGTACCTGCATATTGATTATCATACTCACCAATCGGCTCCCAATGGTTTTTGGAGTGTTCATCGTTGAGGTAAATATCCGCCAGCAAAATGGCATTGACCTTGGTATTGCCGCCATCCACGGTCTTGGCAAGCCAAGCCAGTTCCGAAGCAGAGGTAATCTGATACACTCCATCCTGCAAGGTAGGCTGGGCAGTGGTGCCGTCCCAGGTGGAACGTACCGCCATAGATACGGGAACCGTCAGGGCCTTTCCCTCTACCTGGAAGGAACCTTCTCCATTAAAATAGCCGTCGGCTACAATGCGGTAGGTATACGCTCCATCCGGCAGAGACAGTTTGGTGGATTCGCCTACCAGAAGTTCGCCGCAGTATACGAAAACCGTGGCATTTGCGGGGGCTTCTGCTGCATAGGTGATGTCCAGGGTTACTTCATGCTTGGCGGCCTCTTCCAACTGAATGGCAGGAATCTCCACAGGGCCATTGTCCACGCTGAAGGTCCCGGTCTTGGTCACATAACCGAACTTTTCCACCCGGTAGCGATATTCGCCCTTGTTCAGCCGATAGCCCTCTGCATCCGGGGTCACGACCTTGCCTTCTGCGTCGGTCACGGTAATGACGGCATCCTCAGGCTGTACCTGGAAGGTCACCGGGAAAGTCTGCTGGGTCAAGGCAACGGATATGGCCTGACTGCCCTGTTCCATGGTAAAGCTTCCGGTAGCGGTATCATACTTATCCTTCGAGACGGAATAGGTGTAAGTGCCGGGTTTCAGAATCCAGACCCCCGGCTCACCGCTGGGAAGCTGTTCCTGATTCTGGGCGTTTTTCACCGTAATCTGGGTGTCGGCAGGTTCTGTGAGAAATACAGCAACCAGCCGAACATTCTCACTTTCCCAAGTCAAAACCGGGCTTCCCTTTTCCGCCGGGACACCAAAGGTGCCGCCCAAAAGACCGGCCAGCTTCCAAGAGGTCATATCCTCCTGCGGCATTGCAGTGGCCTCATCTTCGCTGTTTTCGCCGTGTCCAATGCCCTTTTCACAGGTATTTTCCAGATAATAGCCACGAACAATGGCCTTTTCGCTGCCCTTGCCGCCCACCAGAGCACCCACTGTGCCCAAACCGGTGTCGGTGACAAGGCCCGTGTTATAGCTTCCGGTCAGCGATCCGCCGTAGTCACTGTGCAGCCAGCCAACCACGCCGCCTACACCCAAATTGGACTTGCCCTTGTGGGATGCACCGGAAACCGCACCCTTGTTGTAGCAATCGGTGACGGCCTTGTTGGTAAAGCCAATTACACCGCCTACGGGGTCCTTACTGGCAGTCACTGCGCCTGTGTTATAGCAGCCTGTAACCGGGATGCTGCTGCTGCCCACAACGCCACCAATGCGCTCTTTACCGGAGACGGTTCCGGTATTGCCGCACCGGGCCACTTCTGTGCCGTAACTGGCATTGCCTACCACGCCGCCAATATAGCTGTTGTTGGGACAGGAAATGCTGCCATGATTGGTGCAGTTCTGAACCACGGCCTTTTTCTGGCTATTGGCCATGTAGCCTACCACACCGCCTGCAAAGAGGTTTTTCCCCTCTACATCCGAGGTAATTTCCACATCGCTCACACAGTTTTCCACCCGTCCGGCTGCAACGGCCACCACACCGCCTGCGTACTGACCGCAATGGATACTGCCCCGAACGGTAAGATTCCGAATGACACCGCTGGTGCAGGTATAGCCAAACAAACCGGAACCCGGTTCCGTAGTGGCAATGGACAGACCGGAAATGGTATGTCCTTTTCCGTCAAAGGTACCATTATAGCCGTTGTATGCACTGGTGTCCACACTGCTTCCTCTGCGGCTCACGGGGCTAATGGGCTTCCAGGAATGACCGCCCAGATCGATGTCATCGGTCAACACTGCATTTTCCTTGCTGGCCTTGCCGCCCTCAACGGTTTTGTTGACCAAATCCCGGAACCAGGCCAACTCTTCGGCGGTGCCAATCTGATACACACCATCTGCCTGTTCCGGCTCTGTGGTCGTGGTTCCGTCCCATGCTTTGGAGGCCTCCAAGGTCACAGAAACCTCTTTGTCTGCTCCGTCTACTTGAACCGTTCCCGTGACCTTAGCATAGCCCTTGGCCTTAATGGTATAGGTATATTCTCCATTGGGCAGGGCATAGGTGCCATCGTTCTGAGGAGAAAGTTCCGTTCCTTCCCCGTTGGTCAGGACAATGGCTGCCTTGGCCTCCTGAGGTGCAATCACAAACCGAAGGGTATAGGTCGTTGCAGGAGTCAGGGTTTCTGTAATTTCCAGAGCGGCTCCCTTGACCGTAAAGGCCGCATCCGTAACGGGTGCATAGCCAAACAGATGGGCACTGTAGGTATAGTCTCCATCTGCCAAAAGATAGCTGCCGTCCTGCTGAGGTTCCTGCAACATTTTCTGTGCATCCTTCACCTCAATAGCGGTTCCCTTTGGCATATTAGGGAAGGTCACAGCCCAAACTGCCGTCCATACGGCATACAGGTCCATAGACTCCGTGAGCGTAATGTCTGCCCCGTCTGCATAGACAACCGGGCCATCCGGTGTCTTTGCCCAGCCCGCAAACCGATAGCCGGGTCTTACAAAGGAATTCGGCTGTAAGGCAGCTGTACCGAAAATGCCCTGCTGGGTGGTGGCATCTGTCCCGTCGTTGGCGTGGAAGGTGACGCTGTAGGGCAAGGCCGCAGCAAAGTCCTTGAGCCACACGCAGTCCTGACCGCCGCTGCCGCTAATGTCCTTCGCAAAGGCCACCTTCACCACATCGCCCTGCTTGACCTGTAGCTCATAGGGCTTAAATTCCGTCATTTCGCCGCTGAAGTCTGCCTTGTCTGAGTAGGAATCATTGAGAATCGTATCATTCAAACGGATTGCAAGATAGTCCCAACGTTCCTCGGCAGAGGTTTTGAACTGGAAGGAGAATTTTGCCTCCTTCTGGAAAGTAAAAGTCAAAGCGGATTCGGAGCTATGGATTCCCACATTGGTGGAAACCAGAGCGGTCTCATCCTCCGTCACCTGGAAGGGATAACTTTCCCCGTTGGCAACGGTAGCAACGCCCTCCAAGCCCTCAAAAAATGCAGAAAATCCCGCATTGGGGTCCTTTGCAGTCTGCACCACCTGCAAGGTGTACACCCCGGCTTCCACCTGATCGGCTCCGCCAAAGTCACCATTATTCATGGAAGGCCACGAAGGGTCACCCACTACCACCTGAATGGTGTCTCCCTCTGCTACTGCGATGGACTGTCCCCGCTTGTAGCCCGGTTCCGCGGGGTTGTAGGTCTGACCCTTGTAGACCCGAACCTGAAAGTTTTTGTTGTAAGCCTCCGGAACTACCGTGAGATTCCCAGACGTGACTCCTTCGCCCAACGCCACTTCATAGTGCTTGTTGGCTGCGGAGAAGGTGCCGCCCAAGGTTCCTCCGGTAACAGTGAGGCCTTTCAAGGTCTTGGTGGTATCCTCAAAGATACTGCCTAAATCTTCTCCCATTCGCATGGTATACATAAGCCGAAGTTCGTCTCCGGCCTCCAGAGTCCCAGACGCAACGGTAAAGCTACCCATTCCCTCATTGGTAAACCAGTCGTTGAGGGTACACATCCAGCCATTGCTGGAACCGCCAATCAGACCGTCTACCTCCGTAATGTAGTCCTTGTCCGCTCCCACAATGGTGTGGGTATCGCCCAGAGCGTCCACCACGCAGCTGGTCATGGTGGAATCTTCCTTTAAGGGAACCGTGGTATCCACTAAGACTCCCGTCCATGGAGTTGCTCCCTCTTTCCAGCAATAGCTGTCCTTTTCGGTGGCGGTGGAATTTTCCACAATCACCCGTACAGCACCCAGATCCTGCTCCTGTGCAAAGGTCACTACAGGCAGCACCTGTATCACCAGTGCAAGAAGCAAAAGCCAGCTTATGAATCGTTTTTTCATTGCAATACCTCCATTTTTCTTTGAATATTGAATATTTCAAAGGCGTCACCCGCCTGAATTTTTCCACACCCCCTGTTAAAAAAGCATAAAAAATACGCCTACACAAAAAACCGTGCAGGCGTAAGAATCCCATAACAAAACGCCCAGTGACGGCAGACGCTTTCAAGCAGCGATGCGTATC
>CAUWEI010000142.1:0-6842 GCA_963557675.1 uncultured Oscillospiraceae bacterium | reverse complement strand
AAGTTAGCGAACACCTCTACGGCGGTATGCCGGTACAGTTGGGCTGGTGCAATGGCCACAATACGAAACTGAATTGTTTGGAGTACCATCGTGACAGCGAATACAATTTAGGAACGGAAGATTTTATCCTGCTGGTAGCAAAACAAGACGAAATCGAAGATGGCGTTTTGGATACTGCCAAGGTAAAGGCGTTCAAGGTTCCTGCTGGTACCATGGTGGAGTGCTTTGCAACGACACTGCATTATGCACCGTGCCATTGTGACCCTGCAAGGGGATTTCGGGTTCTGGTTGCACTGCCCATGGGTACGAACACGGAAAAGCCAGCAATTGCTTCCAAGACTCCAGAAGACAAGCTTCTCTGGGCTTGTAACAAATGGCTGTTGGCTCACAAGGATTCCAACGAAGCTGCCGCCGGTGCCTATGTAGGCTTGGTCGGCGAAAATATTGATATTGCACCGTTTATCGGATAAAGGAGATTATAAAATGAACATTCCTGAAATAAAGCTCGGTATTATTGCCGTATCTCGTGACTGTTTCCCCATTTCGTTGTCCACGAAACGTCGCCAGAGCATTGTGGCGGAATATGGGGAAGGCTTGTACGAGTGTCCCATCACGGTTGAAAATGAGAAGGACGCTCTGGCTGCGCTGGATGATGTGAAGTCCCATGACGTGAACGCCCTGGTTGTTTTTCTGGGAAACTTTGGACCTGAAACGCCTGAGACGTTGCTGTGCCAGAAATTCGATGGTCCTACGATGTATATCGCCGCTGCCGAAGGGGATGACGATTTAATCAATGGTCGTGGCGATGCATACTGTGGCGTTCTGAACTGCTCTTACAACCTGGGTATGCGTCATTTGAAGGCATATATCCCTGAGTATCCGGTTGGTACAGCCGAGGAATGTGCCAATATGATTCGAGAGTTTGTCCCCATTGCCCGTGCCATTGTAGGCGTGAAAAATCTGAAAATTATCACCTTTGGCCCACGGCCGCAGGATTTCTTTGCTTGCAACGCTCCCATCAAGGGATTGTATGAGCTGGGCGTTGAGGTAGAAGAAAACTCAGAGCTGGATTTGCTGGTTTCCTACAAAGCTCACGCAGGGGACAGCCGCATACCTGAAATCATTGCGAATATGGAAAAGGAAATGGGGGAGAAGAAAATCTACCCGGACCTGCTGGAACGAATGGCACAGTTTGAGCTGACTCTGCTGGATTGGGCGGAAGCACATAAGGGAGCAAGAAAATATGTTGCATTTGCAGACAAATGTTGGCCTGCATTCCCGGAACAGTTCGGATTCGAGCCTTGCTATGTAAACTCCAGACTGGCTTCTCGTGGAATCCCGGTTGCCTGTGAAGTTGACATTTATGGTGCGCTGTCAGAATACATTGGCGCCTGCATTACCGGTGATGCTGTGACATTGCTGGACATCAATAACTCTGTTCCCAAGTACATCTATGATGAGGACATTGCCGGAAAGTACCTGTATGATATTAAGGACACTTTCATGGGATTCCACTGCGGTAACACACCCAGTTGCAAGATGTGCAATGCGTGTGCCGTCAAGTACCAGCTGATTCAGAATCGCCTGTTGGAAAATGGCGGAACCCCTGACATTACCCGTGGTACTCTGGAAGGCGATATTGCGGCTTCTGATGTAACGTTCTATCGTCTGCAATGCGACAGCGAGGGCAATCTGCGCTCTTATATTGCAGAGGGTGAGGTTCTGGATGTTCCTACTCGCTCCTTTGGAGGAATTGGTATCTTTGCAATTCCTGAGATGGGCCGCTTCTACCGCCATGTCCTGATCCAGAAACGCTATCCCCATCATGGTGCAGTCGCATTTACTCACTGCGGTAAGACTTTGTTTGAGGTCCTCAAGTATTTCGGTATTTCTGATATTGCCTATAATCAACCCAAGAGCCTGCCGTATGCAACCGAGAACCCCTGGGGCTAATGTCGGTGGCTGCGGTACGGGCAAGCGATACCGTGCCTATTGGCATTATTGCAATAATGCTATAGTGTATATCCGCCTGAAAAATCGTATAAATTTCTGATCAATGACATAATGGTTTACGACTAAAATGTTTCTAGAGCATTTTGCTGCTAAATCTATAAGCCATTTCAGAAAAGTATAAGATTTTATCGGGAGAATATAAAATGGCAGGAGGGATTTGCGAGTTTTTTAATGTATTCGGGTGACAAAAAATATGGAGAAGAGGTCTATCGCTTCTGTTGGCGACAACCATCGTACTCAGTTATTCAGCAACCGTTTTTGCAGGCGGAGATACGCTCCCACCTCGAGAAGGAGATCAAGGATATTTAGGTGAAAACCAGCCCGTTTATCATGGACACAACGCTTATGATGTTCGCACCTGGTCGCCCGAAACAGATGAATATGCAGAATTTATGCGGGCACGTGTGCCGCTGCAAAAGCGTAATGATGCGTTTGCTGCAACACAGGCAAACCCCCAATTGGATCAAAATGTTCAATCCTTGTCTTTGGCAGGAGACTATGGTAATGAGTTTTTTAATCCGTTTAACTACAATGATAATTTTGCCCAGAACCTGTTTAATTTCTGGCAATATCAAGATGTTCGTGCCTCTTGGCATGGTACAGTAACAAACCCCACTCCCGATTCGCTCTTCAATCCGGAAGCGGAGTGGTATGACCGTAACTATGAGTTCGGCATTATCAATATTCCCAATCCGGCTTATACAAATGCTGCACATAAGAACGGCGTTATGGCACTGGGCTGTATTTTCTTCCCCAGAAAAGAGCATACAGACGATTTCGTTTATCAGGATGAAAACGGTCGCTTCCCCATGGCGGATAAGCTTGTAGAAATGGCAAACTACTATGGATTTGACGGCTGGTTTATTAACGCAGAAGAGGCATTGCCTGCAGAATTCATGCCGCTGTATCAGGAGTTCTGTCGTGCATTGTCCTCACAGGGTATGTATGTCCATACATATGCATCCAATCATTATGGCCCTAATAATAAGGACACTTGGGGACGAATTGACTACTACAATAAGACCGCTGGGAATTTCAGCAACTGGATTAAGGACAAAGACGATGCTACGATTGCTTCCAACTCTTTGTATATGAACCCGGATCCCAGCAAAGCACATGTAGACGGCTCGGTCAAGGCAATGGAAGAACTGGGCTTGGATCCGAAAAAGACAGTGTTTAACACACTTGAAGCCGGACAGACCGGATTTGCTGGAAAACGTGGCACACTTTACAACACCTACGACGAAAATCTGGTTCCTCGTACTGGTATTGCAAATCTTGGCTCTACAACCTGCTGGGAGCATTTGGACGAGCACCTTTTTGGCCATTCCGGTCATAACTCATATGCGGAAAACCGCCGTGGCGATCCCGACTATCAGAAATATGTATTTGCCCGGGAACGTGCTTGGTGGGCAGGCTCCATGGATGCGCCTACCTATGAAAACGGCAAGGGCACTTTGGCTTCGGAAGGCCTGAGCGGTGAGGCACTGCAGCAGGCTGTGCTGAATGCTACCTTCGACCCGGTTGCTGTTGCAAATAATGAAGGCCGCAAGCAGACTTCCGGAAGCCAAACCTGGAGAGGCATATCTGCCTTTATTTCGGAACGTTCTGTAATCAATGGTACAAACTTCTATACCAGCTTTAATACTGGTCATGGTATGCAGTATTTCAAAGATGGAAAAGTTTCTAATGACAACCAGTGGTCCAACATCAACCTTCAGGACATCCTGCCTACATGGCAGTGGTGGATTGATACAGAGAGCCAGAATCGCTTGACTTTGGACTTTGACTATGGCCCCAAATACAGTGCAGCTTATTCTTACGACCAGTTGGGCGGCTATGAAGGTTCCAGCTCTCTGGCAATCTTTGGCAAGGTGGATGCACAGTCGGACGTCCGCCTCTATAAGACGGATCTGAATGTAAATGCCAATACAAAGTTTAACCTGACTTACAACAAGCCCTCTGCCGATGCAACTACTCTCTCGGTTGTTTTGTACCTGAAGGACGGCGAAAATGCTGTTAAGACGGTATATCTCCCCATTGAAGCTTCTGGCGAGGCAACCAATGGCTGGAAGAAGGTTTCTCTCGATTTGTCCAAGTATGCCGGCGAAACGATTGCAGCATTGGGCATTTCTGTGAATGGTACCTCTGACAATTTCCAGGTCAACCTTGGTGAACTGGCAATCGATGACGGCTCTGTAAAGACTCCCGATGCACCTACCGGATTTAGCATTGATCGTGTGTTTGAAACAGGCGAAGTCTATCTCAGCTGGGAACTGGGTAACTACGACGATGTGCAGAAGTACAATGTTTACGCAGTTTATGAGGATGGTACTGAAACATATTTAGGCGGAACATTTGATGAGGTCTACTATGTAAAGGATACAATCTACAATCATACCGGAAATGTGACATTCAAACTGACCGCAGTAGGCGAGAACGGCAAGGAAAGCCCTGCTGCTTCCGCTGCATATGATTTTGCAAGCAACGCCTCTGCCCTTACTGCAACGGAAACGGCTACAGGCTTGGAACTGTCTTGGAAGAACCCGGCCATTGAGTATGCTTCGATTCGTGCAGATGTTGTATTCCCTTATAACCGTTATGGCCATACAGAAACAATCACAGAAAATGCAGAAAAAGATGCAACAACTCTGTCGGTTGCAATTCCCTTTGCAGATGGCAGCGACTATACCGTTCGTCTGTCTTATCTGAACGACCAAGGAGAAGTTGTTGCATGCAAGGATCTCTCTGGCAGATTGCTTGATAATACACCTTCTAAATTTGAAGGCCGTATTCTCAAGAAGACAATGGGAGATACAAATAAGTGGAGAATTGAGACAGATCTCTACGATTGGTGGAAGATTACAGTTTGGGATGTAACGGGTACAAATCAAATCATGGATACAGCTACTCGTGGCTGCAATGATCTGGCCCTGAGTCTCCCTGGAAATCATGGTATGGTATACATTCAGGTAACGGACTTTGATGGGAACGTATCGGACAAAGTACTGGTGCCTTACGGTGATGCATACATTACCGTGGAAGAGATGATCAACGCCATTGGTGTTGTGACACTGGAAAGCAAAGCAGCCATTGAGATGGCAAGAGCTGCCTATGAAGCATTGCCCCAGAATCTCAAAGAACAGGTCAGCAACTACGAGACACTGCTGGAAGCAGAGCGGGACTTGGCTTACCTGACAGGAGTCGAGGAAATCAAGAAGGACGCCGAAGCGGCTAAGACGGCTGCCGAAGCAGCACAGAAGGCAGCAGAAGAGGCTCAGGCGAAAGCTGAGGCAGCTAAGGCAGCTGCTGAAGCAGCCGCACAATCTTCCGCGGAGGACAAGGCTGCTGCTGAGGCCGCAAAGGCTAAGGCAGAGGAAGCAGCAGCACAGGCAGAGACCGCTAAGACGGCTGCCGAAGCAGCAAAGAAGGCTGCCGAAGATGCAGCAAAGGCTGCTGAAACTTCCAACCAGGAGGCTGCCGCATCTGCCCGTAAGGCTGCGGAAGATGCAGCAAAGACCGCAAAAGATGCATTGGAAGCTGCGGAGTCCGCCCGTAAGGCTGCCGAAGCTCAGAAAGCAGCTCAGGCTGCCCAGAAGGCCGCCGAAGATGCCCAGGCTGTAGCCGAGCAGGCAAAGAAGGATGCGGAAGCTGCTGCGGAAGCGGCTCGCAAGGCATCTGAGAGTGCTGCTTCCGACAAGAGCGCTGCTGAAAAGGCAAAGAAAGAAGCACAAGACGCCCAGAAGGCTGCCGAAGATGCCCAAAAGGCTGCGGAAGATGCCGAAACAGCTGCAAACGCTGAAAAGGATGCAGCAGAAGCTTCCAACGAAGCGGCTGCCGCCGCTGCCGAGCAGGCAGCAAAGTCTGCAAAGGAAGCTGCGGAAGAAGCACAACATGCTGCCGAGGCTGCAGAGCTTGCCTGTGCAAAGTACTATGCGCTGTTCACACTGAATGGCTATGCAGACAAGGATGATTACCGTACGGCACAGCAGGAGGAACTGGCTCAGGCCATCGCCAACGGCATTGAAGCAATCAACGCCGCTGAGAAGGTGGAAGATGTCGAAGCAGCTTTGGCTGCTACCGAGGCTGTAATTGATGAAATCCCCACTGCTGCCGAACTGGCACTGCCCTTTGACGATGTCAAGGAAGGTGCTTGGTTTGAGGATGCGGTTCGTTATGTCTACAAGAACAATCTGTTCAAGGGTGTCAGCGATACAAAGTTTGGACCCAAGAACACCATGACTCGTGCACAGATGATTACGGTCCTGTACCGGCTGGCTGGCGAGCCCAATGTGGAAGGTCTGACCCATCCGTTTACAGACGTTCGGGACGGTGCCTATTACATGGATGCTATGATCTGGGGCTTCAACGAGGGAATTATTAAGGGTACCAGTGATACCACCTTTGCTCCTAGCGGAGTGGTTACTCGTGCACAGACTGCAACCATTTTGTGCCGTTTTGAAAACGAGCCTGAAGTGAAGGAAGATCATCTGGCTGACTTCCCTGACAAGGATAATGTTCCCGGATATGCAAGAGATGCCATCAATTGGGCGGTGGCAAATGGTCTGCTGAAAGGGGTCAAAGCCGACAATGGTACATTCTTGGCCGCTGTTCGGAACATCAATCGTGCAGAAGCAGCAACGGTTATCTACCGTTACCTGACCGAATACAGCGAAGGTTAACTAGAATGTTGCCGGACGGAATATAGATGGTAAAACATACGGACCGTCTCAGCATAATTCGATAGCAAAAATTAGCCTGTGAAAACAGTGCAAAAATGGGGCTGTACAAAAAGCCCATGCAGGAAGCCCGGCTGTACGCAAATGTAC
>CAUWEI010000141.1:0-6858 GCA_963557675.1 uncultured Oscillospiraceae bacterium | reverse complement strand
GGAATGATGTAATCCTTGCTTGCCCGGTTTGCAACTTCTGTTACGGTATAAATACCGACACGAAGGCCCTTGACTTCAATTACACCGGATTTTGGAGTGGTAAATGTCTCGCAGTAGGAGCCGTCCGCGCTCTTGACCTCGATGGCAAAACCATCTTTACGCCCGTCGCTGGAATCCTTTGTGATCTTTAAGTTGCCGCGGTAAGCCTCATTGGTAAATCCGTGCCCGGCTTCTCCATTTTCCACAACTGCGACCTGTCCATCTTCTGTGATGGAAAAATAGTAAGCGTTTGGATCAGGCTGATAGCCCTCCGGCGCTTTGCTTTCTTTGATAAAGTAGCCGCCAGCCAGAAGGTTTTCCGCCGTATGATAGCCTGCATCGGTTTCTTTCAGCGTACCGATCTTTTGATCGTCAGGATCATATTCCTGGTTGGCGTTGGAATCCGCATACAGGTCGAACACCGCACCGGGCAGGAAACGCAGGAAAGAATTCTTATCTTTCTTATCCTCCTTTTCCACAGGGGAAGGTTCTTCCACAGCTTCGGTTTTAGTTACCTGCACACTGCCGCGGATCAGGGTGTTTTCCACACGGATCTCAATATGCTGTCTGTCTGCACCAATATATACATGGTGCTGCTGCGGGCTTACTGTATAAAGGTCAGGGGCAGAGATCTCCTTGACGATCCAGTGTCCGTAAGGAATGTTCTCAAAGGAAAAACTGCCGTCTTTTCCGGTAACAGCAGTAAGCAGTGCATTTTCTTCGGTAAATTCTTCTGTATCAGGTCTAAACAGTCCCATGAGTGCACCGGCCAGCGTGACATCTTCGCCGCCTTCCGGGTTTTCCCCAACTTTTACACCGTCTACACGCCCGCGAAGAAGTTCATTGGAAACAGCCTCGCCTTCATTGACAAGGATCTGTACCAGGGCAGTTTCCTGTCCGGCATATTCAAAGACGACCGGATATTTCTGATCCGAAAGGATATAGGCGCCGTTGGTCGTGCGTTCCTTGACATAATAGCTGCCAAAAGGCAGGTCGGAGGCGAAGGAAGCGCTGTAACCGCCGGATTCATCAGACGAAACAGAGACCACTTCCAGAAGTCCGTCTGCCGGGATCACGCTGCCATCTGCCGCCGTCAGGTCTGCGGAAGCATAAAGCCCAAAGGAAATATCCTTATATTCCTCGTTCATGTCAAGACCGAACAGGTCATCGGTCTCCATTGCCTTGAAAAGTGTGACATCCACTTTCTGTCGTTCGTCATAAAGACCTGTTGCTGTCTGTGTGACCTCCACGGTCTCACCCGCATAGGTCAGTTCCACATATTCCGGTTGAGGATTCAGCACAGAACCGGAAGGAGCCTGACGTTCCTCCAGACGGTAACGGCCAAGATAGAGAAGCCCGCTTTTCGCTGTGCCGTCCTCGCCGGTCGTAAGGGTTTCCACAACCGTATCTTTTTCTGCCCGCAAGGTACCGTCACCGGTATAAATATCTTCATCTGCGATCACGTCATAGACCGCTCCGGGAAGTCCGGCAACCTCATACACAGGCTGGTACAGTCCGTCGTTTTCCTGGGCAGAAGCAAATACTTCTCCGGTCTTTGTGATGGTAAGCTGGCCTTTCTGCGGCATATTGTACTGAGTGACCGTCACAACCGCCTCGCTGCCGTCAATGGTAAACGGTACCGGCTGATCGGAAAGCACATAGCCATAAGGGGCAGCCACCTCATAAAGTTCATAATCCCCGGCGGCCAAAGGCTCCGGCAGCATTAGCCAGCCCTCGTCAGAAACATAGAAGGTATCCAGTGTTTCCGGGTTCGGATAGTAGACTGTCTGGGTGATAAATTCCCCGGTGGAAAGATCCTTGATCTGAAAACCGGTTCCGGTCACAGGGATAATCTTTCCGGTCTCTGCGTCACATTTTTCAACTTTCAGACGGGCTGTGATGGTGCGGTTGTTCAGGATATAGCTGTAAGTCTTTCCGTCAGAGGAAATGAATACCGTAAAGTCCGGGACAAAGGCTTTGCCTTCCTCGCCTGCGATCTGATGGACCGTATAATGCCCATAAGGAAGCGGTTTACTAGAAGCAAAACCATCCGCATCCGTGGTAAGAAGGTCACGTTCACTTTCCTTTGTCGCGTCATAGCTTCCGGCTGCCTTTAAGTAAACTTCAAAGACTGCGCCTGCTTCCGGGCGTTCGATGATACCGGCATTGGGATCGTCGGTATTTTCGCCCTCAGGCACATCCGGGTCCAGGTCATCGGTGTGCTTGACAAGCTGGATATTTCCGTAAATAACCGTTTCCGTCACCTGATTTTCTGTGGTATTGAGTTCCACTTCATACAGGGAAGGGGATGCACCCACTTCATAAATGGTTTCATTCAGAAGATACCCGGTGCTCGGTTCGATTTCCCGGATCGTCCAGCCATCCCCGCATACATAATAGCGGGTCATAAAGCTGCCATCCGGCCCGGTAGTATAAGTGTCGATCAGTTCGCCATCACGGAAGATCCCATAGGTCGCTCCTGCAAGCGTGGCATCCCCCTGGGCATTTCCGGTGTCAGCATCACTCTTTACCACATGGACACGGAACTTCTTCAGGATATTGCTGAAATGTACCGAAGAAGTCTGCCCGCTTTCAATGGTCACGTACTGTGCGGAAGGGGTCACATAGCGATCCACCGGAAGTTCTTTTACCAGATAGGTTCCCGGCAGGAGCTTCTTTTCAATCTGGCCGTTTTCTCCGGTCGTAACTTCCTCATTGACTTCATTTCCCAAAATGTCCGTACCGGAGATATGGAAGGTGATACCGGAAACAATGCCGTCCTCACTGGTCTTGACAAGTTTTGCGGTACCGTAAGTTTCCGTTTTGATCTTTACAAAGAAGGAAACCGGATCGCTGGCACCGGTCATCATGGTCTGGTAGCCTGGTCTGCCCCAGATCAGCATGTCGTTTGCCACCGGGATATTCTTTCGGAATTCAAACAGCACCGGGTCCATCATCATCTGCCTGCTGGTAAAGGTGTATTCATTTCCGTTTCTTGTCACAGAAACGCCGCTGCCTTTCAAAGCCTCCAGATCGATCTTCAAGTTGTTGGTATCTGTGACCGTCAGGGTATAGACCTTTTTTTCTACATCCCATTTCAGTTCCAGTTCCGGTGCTTCGCTTTTCTTAGAAGAAGTAAAGGAAGGTACTGTGGAATGGGAAGCGACCTGTGCAAGAATCCAGTCATAGGCTTTTTCTGCCGGTCGTCCGGCGATCACGCTGAAATACTGGTCGGCGTCTGCGTGGCCGTTTCCGTGGCGGCTGTACGGATCGCTTCTAAGTTGCTGCTGGTATTCCCAAAGGATGATCTGGGTTGCCATCTTATAGTCATCCTCGTTGATTCCGGAAACAGGGAGCGCCGCACCGGGTTTCCAGCCATAGATCGCAGTCAGGGTGATCCCCCTCCTTGCCTCGGCAGGAAGCAGGTTCAGGTATTGGCTGTTGGTCCCGCTTTCCGAAACATAGGTATTTTCCGAAGTATGGTAAGGAATCCCGCTCTCCACACAGTAAACCTGGTGGCTGATCCCGTCAGAATCCGTCAGCATATAGTGCCGGTAAGCATTGCCCCCGGAACTGGTGTGTACATCGATGGTTCCGTCTGCATGGTAGGCAAGATAGGTGTAAGGCGCCGGGGCACGGTAGTGGTTCCCATCAGAGCCCACATACTGGTCGCCCAGCCAGGAGCTTGCCGTCTGTCCGACAGACATGGCAAAAGCCTGAGCCGGAAGAAGCCCCAAAATGCTTGCCATACAAAGCAAAAACGCCAACAGCTTGCGAAAGCCGCGGCGTCTGGTTATGATATGTTCCATGAAAAAATCCTCACTTTCATAAAATCTAAAAGGACAGCCTTATTTGCTGTCCTTGTCGTCAAAATCATCCTCGGAAAGATATTCCGGTTCCCCGTATGCCTCATCCGGGTCAAAGCCTTCGCCATAACCGTCATCCTCAAATTCCGCATCGTCCTCGGCCTGCTGTTTCGGACGCACGATTTTTACATAGTAACCGATCCCGCCGACCGCAAGTAAGGCAGCAAGGATAAACAGGATCGTGCCGACGCTGCCGGTTTCTTTCTTCGGCTTTTCCGGTTCTGCCGGTTTTTCAGTTTCCGCCGGCTTTTCTTTTCCTTTGCAGCCATTTAAGTCATTTTTGCAGACCGGACAGCCAGTATTAACCTTTCCTGCCTCACATTTTTCTGTGCAGTTGCAGCTTTCTTCCTGGGGAATCATGCTCATGCTGCCATTGTTCTTTTCTGCAAGCGCCATCAGGTCGGACTCTGTGACGCCGTTTAAGAAGTAGACATTGTTATCTTCCCGTTTCCCGTCGATCACCAGATAAAAGACATTGCCCGCGTCCGTAGTGATGGTGTAAAACTGCTTTTCCCCATCCGTACCGCTGATGTTGTCCTGTACCGTTCCGGTGCCTTCCGGGGTAAATGCACCTTCCGGGATCGCAGAAGTATTTTCCTGCTGTCCGGTACTGTTATCTGAACCGGAAGAATTTCCGCCGCCGGAAGGGGTTGCAGCGTTTGAGCCGGAAGGTTTTTCTTCCTTAGGCGGTTTTGTCTGTGTACCGGACGGACTCTGGGGTGCTGCCGTAGCAGGTTTCTTTTCAGGAGCCGGTTCTTTGTAATACGGATTATCCAGCTTTACCACATCAGAACGGTTGCCGGCATAATCTTTTGCGTATATGCTTACCTGTTTTTCTGTTCCGGCATAATCTTTCAGTGCGACCGACGCTTTCCCGTCGGTGAGGGAGTTGATACGGTTTTCATCAACAAAGACCGCCTCCACGCCGGATAGATCGTCACTGCTTTCTATTTTCAGGGCATCGCCCTCCATGGAAGCAGTCAGCGTTGGCGGTGTGGTGTCTTTGGAACCGCCGGCATGAGCCGTTACAGGTAATGCGCTGACACTTACAAGAAGCGTAAGCGCCAGCAGCAGGGAAAGTTTTTTAAGCCTCATGCACATCCTCCTTCTCCTGCGGTAAAACAGTTTCCGAAGGGGCTGCCTGCTGTGATTTCAAAAAATCCGCAAGCTGCTGGGGCGTCAGTTTGAAACTGCGCGCCACCGCTACATAATCGGTATTTTCCAGCTCTGTTTTCTGTTCCTCCAGCTTATGGAGCTTTGCCTGCATTTCCGCAATCTTTGTTTTGGTCTTTTCAATTTCCTTTTCCAGTTTTTCAATTTTAGGATTCAATTTATTACCTCCAATCTGTTAAGGCAGACGCCCAAATGTATAAAAATGCTGCTGCCAGTAGCTTGTATTGATGTTTGCATAAGAAATCGGGTCTCCACAGTGGATCATCATTCCATTTCCCACATAGATCCCTACATGGCTTGCGCCGCTGGTGTTGTAGGTCCCCTGGAAGAAGATCAGGTCGCCCGGTTTTGCATCCGCACTTGATACCGGCGTACATACACCTAAAAGACCATCCGCGGTCAGCCTTCCGAAATTCCAGCCAACGCCGCAGTTGTTGATCACCCAGGACACATAGCCGGAACAGTCAAAGGAAGTGGAAGGGCTTGCGCCTCCCCATACATACGGATAGCCAAGATATTTTTCCGCCTCGGCCATCATTGCGGCAAACTGTTCATCCGCAAGGGCTTCCGGTGGAATGTCATAATCGAAGTAGTTTCCTGTGCCGCCTGAACCAACTTCCGGCAGGTGCCGTTCGCTGGTATCGCCGGTACCGGCAAAATACAGGGGATTCAAATACTGGCCGTCAACCAGGACTTCTAAGTGCAGGTGGGCCCCGGTAGAATTTCCGGTATTCCCGACCTTTGCGATCACATCCCCGGCTTTGACCTCCTGCCCGGCAGAAACAAGGATCTGGGAACAGTGCCCGTATTTGGTCGTCAGGGTATGTCCTTCGTATGCCTCGCCTTCAATAGCGACACACAAGCCATAACCGCCGGCATTTCCCGCAAGGGTGACCGTTCCGTCATGCCCGGCAAGGATCTCTGTGCCCTCCGGCATCCCGATGTCCACACCGGTGTGATAGTTCTTTTCCCCACTGATGGGATGTACCCGGTAGCCGTAATAACTGGTCACATAAGGGAGCCAGTTGGTGCCAAAGACATTTTTGACATACTGGCGGTTTCCTTTTGTCTGCAGCAGGATCTCGCAGATCTCTTTCTGGTCTGCGTTCATCCGGGAAACGACCAGGTTTTCTAGAGGTGTGACTGTGAGCTTGACATTTAAGATGCGCCATTCATAAGGCACTTCCTCCTGGGTTTCTTCCCCGGTTTCCGGATCAACGGAAGTTTCGGTGCGGTAACGGATCTCGGTTTCTTCTGAAAAGGACAGGGTATATTGTTCCTGGAAAAGCTGCCGCAGCACGCTTTCCACTTCATCGTAAGTAAATCCCTGATAAGCAGAAGTCAGATACCCCATCAGCACATACGGGTCATGCTCGATCGCGCCCAGGTTATACCGGTATTCGTCATAGCCGGGGCGGTCTGATTCCACCCTGTCTATTTCCATTTGCAGATCTGTTTCCCACTCGGTATAGGTAAGCTCCGCCTGATTGATGTCCTGATCGTCTGCGAGATAGGTAGAAGCAGCCAGACTTCCCAGACCGCCGGTCCCGATATTGGAGAATGTGGAAAACAGGGACATGATCAGGAAAATTACCAAAAGGAGGAACAGGAGGACAAGGCAGATCACAGGGTGCCGTTTGACCGCATGGACAATACCGACGCTGACCCTCTCTGTTGCGACTGCGGCATTTTTTGCCTGTTTCCCGGCTTCACGGGCAGCCTTGGCATTCATGTTGAAATCCTCCCTAAATTGAAACAGCCGCCTCTTTTGGGCGGCGTT
>CAUWEI010000140.1:0-6947 GCA_963557675.1 uncultured Oscillospiraceae bacterium | reverse complement strand
GTCCCGCTCTGTGCGACCGTTTGGCCGCAGAACATAGCCCCCTGGTTCGGGTCATTCACCAGGAAAACAAAGGTCTGGGCGGTGCTCGTAACGCCGGTCTGGAAGCTGCCTGTGGAGAATATGTCTTCTTCCCCGACAGTGACGATACGGTGGAACAAGAAACCCTGACCGTTTTGAAAAACACCATCCGTGAAACGAAGGCCGACATCGTCTCCTTTAACTTCTCCTCGGATGACGGCGAAGGCCACCTCACCCCCATGGATGCCAACTACTTCCACAGTGACGTTCCCTTCCGTCTTCAGGATCGGCCGGAATTTTTGCTGTCTATGCCCAGTGCCTGGAGCCGTGTGTGGCGCAGAAGCCTGTTCCTGGATTCCGGGATTCGCTACCCCAGCCGGGTATGGTACGAAGACCTCAGAACTTCCATGAAGCTTTTCTGTCTGGCTGAGTCGATTGTGACCATTCCCAATCATCTGTACCGCTATCTCCAGCGGCCCGGCTCCATTATGCACTCGTCCAATGTGGCAAGAAACCGGGAAATTATTGAGGCATTTGACGATCTTTTGAACTGGTATGAGGAAAACGGCCTTTTGGAGTCCTATCGGGACATTCTGTGCCGTATGTGCATCGATCATCTGTATGTAGCCGCCTCTGTGCGAGTGGCTCTGGCAGATCCCCACCATCCCCTTCTGACTGAGTTTTCCTCCTATCTCAAGACCCATTTCCCCGACTATAAAAACAACCACTATTTGAGCCAGATCCCCACCTTGCGGAAGCTGGCCTTCCGGCTCTTGGAAAAGAAACACTATAAGGCTCTGCGCCTTTTGTTCCGTATCAAGGGCAACTGATTCCATAGAAAAGAGGCTGCTATATTGAAATTGCGTAAACCCAACCTTTCGGAGAGTATGGGAGCTTTGGTAAAAAATACCGCCATGCTCTACATTCTCCAGTTTTCCACCTACTTCCTGGGTCTCATGGTCACTCCCTACGAGACCCGTGTGCTGGGAGACGAGATCTTCGGCTATCTTGGTGCTTCTACCGCCATTATGGTCTATTTCCAGCTAATCATTGACTTTGGCTTTCTGCTTTCTGCCACGGAGGAAGTCTCCCGGTGCCGTACCGACCAGAATGCTCTGTGCCGGATCTTTACCTCTGTTACTCTGGCTAAGCTCATGCTGGCCGCCATTTCTCTTTTGAGCCTTGTGTGGCTGTGCAATATCATTCCTGCCTGGGAGCAGAAGAAAACACTGCTGTACCTGACCTTCGCTGCCACCTTCCTGAACTCCGTGATGCCCGACTATCTGTATCGTGGCTTGGAGAAAATGACGGCTATTACCCTGCGTACCGTGGCAATTCGGGTATTTTTTACTTGCTCTATTTTCTTCTTCCTCAAAAAGCCGGAAGACATTTGCATCATTCCCATCCTGAATATCATCGGAAACGGCGTGGCTCTGTTCTTCGCCTACCTTCACCTGTCCAAGCGGCTGAATATCCACTTCTGCCGTGTAAAAAAGCGGGATATTGGCGGCACTCTGCGCCGCTCTTCTACCTTCTTCTATTCTCGGATGGCTACCACCGCCTACACCGCTCTCAACACCGTTATTCTGGATATTATCTCCGGAAGCGGCGTTCAGACCAGTTACTACACCTCTGCCAATACTTTGATTACAGCCGGAAAGAATGGTCTGTCCCCCATCTCTGACAGCCTCTATCCTTACATGGCTTTGCATCGTGATTTCAAGTTGGTGAAGAAAATTCTCCTGATCTTTGAGCCGATCTGCATTGCGGTTTGTACGGTAGCCTTTATCTGGGCTGAGGATCTGTGTCTCATGTTCTTTGGCCCGGACTTCGGCCCCACCGGCCAGGTACTTCGTGCCATGCTCCCTGTGGGCGTTGTCATCCTGCCAAGCTTTGTGTTAGGCTTCCCCACTATGACTGCTATGGGCCTTTCCAAGCACGCTAATTTGTCCGTTATTGTAGGCTCTGTGGTTCATGTGTGTGTCTTGTCTTTGCTCTATGTGACCCAGAACCTCAACATGGTCAGCTTGGGCCTTACCGTATCTCTGACTGAGACCGTCATCCTCATTTACCGCATCGTAGTCATTGTGAAAAACCGTCATCTTATGAGTCATCCGGAGGCATAACTATGGGACTTATGAAAAAACTAACCACAGCCGCCTGCTGGTGTCTGAGTCTGGCCCTGCCGGTGAAGAAAAACCGGGTGGTCTTTTGCAGCTACTATGGCCGGGGATATTCGGACAACCCCAAGGCCATTGCCCAGGCTATGCTGGACATGGGAACCGATGCAGAACTGATCTGGCTCCTCAAAAAGGAGGAAGATGCCAAGACCCTGCCCGAAGGGATCACTCCCTGCCCCTATGACTCTGCCAAACGGATTTGGGCTTTGGCTACCGCCAAGGTCTGGGTGGACAACTGCCGCAAGTACGATCGGTTCAAAAAGAAAAACCAGTACTATTTGCAGACCTGGCACGGATTCCCCCTGAAGCGCATCGAAAAGGATGCACTGGAATCTCTGGCCCCCGACTTTGAAAAGGGTGCCATCAAGGACTCCAAGCACACCGATTTGCTCCTGTCCAACAGCGCCCACTCTACCACGGTTCTGCGTCGGGCCTACTGGTATGACGGAGCCATTGGACAGTATGGTTCCCCCAGAAACGATGTGTTCTTCCATCCCCAGCCCAACGTCCGGGAAAAGGTTCTGAACCACTTTGGTCTGGACCCGGAGCGCAAGCTTCTGCTCTACGCTCCCACCTTCCGGGCCGATCACTCCATCGAAGCCTACCGCATTGAATTGGATGCGGCTGTCAAGGCTTGTGAAGAGCGATTCGGCGGAAAATGGACGGGACTGGTACGTTTACACCCCAATGTGGCTTCCCAGTCTGCTGGCCTGTTCCAGTACGACCAGGAGCGTATTCTGGATGCTACCTCTTACCCGGATATGCAGGAGCTTCTGAGCTGTGCCGACCTTCTGATCACAGACTACTCCTCTTCCATGTTCGACTATGCTCTGAGCCGTCGGCCCTGCATCCAGTTTGCACTGGATCTGGACTGCTACCGCAAGGACCGCAACTTCTACTTCCCTCTGGATCAGCTTCCCTTCCCCCTTGCCACCACCAACGAAGAGCTGGTACAGCAGATTCTGAATTTTGATGAAGAACGCTATCTCACCCAGTGGGACCACTTCCGTTCCTCTCAGTCCTTCTGTGAGGACGGAAACGCCTCGAAACGCTGCGCCCAGTGGATTGAAGATCGCATCAACGGAAAGGATTGAATATTTTGAGACGAGTAATTACTTATGGTACCTTTGACCTTCTGCACTACGGTCACATCAACCTCCTGCGCCGGGCCAAGGCCCAGGGTGACTATCTGGTAGTGGCCCTGTCCACCGACGAATTCAACTGGAACCAGAAGCAAAAGAAAAGCTATTTTTCCTATGAAGAGCGTAAGGCCATGTTGGAGGCCATCCGCTATGTAGATCTGGTTATTCCCGAAAACAACTGGGACCAGAAGAAAACCGATGTGGAAAAATACAACATCGATGTCTTTGTCATGGGCGACGACTGGGAAGGCAAGTTCGACTTCCTGAAGGATCAGTGCGAAGTGGTCTATCTCCCCCGCACCCCGGAAATCTCCACCACGAAGATCAAAGCTGAACTTCACACCTGATAAAAGCAGGGAGCTGTTTCCTTCTACGAAACAGCTCCCTTTTTCTATGGTTTCCGATGAAACCGGAAATCGCATTTTTCTCCCCCATCGGCTAACGTACAGGACCGTTCCAGCCGCATCCCCATCCCATCGGCAAACACAAAGTCTAACTTACACAGATACTTTGCCAGCTCAAAGCACCCCTCGTCCCGACACAGCTTACAAATTCCACACTCGAAATAGTCATAACCTAAATCATATTCCCCGTTTCCGGGAAGAACGTCCACCACCCAATCGTTCTCATAAACCCGCTGGTGGGTATCCTGCGCCCACTTTTTCTGTTTTGAAACCCGTTTGGGATTCAGATAGTGGTCGGCACTTCCCATGGTGAGACGAAAAAGCCTGCTGCCCCGAAAGCCCTGTTCCATAATATCATAGTTTTCCTGTGGGGAACGTCCGTTGCAGCGGTTCATTGCAATATACCAGGCCGCCAGTGCATAACAGCTTAACAGCTGATTTCTGCTTCCGATGTCTTTGGCATTGGCACAGATTCGGCGGTATTCTTTGGAAATGGCCTTGCGGATTGCAGGAGTGGGCATGGCCTTTTTTGTAACGATTGGAAGAAAGCAATTCATTGCTGCAAATGTCATATTGTTTTTCACGGAACAGTCCTCCATGCTTCAAGCCGGTTGGAACGGTGCGGCAGTAAGAGTTAGTTTTAGCTAACGCCATTGTACCACGATTTTCCGTATTTTCAAGCACCTTTTTCTCTCCCGCATAGAAGAAGCACGAAGCCTCCCCGGTTATGGGGATGCTACGTGCTTTCTAGTTGCTATTCCAAAGTCTCTCCGTACTCACCCTTCCAATAGGCTCGCCTTCCGGCCTACAGGAAAAAAATAGCTCTGCTCGGAGACACGCAGAAGCTCCCGGAACTGTCCGGTGAGGCTCAGCCGCTCAAACAGCAGCTCCATCACCTCTTCGCTTCCCTCTGCCTTTCCCTGCTCAATCTTAGACAGGTACGACACCGCACAAATCCCCCTGCATAGAGTGCTCTGGGACCAGTTTCGGTCCTGCCGATGCGTTCGGATCATGATTCCCTGCAATTTCTGTGATGTTCTACTTGTCCCCTTTTTCTTTTATCCCGGTATAAAAATCCTTTGATTTCTATGAATACGAAGAAAAATGGTATCCTGCGATGTAAGACAGCGTTCCGTTGGAATGTATGCCTGTTTTTAAGATGCGAGTAAGGAAACGGCCCACACAGCCAGAAGAAGGATGGGATAGGTCAGGTACTTCATCCATCGATTGACACAGTCTTCCTCCTCGTTGTAGAAATGGATGAACAAAAAGCCCAGAGGGGCCACGATATAGAGCGGATTGAGGGTGGCACAGAACAGCGACACCACGGCACCAACGGGAATCCGTTTTTCTTTCCACCGCAGCACCCACAAAATCAGCACCAATGCCACCAGAGGCAGGCCATCTGGGACTCCAAGACTCATGACGCTCAGAGCCGCCATGACCGAAATCATCACCTGAAATACAGCTCCGCCAAAGCCCCGGTCCTCCTGCATTTTGTAAAAATACAGCAGCACCAGACAAATCGCCATAGCAAACATGGGGTTTCGAGATTCGTTTGCCCAAACCGTGCCGCTCATGCACAGATTATAGGGAATCTCCGAAACCACCGCCAGCCCAAACACACGGAGGATATAACGACCGTGATTTGTGGTATAGCGGAAGCCCTCCACCAGCAAAAAAGCAAAAATGGGGGCGGCACAGGCCTCCAATGCCTGCAAAACCAGAGCCAGCATCAAAAGTCCCTGTGTGTGGCTCTTTAACAGCTCCACCAACTCCTGACCGGTGTATTGCTGTACCTGCAACACCCGATTCAGAAGGATTCCTTTTCCCACCATGCCAGCCAGCAGGAACAGAAAGCCCCACAGCCGCAATCCCTGGGCGGTCAGGCCCTTCGGGCGGGATGTACCAAGTCGATTCATAGATTTGCTCCTTTCAGAGGCAATGCCAATAACATAATTTCATTGTGTGGCGGTAACGTCTGCCGCCACCGGATAGCAGTTTCAGTATAACATTGCTTTTCGGTTTTCTCAACGCCATTTTTCCCTTTCGTACTTCTGGGCATAGAAAATCCCCCAAAAGCAGATTAGGATCGTTCCACGCTCTGCTTTCGGAGGATTCCATCACTCATTTTACTGTTTCGGAGTGCTAAGGCTCCCGATATGACGCCGTTGCGGCGTAAGTCTCCGGCAACACTTAGTTGCAAATCAACGTCATAGCCCGGTCAATCCCGCTGATATAGGAAATAACCCCCAGTGCTGTGGCAATAACCAGAATGGTCAGCAGGCAGATCAACACACAGGCATATTTTCTGGTAAGATTCATACGGTTCCTCCTATCTGGCATCTAAGGCAGCACGCAGAAGTCGGGCATTGGTCAATTCGATGTCATTGAACATATCAGCACGGAAGCCATCAACGCCCAAGGTTCCTTCGTACCAGCTACAGTTCTCAAAATGCTCCCGAATTTCCGGGGTCTGGAACTCATAGCCGTGACGGGCATAAAGCTCGTTAAGAGCGATAGTCAGTTCCCAGTCGGATAGAGATTCATAATCTTCTGCCGTCAGGTATCGGGTGTTACTGTCGGGAATCACAAACTCGGACTCCACGGCAGGAGGTTCCGGTTCAGGCTCAGGTTCCGGTTCGGGTTCTGGCTCCGGTTCCGGCTCAGGTTCCGGTTCGGGTTCTGGTGCCGGTTCCGGTTCGGGTTCCGGCTGAGGCTCTGCCACGGGTTCTGCCACAGGCTGAGTGGTGGCCGCTGTTGCAGGCTCTGTCTCAGGCTTGGTCGTAGGCTCTGTCGTAGGAGCAGGCTGGGTGGTAGGTTCCGTTTTAACGGGAGGCTCTGTCTGTGTGGGCAGTGGGTCTGTAAGTACGGGAATCGTTGGAGGGGGTTCCACTTTGGGCATGGGGCCTTCCCAGACCAAACGGCATAAAAACGCTCCAAACAATGTGCCAAGCAGAAAGACAAAGCCAAGACTCAGGCAAACAATGGCGGTCTTTTGCACACGGCTGGCTCTGGCTGGGCGGCGGACACGGCGTACCGGTCCGGAAGAGGGCTGTGAACCATGAGCCATATTGGGATTCTGCTGCGGATTCTGGCGGACCGTCTGGCCCGCATTTCCGGGGGCCCGGGAAGCAGGGACCTGCCGGGGATTCCTATTTTCTTGATGATCCATAAGCGGTTCCTTTCTGTATTCCTGGATA
>CAUWEI010000139.1:0-7075 GCA_963557675.1 uncultured Oscillospiraceae bacterium | reverse complement strand
TAGTGGTAAACTTATTCAGTGTCACTGTGGTCAACTATTAGAGTATCATTCACACAGCAGTTTCATCTGCTGGCCGCTTTTTTATGTAGCTAGGTATGGTTCGCTTTTCCACGAAAATACACCAGCAGGTATCCATTGGATAGTCGAAGCAAAGCGTTTCCTCATCCCCGGTTGCTTTTCCCGGTGCATGAGGGGGAAGAGACAAAAATGGAAAAGTTTCTTTTTTATGCTTGACAGCGTAACATAGTTATGTTACAATCAATGCGTAACAATGTTAAGGAGGTGCAGCATGGAGGACTTAATTTCCAAACGGGAAGTTCTTGAGAAATACGGAATTTCCTATGGAGCATTGTACCGATGGAAACGTCTCGGCCTGATTCCAGAGGAGTGGTTCATCAAGAAGTCCACCGTAACCGGGCAGGAAACCTTCTTTCGCAGAGAACAGATTTGTCCACGAGTCGAGCTGATTCTGGAGCGAAAGGAAACCATTTCGCTGGAGGAACTTGCAGGAGAGCTGGAGGGACAGCGACAGGAAAAGCAATCAGTCCGACGACTGATATTGAATGATGGATTTACCAAGAAAGAGTATAACACGGCAGACTTGAAGCTTGCTTTGCTGACCGATGGAGAACGAGAGATCAGCATTTTGGATTATTTACAGGAGGTTTCACTATGAATGACACAATAGATTTGCGTATCAGCGGATGCTCGGCTATGGCTGGCGGAGAGTATGGAAAAGTGCATATCAGCGGAAGCGGACAGATCAATGGAAATTTGAAGTGCGATTCCTTACACTGCTCCGGTGCTGCCAAAATTCTCGGCGATGTGGTTACGGAGGAGATTTCATGCTCTGGTGCTGTGAAAATGGATGGAAGCTTGACTTGCAATAAAGCAATGAGAATCTCAGGCTCCGGCAAATGTACAGCAGACACTGAGGTAGAAACAATGAGCGTTTCCGGCAGCTTTAAGACAGAAGGAGCACTCAAAGCGAAGGAAATAAAGGTATCAGGAAGTCTCAGTGTAGAAAAGTCAATCCAGTGCGAACAACTAAAGGTTTCGGGCAAGCTTCATGTCAATGAAGGCGTCGAGGCAGAAATGGTATGCCTCAGCGGAAGTACCGAAATCACCGGACTATTAAATGCGGAAGAAATTGAAATTGATAACAGCGGAGTATCCAGAATCGGGGATATTGGCTGCACCACCATTCGAGTGCGTCTGCACGAGGAAAAAACCAGCTGGTTTGGTATCTTCAGCAATCGCAGGAACCGTCCTTCTTTGGAGGTGGGAACCATTGAAGGAGACCAGGTAGAACTGATTAAAACCAGAGCAAAAGTGGTTCGGGGTAGAGATGTGGTAATCGGCCCGGGGTGTATCATTGATCGGGTGGAGTATACCAATAGCTGTCAGGCAGAGGAAGGCACTGTAAAAGAACAGGTAAAAGCTTAATAGAAGGCTACACCGAATGCGGAGGAATACGCATGAACTATGCACATTTTCTGATTCGCCAAAAGCGACTGGAGAGGAATTGGAGTCAGGAAGGTCTGTGCAAAGGGATTTGTACAGCGTCGTATCTCTCTAAAATTGAGCAAGGAAAGGCGGAACCATCGGAAGAAGTCATCCGCCTATTGTTTCAACGCATGGGAATCGAGTGGAATGATAAAGAAAATGGATGCAGCGACCAAATGCTGAAAGATTCCTATGAGTTTTTGCTAACGGGGGACCAAGAAAACTTTTATAAGATAGTAAAGAGCGAGTTGTGGCAAAAGTACGAAAATAGTCCGTGGGGGCTAGACTATTTATTGCTGAATCGATACGCAGAACCAAATGCGGGACCTATGGAGGAATCGTTGGAAATCTGTATGAGTCAGAAACAGCTTGCGTTACAACGAAATCTACAAGAACGGTGGGAGGAAGCCATTCGGCTGTTTCCCTGTGGCTATTTGTATGTAGAAGCGGGGAAAGCTTGTTATCACGATGGAAATACAACACAGGCCATCGAGCTGCTGCAAACCGCTCATCAACTGGCTGCGGAAGAAGGCAGTGTCCGGGTTATGCTAATGGCTCGTATTACCATGGGGTCCTGCTATTCCAATCTACAGGATACGGATTCAATGAAAGCCCACTATCAAGTGGCGAAACGGCTGGCCACGGCATTAGGGGCGAAAGAGGAACTGAAAGATATTTCTTACAACGAAGCAGCAACCCAGATAGAGTTGGGTCAGTACCAAATAGCCCTGGACTATTTTGAGTATTGCAAGAATCCGGACGCTGCAAGTTTGCACAAGCTGGCGATATGCTATGAAAAGTTGGGAAATCCTCGAAAAGCATTGGAGGCATTGGAGCGGGCAGACGTGGCAGAACATTTTCTTCCGGATAACATGGAAGATAAAATGTGTAGACTGGTAAAATTGCGTTTGACAGACAAGTGCTATCTCGATTCCGAGGTGTATGGTACTGCGTTGATGGACTGCTTTAAGATGTGCAAACAGCATCTGCCTGCTGGATACGCAATATTCCATCTGCCTTGGGTGCTGGAGTGGTACGAATATCATCGTCAGTATAAATGCGCCTATGACCTGCTTCTGGATTTTCCTGAGTATCGCAGAAGAAAGTAATTTAGTCGGCTTATGAGCCAAATATGTCCCATATAACCTATCTTGTTGAGCGAACCACCTCATGGTACAATTTCCATGAGGTGGTTTTTATGAAACAAACATTATGGACAAAGAATTTCACCCTATTGATTGCCGCAACGGTATGCGGAAGCATTGGCGGTATTGCAGGCGGTTTTGCGCTGTCATTTCTGGTGTTTGACGAAACCGGAAGCACACTGGCTGCTGCCTTAATTCTGGCGATTCAGTTTATCCCGGGATTCCTGATTCCTTTGATTGCAGCACCTTGGATGGATCGACTGCCTAAAAAACCATTTCTGGTGGCGGGAGATGCCATCAATGGCGTTCTTTATGCTTTGGGTGGAATTTATCTTCTGTACTGTCCCTTTCACTACACAGGCTATCTCTTCTTTTCACTGCTTCTTGCCAGCCTGGGAAGCTTTGACTCGCTGGCGTATCGGAGTATCTATCCTAGTTTAATCCAAGATGGTATGGAGTCCAAGGGGTATACCATTTCTTCTATGCTGTATCCGGTGCTTCAAGTACTGATGATGCCTCTGGCGGCTGTTCTATTGGAAAAAATTGGAGTTGCCTGGATCTTGATTATTCAGGGTGGGCTTTCCATTCTGGCCGCTGTCGTGGAAAGCAGAATTAAATTACAAGAGGAAAACCGCATGAATGGAGAAGCCTATTCCTTCCGTACATGGTGTCAGGACCTGAAAGAGGCGGTGGTTTACTTAAAACAGGAGCGGGGATTGAGAAGCATTTTCAACTACATGGGCGTTACGAACGGCATGGCAGGAGGTTTTGGCCCTTTGATCATCGCTTTCTTTCGGATAACGCCCGGGTTGACCAGTGCTATGTATGCGATGTTCTCTGTAGCGGAATTTGCGGGACGAAGCATAGGTGGCCTTTTCCAATATAACCTAAAGTTAGAGGAAAAGAAACGGTTTGGTTTTGCTTTTGGTGTATATCAGATTTATGAAACAATGGACATGTGTTTGCTTTGGCTTCCTTATCCGCTTATGCTGGCGAACAGAGCCATCTGTGGCTTTTTAGGAATCAACAGTGCTACAATGCGAGAGGCCGCTGTACAGAGATACATTCCGAATCAGCTTCGTGCCAGAATCAATGCCTATGAGAGCATTCTGATTTTGGCTTGCAGCAGCATCCTGACCTTGTTGGTAGGTGCGTTGGGGGAGATTTTGGATTATAGACTGTGTATGACTCTCTGTGCAGGATTTACCCTTCTCTTTTGCTGGGCCAGTATTTGGCGGAATCGAAGAGAAGTCCGCAAAATATATGAAACAAAACCGCTCGAGGATGCGGAGATATAGTATCCTTTTAGAATAGGTTTGGCTTTTTCCTTGCGGAATCCTTTTTTAAGAATATTCGCTTCCTATGGCGCATATTCTTAGAGCGACCCGGCACAGGTCGGGTGGGAAGGAGGAAAATGCAATGCCTGCAGAAGGATATGTTCAGGTACGTGTGTATACCTCGACGGCTAAAATTCCTTTGGAGGGAACTGCCATTGTAGTCCTGGATGAGGATGGAACCTTATTGGCGACTAGACTTACGAACAGTAGTGGTCAAATTAAGCCAGTAGCAGTCCGAGTTCCGGACTTGGCAGACAGCCAAACCCCAGGCTTTGAGGGGCAGCCGTTTACGAAAGTAATCATCCGGGCTCAACACCCGTATTACGAGCAAATTCGTGTGGATGGAACACAGGTTTTTGCAGGAGTTACCACGTTACAGCCTTTGGAGATGGTTCCCATTCCGTTGTACCCGGACCAATATGGACAGTACGAAGAGTTCGATATTCCATCTCAGGACCTGTAGGGGGTAGCATATGGCTGAAGTGATACCTTATATACCAGAAGAGATTACGGTCCATCTGGGACCGCCAGACAGCAATGCAGCTAACGTGACGCTTCCTTTTGTTCAGTATGTAAAGAATGTCGCCTCTTCGGAAATCTATCCAACTTGGGATGAAAGCGCTCTCCGGGCTAACATTTTGGCGATTATTACCTTCGCGTTGAATCGGGTGTATACGGAATTTTACCGCAGCCGAGGATATAATTTTGATATTACCAATTCGACAGCAATTGACCAGGCTTTTGTCAACGGCCGGAACATCTTTGGCAACATTGACCGTATCGTAGATGAAATGTTCAATACTTATATCCGAAGAAAGGGAACGGTAGAGCCACTGGCAGCAAAATTCTGTAATGGAACCACAGTAACCTGCGACGGCCTCAGCCAATGGGGTTCTCAGCGTCTGGCAGAGGAAGGGTATAACTCCATTCAGATTCTCAAGAAGTATTACGGAGATGACATTGAGGTAGTGACCGATGCGCCGATCAAAGGATTGGTGCAGTCATACCCAGGGACGCCCCTGCGCCGTGGCAGCAAAGGCCCGGATGTGGTAGTCGTTCAGGCGTCTCTAAACCGAATTTCGCAAAATTATCCTGCTATTCCAAAAGTCAACCCTGCGGATGGGATTTATGGACCGAAGACAGAAGAGAGCGTCAAAAAGTTCCAGGAAATTTTCAATCTAACCCCGGATGGTGTGGTTGGAAAAGCGACATGGTACGCTCTGGTACGACTGTTTGTAGGGGTAACAGCGTTGAGCGAATTGGATTCTCAGGGGCAGAGAGATTACAGCATATCCTGGAATTATGGGGGGGCTTTGCAGCAGGGAAGTACCGGAGAGTACGTGCGGCAATTGCAGTATATGCTCCAGGTTCTGGACCAATTTATTCCAGAAATTCCATTTGTACAGGTGGATTCTATCTATGGACCTGCAACCAAGAATGCGGTTCTGGCGGCACAGCGGTACTTCGGCCTGCCGCAGACCGGAGCGGTAGACGAGGTTACTTGGCGACAGATTGAAAATCAATACATTGCCGTTCGGGATCAAGTGTTTCGGGATGAACGTTGGTTCCCGGAAGCCAATAACCAGGCAGGCAATGGCCGGGTAAGAGAGGCCATTGCCCTGAACGCAAAAGATCCGTTTATGAGTTCTACAAATTTAACACAATTCCCGGGCTATACTTTGAAAATCGGAGATAAAGATCGCCCCAGAAAGGAGAGAATGATTTGAGTTCCAGAACACCTGGTTACTATGTAGGACGTCCAGTCGAAAGTATGCAGCATATGCTGCGAGTACTTGCACAACTGGATGGGCGGCTTCAGCCCGTTATAGCGGACGGAGTTTTTGGGAATGGTACGGTGGCCGCTGTAATGGCGTTTCAGCGTGTTTACGGCTTACCAATCACCGGACAAATGGATCGGAAATCCTGGGAACGGTTGGTATTTGTCTATGAGAAAGAAAGAGCGGACCAAAGACCGGCAGAGCCGCTGGCACTATACTTAAATCCGGGACAGGAGATTTTGGCAGGAGAGACAAATCAGTATGTCAGCTTGATTCAGGTGGTCTTACGGACTCTGTCTTGGGCTTATGGCGGAGTCAACCCCATAAGTGTCACAGGCGTAATGGATGGACCCACGGTGGCTGCGGTGCGGAATTTTCAGAGAATCAGTGGCTTGCGTGATACCGGAAATGTAGACAAAGAAACGTGGAGGTATTTGGCTCGTCATTACACGATGGCTGCTGGAAATGGAAAAAATTTTAATTAGGTGCAACCAAAGAGCATTGCCTTCCGTCTATATTAGCAGAGACACAAAAACTTGCTGTCTATAAAAAGGAGGCAACGATTATGAAAAAACAAAAATGGATCGTTGGATTTCTGGCAATGACCCTTACGCTGTCAATGGCTGGATGCAAAGCAACTGGAAATACACATACTTCCACAACAGAAGGGGAGAGCGAAGAGACCCAAACTACAACAGAAACAACGGCCTCTGATCCTACTGAAACTGTAGATTCATTTTACCCGGAGGAGCTGACACAATTGCAAATTCTTAGAATTGAAGAAAAATCCAGAGCAATCCTGGAGAACCTCATCGCCAATAATCCCGGCAAAGAAGGCGTGGATGGAAGCGTTACGATGTTCCAATTTAAGGATTATAGTTCCTTTGTAAACTTCCTTCCTCAGTTTGCTTCCGAGAAAGCAACTGGACTTGGCAACGAATATAATGAAGCCTTTTTCAAAGACTATGACCTCGTTCTGATTCCGAAAGTAACAAATTCCGGTGGCGTGCGATACGATACGAAGGTTCTGCAGGAGGGCGGTCAGGTTGTGGTAGACGTTACCGTGGAGGTTCCGGAAATTACAACCGCAGACATGGCAAGCTGGTTCCTCTTGGTTCCTGTGCCCAAGGACATGGTTAAGGATGGTGCCTCGGTTGTCGCTCGAATGGGCGGTAACTTTGGCAGTGGCTTTGGGTTTCCTGTAGCTCCTACTACAGGTACAGTCAGCCGATAAAAAAGTGATTGCAGTCAAAGGGGGGCTGTACAAAAAGCCCATGCAGGAAGCCCGGCTGTACGCAAATGTACAGCC
>CAUWEI010000138.1:0-7079 GCA_963557675.1 uncultured Oscillospiraceae bacterium | reverse complement strand
AAATAATGCCGTTCCCCTTCTGATTTCGCCAGCATACAAAAAACAGCAGGAATTGTCCTGCTGTTTTTCTCACTCCGATTCCATCTCTCATCGATCAACGGACTCAAAGATTTATATTTTCCGCTTTCGTGCTCTTACGATCATTACATCCGGCGTTTCCTTCTGACCGTAGCACTCCTCATAAAAGCCATCGATTACAAAGCCGGTCTGAAAGCACAGATTAAAAATCTCCTGCATCGAGCGGTGATAATAACACTGCTCTTTTGGCTGACCGGGAATGGCATCCCCATAATAGCCATGAGAGGTCTTATACCGTTCTGTAAGGGTCACAAAGCAGGGATGCTGTGTTGCAAACACAAACACGCCTTCCTCTTCCAGGAGGTCACTGACGCACTGAAACAAGGGTTTGATGTCTGTAATATCCATAATCGCCATATTGGAGACCGCTTTCGTAAAGGGGCGATCTTTTCTCAGTGCCATAAGGCTTTCCCGGTCTGTGGCGTCGGCTACACAGAATTCAATTTTATCTAAAAAGGCTTCCCGTCTCTTCCGAGCCAGTTCAATCATCTTTTCGCTGTAATCAAAAGCTACCACTCTGGCCCCCTGTGCTGCCATATGGGCAGAGTAATTTCCATTGCCGCAAGCAATATCCAGCACAAAGTCCTCAGGTTGAATCTGCATCAACTCGTTCACTCTGGGGCGGACCACCTGACAATGAAAATCATTCGATTCATCCCCCATGTAATCATCCCAGAACTTGGCATTGTGCTCCCAGATTGCTTTGCTTTCTTCCTTTGAATACGGCTGCATCACAATTTCCCCACCAATTCATTGTCAAAAATTGCAAAAAAACAAGGCACCCTTTTGGGTGCCTTGTTTGGCGGAGTGAGAGGGATTTGAACCCTCGCGCGCCTTTTGAACGCCTACTCCCTTAGCAGGGGAGCCCCTTCGGCCTCTTGGGTATCACTCCGAATAAAAGTACAATATAAAACTGGAAAAAATGTGGCGGAGAGAGTGGGATTCGAACCCACGGCTCATTGCTGAGTCACTGGTTTTCAAGACCAGCTCCTTAAACCGCTCGGACATCTCTCCATATCAGAGACCTCGCTTATATTAACACAAGTCTCAGCATTTGTCAAGCTTCTTTTTCGGATAATTTCCGGTGCAGCCGGAGCTGCACCGGAAACGCTTTCAGAATTATTCCTCGTCTGCGTCCTCGTCGTCCTCGACAACAAATTCCAGAACTTCGCCGCAGTTGGGGCAAACCATGCTGCCCTTCTCCAGAACTTCTTCGTCAAAGTTGATGACCTCTCCGCACTTGCACTTCACCTCATAAACTGTGGTGTCGTCAAAGTCGTAGTCCTCGTCCTCCAGGTCATCCTCTTCGTCCAGCTCGTCCTCGTCGTAGTCCTCGAAGTCATCTTCGTCCTCGTCCTCATCGGACAGGAAATCATAAACTTCATCCAGATCTTCTTCGATGTCGTCCAGTTCGTCAGAGATGGCCAAGGTAGTCTCTTCCACGTCGGAGAGAGTCTTGGTTACGTCGCCCAACAGCTCAATGATGTTGGACAGCAGCTTACCTTCGTTGCTCTCGGTATCCAGCTTCATGCCCTCCATCAGGCCCTTCAGGTATGCGGACTTTTCAGAAAGTGTCATAGCGATTCTCCTTTAAAAATTGTTCCTTAGCCCTTAGCACGGCTCAGGTACTCGCCGGTACGGGTGTCGATGGTAATCTTGTCACCCTCGTTGATGAACAGGGGCACCTTCACCTCAGCACCGGTCTCCAGAGTAGCGGGCTTCAGGGTGTTGGTAGCAGTGTTGCCGGCAAAGCCGGGATCGGTCTTGGTGACCTCCAGGTCAACAAAGCTGGGAGCCTCAACACCAAATACCTTGCCCTTGTAGGACATAACGGTGCAGGTGTCGTTTTCCTTGACGAACTTGAAGCTGTCGTCCAGGGTGTCCTTGTCGATGGGGGTCATCTCGTAGGTCTCCATATCCATGAAGTAGTACAGATCGCCATCGGAGTAGGAGTACTCCATCTTCTTACGCTCAATGTAAGCGGTGGGATACTTGTCGTTGGGGTTGAAGGTAGTCTCAGTCACGCCGCCGGTGATGACATTCTTCATCTTTACACGGACGAAAGCTGCACCCTTACCAGGCTTAACGTGCTGGAACTCCACAATCTGCATTACCTTGCCATCCATATCGAAGGTAACGCCATTTCTAAAATCACTGACAGAAATCATATTTTTGTCCTCCTAGTGTGATACCGCCATACGGTTTATGCCGGTGTAAAAAATACCTGTTCCATTTTAACTGATAAACGCTGAAATTGCAAGACTAATTACGCATTTTTAGCAGGAATTACAATGAGATTCTTGGGACTCTTCGTGAGAATCCGTCGAGAATCCTCTTCAAAGACGACGCAATCCTCAATTCTCACGCCAAATTTGCCAGGAATATAGATGCCAGGCTCTGCGGAGCACACTGCACCGGCGGGCATAGGCTCCTGACTGGCAGGGCCGCAGCCGGGGTTCTCATGGACCTCCAAGCCTAAACTGTGACCATAACTATGGCTGAAATACGGGCCATATCCGGCATCTTCAATGACCTTCCGAGCTGCACCGTCCACCTCTGCACCGGTAACACCGGCCTTGGAAACGGCAATGCCCGCAAGCTGTGCCGCAAGAACCGTATTGTATACCTTTTCCATTTCTTCGGTAGCGTAACCAAGAGCCACGGTACGAGTCATATCGGAGCAGTAGCCCTTATACAAAACACCAAAATCCATGGTAATGAAGTCGCCCTCCTGGAGCACTCTGTCCCCGGGAACGCCGTGGGGCATACTGGTATTGGGGCCGGACACCACAATGGGGTCAAACGACAGGCCCTCGCCGCCATTCTTATACAGGCAGTAAATCAACTCTGCACAAAGTTCCTTTTCGGTCATACCCACACGAATTCGGTTCTGCACTTCACTGAATGCCTGATCTGTGATCTCCTGTGCCTTTACCATCAGATCCAGCTCCCAATCTTCTTTGGTAGCACGGAATGCGTTAATCGCCTTCTGGCAAGGGACCAGGGTTGCAGTCAGTTTTTCTTCATAGGCACGGAACTCTGCCACGGTGAGGTAGTTCTCCTCAAAGCCCAGATTCTGGATACCAAAATCGGCACATGCACTATTGATGCAAGAAAAATAGTTCCGGTCCCGGTTCACCATAATGACCTCAAAGCCCTTGAGGTTGGCTTCTGCGGACTCAATGTAGCGGCTGTCCGTGAAATAGCGGCAGCCCTTCAAGGACACCACGGCTACACCCTCCGCAATGTCAAACTCGGCGGCATAGTGACGGCTGTAGCGGCTGGTGAGAAGCAAGCCGTCCACGCCATCTTTCAGTAGGGATTTGTACTTTTCCAGATTTTTCATTGCACGGTTCTTCCTTTCGCACAAAATATAAAGGGCACTTCCAACACATGGCGCAGTTTCAGCCAAATATTGTGATTATCAATGGACGTCACCAATATAGAGCGAACGCCGGCACAGTTTGCGCCCAAAACATCCGTATAGATTTGATCGCCTGCCAAAGCGCACGCATCCGGCTTCAATCCGAATCGATCCATACACTGGCGAATCCCCTTGGCTGTGGGCTTTTTTGCATGGGTGATACATGGAATATTCTGTGCCTTACAAAAATCCACCACACGACTGCGTTTACTGTTTGACACCACACAAATCTGAATTTCCGAAGTTTTTGCTTTTTCCAGCCACCTACTCATTTTTTCGGTAGGTACATTCGTAGTATAGGGAACAATGGTATTATCAAAATCCAACATCAGCAGACGAATTCCCCTATTTTTAAGAGCCTGTAAATCCACATCTGTGAGAGCCGGTACAATAACACGAGGCAGTAGTGAAAAACTCATAAGTCACTCCTTATGTACATAAAGTGTTTACACAGGATATTATAACACAGTTGGGAGGCATTGTCCATGTCGATTCCGCTTTATCTCGCCATGACGGCAGCAGATTTTTTTCGCTGTGCCGAAATTCCACCGCACATCGCCTGGATGTCACTTCATTTTTCCCCGTCTGGTCTGGGACTCAGCAATCTTCCTGCCGTCCTGCCACCGGGAAGTATGGTGATTCTGGATGACCAGATTCCATGGAACGGTCACAGTTCTGAGCAAGTCTGTCGGGAGTTGCGGGGTCTTTTGAACACAAGGAAGATCCACTACCTTCTGCTGGATTTTGAGCGTCCTCCACGTCCCGAGACGCTTTCCCTGGCGCAAAGAATTCTTTCTCTTTGCAAAGAAATCGGGTGCAGCGTTGGTCTTCCAAGGAGCTACCGAACCACAGGGGAAGGGGCCTTATTTTTGCCGCCGCTTCCCTGTGATTTTCCGCCGGACAAGCTATCCTCCGAAGCCGACGAGGTCTGGCTGGAAGTGGCTCCCACAGGCCTAACCGCCGACATTTTACCGAACCAGGTTCTCTTGGAAGAAAGTGCTCCCATTCCCCTATCCGGCGTTCCTGTTTTCACAGATCCGACACTGCATTGCTGCTACAGCTCTATTCCCACTTCGCAAGGGGTTCGTATCCGTCTCTTTGATACCAAGGAGACCATACAGAGGAAAGCCCCTATTTGGGAGAAACGAGGAGTCACCCGACTCATCGGAATTTATGGTCTTTTGCGATAGACAGCAAAACACCCTCTGCCAAAATGGCAGAGGGTGTTTATTACAGAGGAAAGAGGCAGGGGATCAATAGAACTTTCTCTTGTTCTTCCGGGCTGCCTCAGACTTCTGCTTCCGCTTCAGGCTGGGGCTCACGTAATGCTCTCTCTTCTTGACTTCAGCGATGACGCCTTCCTTGGCGCAGCTCCGCTTAAATCTTCTCAGAGCGCTCTCCAGAGATTCATTCTCTTTTACGCGAATTTCAGACATTGGTTTCCCTCCCTCCGGCGCATCCGGCTTAATCCAGGATGCTTTCAGGGCCACATCCATGGCTTATAGAATTATAATAGAATTCTTCCCAAATGTCAATAGCAATTTACGATTTTTTCCGAATTAAGAATTCTCAGTCAGGACATTCATAATAGCCCGGTACAGCAAGGTAGCACTCTGCGCTCTGGTTGTGCCCTTCTGAGGCATTATCTCTGTACTTGTCACGCCATTGAGAATCTTGTTGGCCACAGACCACTGTACAGCCTCTGCAGCAAACTTGGAAATTTCGCCCTGGTCCTCAAACTCGGACAGGTCGGCCCGCTGGCCATTATCCTTGTCCTGTGCCTGAGCAAAGCGGAAAATCATGGTCACAAACTGCTCTCTGGTGATGGGCTTCAGGGGCTTGAAAGTACCGTCAGGGAAGCCGTCTGTGATCTTTGTTTCCGTGGCCCATGCAACTGCATCTGTGAAATATCTGCCTGTGGGGACATCGGTGTATGCGCTCTGTGCGCTCACCTCAGGCTCACCGGCATACCGGTAGAGCATTGTCACCAGCATAGCTCTATTCATTACAACACGGGGCTTGAACAGGGTGTCCGTCACGCCGTTAATGATCTTATTGGCATAGCAGTAGTCCACAGGATCAGAATAGAATCGATCTCCTCTTGTGTCGGTAAAGATACGGGAAACAGTCTGATGGACTTCCTTGTTGCAGCGAGTGCAGAAGCCCTTACTCTCGCCATCTCTTGTGGCGGTAGGTGCAGTCAGAATTACTTCGGTTTCTTTGTCCAGCTGGTGGCCCAGAGGCTCCAGAATGGTGCTTTCAGAATAATCGCAGTGGATGCAGTTATGATATACATATCCACGCTCTGTGCAGGTAGGTTTCTGAACCTCATCTTTGATTTCATGGTCTCCCACATGCAGTTCAACCGTATCCCAGGAATCGGCATGGCGCAGCCAAATCATACCGTATCCATACTGCACGCCACGGACAGTCAGGGTATTTCCCTGAACATTTTCTACATCCGCTACCTTGGAATTTCCGTTGTATAGCTTAATCTCTACGCCGTCATTGGCAGCATCCGGAATCATGACCTCTATTTTACTTACATTATCTTTACAGATATGAGCTGAATTCTTCGCAAAATGTACCAGCTCATTTTTGTTTTTAAACTGGAATTTCACACTGTCGGTAAATCCGCCGCAGCGCATCGTCACCGTATTTCCCTTCAAGTTTGCAACGCTGTAGCGGTTTCCAATATCCAGCAGATAAGAATGGGTCGTTTCCAAACCGTCTCCGGTAACGGTATAATCTCGGTTGGAGGTGGTGTGGTAAGGCTCGTAGAACGGTATGGCACTAAATGTAGCATCTCTTGCCACCGTCACAGAATCAGGGGTATCATCCATCTCCAAAATAAACATATCTATGCCGGTCATAGGAATTTCCACATTACTCAAATAAATATCTGCTCTATATGCAAATACAGCTTTTCCACTCCCATCAATGATTCCGAAAACGACAGTATAATCTCCTTGTGCATAGCCGCTGGTAGGCCAATAGAACGTTTCCTGATCTTTCTCAGCATCCGTACGCACAGTCATTGTGTCTGCGTACACAGGCTTATTATCAAGAGCACCGGATTCATAGGTTCCCTCATAGATCAGCATTGCCAGTGTCGCACTACCGCTCATTCCCTTGGTGCAGACAAACACAGGAAGAGACATGGTATCGCCCACTACAACGGCCTTGCCGTATACGCTCTGGCCGGCAAAACCCAGGCCGTTTCGCTCAACTGCTGTGCCATAACCTGGTATCGGTCAAGCACAACGACATTTTCCATACGGTCAACCGTCTCCACCGAAATCTTCGATGTCTCTGCTGCCTGCACACCGGGCACGCAGACAAGGACCATGGCCAATGCCATCAAAATCAGCATCGTTCGTTTTAACATTTTTCATTTCTCCCTTCTTCTCCCTAAAAAAATAGACAGGCAAGGCCCTTTGGACCTTACCTGTCTATTGTATGACAAAGCATAGCCTGCCACAACGAAGTGCAGAAAACTTGTTCTACAATTATTGATGCAGTTACTTGTCTATTTTGACCAATTATCCTTTTACAATAAGATTAATCAATTTATTTT
>CAUWEI010000137.1:0-7096 GCA_963557675.1 uncultured Oscillospiraceae bacterium | reverse complement strand
ATTCTGCAAACACTGCAAGCATACACCAATATTCCCATTTGCCTCATCGGAACCGATGGCCGCCGCCTTCTGTCCTTTGGTCAGGAAACCGGCTTTTGCCATCTTCTGAAAAAGAGTGCTTTGACGGACAATGCCTGTTTATCCCTACAGGTAAAAGCAGGGCTTCGGGCCAAAGAACTAGGGGAAGCCTATATCTTCTCCTGTTTGGGAAACCTGAATCACATCGCCTTTCCTCTTATCTATCAGGAAGAGCTTTTAGGCACCGTGATTTTGGGGCCATTTCTCATGGATGACCCGGACAGCACCTTAGTGAGTGAGGTTGCGGAGTCCTATCGTCTGTCCCCTACCCGTTCTTTGGAGCTTTACGACGAATTGGGCGGACTTCAAATCGTAACGCCGCCCAGAGTCCAGCTTCTAAAGAAGCTTCTGGACTACCTGCTGTCTCCCCTTATCCCCGCTGAACGCATTATGCTTATGCAGAGTCAGGAAAAGGCCTTTCAGCAGTCCAAAATCAACGAAACCATTCAGCGTTACAAGGAGCAGTCTGAGCCGACCTCTTCTGAGTACTTCTACAAGAAGGAAAAACAGCTTCTCACCCGTGTGCGTACCGGTAATGTGCAGGAAGTAAAAGCCCTGCTCAATGACCTTCTGGGCTATGTTCTGTTCAGTCAGGGCGGTTCTCTGGAATCCGTTCGCATCCGCTCCATTGAGCTGACCACCCTTCTTTCCCGGGTGGCTATGGACGGCGGTGCTCAGGCAGAACTGATCTCCGACCTCAGCAACAAGCTTCTTCCTGCCATGTTCCACGAGCCGGACTTGGACAGCTTGTGTCTGCGGCTTCAGGAAATGGTGGAAAGTTTTATGAAAGCCATGTTCCAGGAACAGGACAAAGGCAATCTCTCCATCCGCAGAGCCCTCCGGTATATGGCGGACCACTACAGCGAAAAGCTGGAACTGAACGATGTAGCAGAATATGTTCAGCTCAGTCCCAGTTATTTTTCCACGCTGTTCCATCAGGTGGTGGGCATCAGCTTCCGGGAGCAGCTGTGCCGCATCCGGGTAGAAGAAAGCAAGCTCCTGCTTCTTTCCACGGATTATCCTCTGGCTGAGATCGCTGTCTCGGTAGGATTCCCGGACCAGAGCTATTATTGCAAGGTGTTTAAGCGCATCGTTGGCCTGACTCCCAGAAAATTCCGGGGTTAAGCGCCGTAAAACTCCCCTGCTGCCTCAAAGAAGGCATCGATATTGGCCCAGGGACTCATGGGCGGAATGTCACATCCGCTGGAGATCACAAAATTCTTCTTGTGGCAGCACTTTTCCATGATCTGCTTGGTGTTCTCTTTCATGGATTCAGGTGTGCCGCCCAGGAACTGACCGCTGGGGCTTACATTGCCCATGACAAGTGCATCCTCGGGAACACCGTTCAGCATGGAAGTCATATCCACAGCATCGCCAAAGTGGTAGCCCATGGCACCAAAGGTATAAACATCCTCGGTCATAAGAGCAACATTATTACCGCAGTTGTGGTAGATCACAGCAAAGTTATCATCCTGGACAGCCTCGATAATCTTTTTTACATAAGGATGAGAGAATTCTCTGGCCTGGTTGGGAGACAGGAGACCTGCCAAAGGCTCTGCAATCACTACGCCGTTCGCACCAACTGCTTTATAGGCATTGCAGTAGTTGATTAAGAACTGGGTGGCCTTCTCCAGGACGGTGTGAACCATCTCAGGCTCGTCATAGCACAAAATCATAGCCTCGCTGACGTCCATCAGACGTCCAGCCAAAGAGAAGGGGCCAATAACACCAGCCAAAACCGGCCGGTCGGTAATGAGCTTCACTGCCTTTTCAATGGCTTCCACATAGAGACCGGAACGGGCTGCGCCTACCTCCGGAACCTCCAGTGCCTCTGCTTCTTCCGGTTCTGTGAGCAAAGCACCCACAATGGTGGGAACTTCATCATCGGAAACACGGACCGTTGCGCCGAAGCACTCTGCCTCTACCGACAAATCCATAAGGCTCACAGCTGCACCGGAAGGCACTCGATCTGCTACCGCTTTCATGCCGTTTGCCTGAAAATCACTATTTGCAATGAGTTCCCGCACGGAAATTCCCAGAAGCTGAACACAGGGGAAGGACAAGACGGGAACAGGTTTTTTTACAGGGGACTGAATGGTATCCAGAACCCAATTTTTCATATTTCGTTTCACTGTAGCCAACATTCCTTTCTGTTGATGGCTTCATCATACCATTTGCCCTGTTGGAAGTATTGTCTTTTTATTCTACTTTTTGTTTTTCCGAAAGAACATCCTTCCGCTCTTGAGAGACATTATTTTCTCTTTGGTGATATGGTCACAGAGAAGCCGGGAAAAAAGTGGTATTCTAATGGCACAAATAAAGAACAACAAGGAGGACTTCCACATGGAACTCATTCACATTACGAAGGACAATTTTGAACAGGAGGTTCTGCACAGCGATAAGCCTGTTTTGCTGGATTTCTGGGCCACTTGGTGCGCTCCCTGCCGTATGATTGCCCCTCTGGTGGAGGAAATCGCCAAGGAACGGGACGACATTAAGGTTGGCAAAATTGACGTAGACGAAGAGCAGGAGCTGGCTGCTACATTCCGTATCATGAGCATTCCCACCCTGGTGGTGGTAAAGAACGGCGAAGTGACTGGCCAGCTGGTTGGTGTAAGACCCAAGGACCAGATCCTCGCTCTGCTGTAATTTTTTCTTTTCCGATTCCCTTCTAAATACAATAAAAAAATCCTGCTGCAACGTTTTTGTTTTGCAGCAGGATTTTTTGTCATTTTATTCTTTTTCTTCAATCCTCAACATTCGGTACCCAATTCCGATGTGGGTCTGAATATACTGAGGAGAACCGGGTGCTGCCTCCAACTTTTTGCGTAGCGTCGCCATAAACACTCGCAAAGAGGCCACGTCATTGTCCCAACTGCCGCCCCATACGCTCTGCGTAATGAACTTATGAGTCAGAACCTTTCCCACATTCCGGGCCAGCAGGCACAGAAGCTTGTACTCAATGGGGGTGAGATGCAGTTCCTGTCCTCCCAAATAGGCACAGCCGGAAGCATAGTCCACGGACAAATCTCCATTGACAAAGACCGCAGACTGTTCTGTATTCCCTTGCATCAAGGCCAATCTGCGAAGCGTCACCCGAAGCCGAGCCAGCAATTCCTCTACGGAAAAAGGTTTTGTCAGATAGTCATCTGCTCCTGCATCCAGAGCATCGATTTTATCCGTATCCTCACTTCTGGCACTGATGACGATAATCGGAACATTGGACCAGGTGCGGATTCTGCGAATGACCTCCACGCCGTCCATATCCGGCAGTCCCAAATCCAGCAGAATTACGTCAGGGTTATGGGAGGCTGTTTCCATAATGGCCTCCTCTCCTGTTGCAGCAGAGACAAACCGATAGTCGTGGGTTTTTAGTGTGATGGTGATAAGGTTTCGCACCGAGGTGTCATCCTCCACCACCAAAATTTGATATTTACTCATACAGCATTCCTTCTTCCAATGGAGACGGTTCTAAAGCACCGCTCTGTAAAGCCCATACATTATTAGATGTGGAAGCATTTATGGATAGCTTTCGCCTGTCCAAGCACCAGAATGGACTTATCTGCACTAAACATCGTGTCAGGAGTAATGTACATATTAAGTTTTCCATTTTCACGCATACCCAAAATGTTAATGCCGTACTTCTTCCGAATGTCCAGCTGCAAGATGGTCTTTCCGCACCAATGTGTAGGAGTGGAAAGCTCAAAAATGGAGGAATCCTTGTCCAGTTCAATGTAATCCAGAATATGCTCCGAAGTACAACGGATAGCCGTCCAGGAAGCAAGCTGCTTTTCCGGATAAACCACTTCGTCCGCGCCGTTTCGCAGCAGGAATTTTTCCTGAACACCTCTGGAGGCTCTTGCAATTACCTTTTTGGCACCTAACTCTTTCAGAAGGCAGGCGGTTTCCAGAGAGCTCTGGAAATTGTCGCCAATGGTTACGATGCACACATCGAAGTTCCGGATTCCCAGAGAGGACAGAAATTCCTCGCTGGTGCTGTCGCCGATCTGAGCATTGGTCACAAAGCTCAGTGCATCATTGACTCGCTCCTCGCTGATGTCTACCGCCATAACCTCATGGTTCAGGTCATAGAGCTTCATGGCAATGTGTCTTCCAAATCTTCCCAATCCAATCAATAACACAGATTTCATGTTGTTTCTCCTTCTATCTAAAACGATCTAATTAACCAACAGTAAGTTTTTCCTGCGGCAGTCTTGCGGTGTTGCCCTGGTGTCCGGAAATTGCGGCATACACCAGAGTCAAGCAGCCAACTCTGCCCAGGTACATCAGCAGAATCAAAATGCTCCGAGAAAGCAAGCCGAGGCCCGGAGTAATGCCCAGGGTAAGGCCAACCGTACCAACGGCGGAGGCCGTCTCAAACAGGCAGGTAAGGAGCGGTAAATTCTCCACCCGGCTAATAATAAAGCCTGCTCCCAAGCAAAGGGTTACATACATAATCAAAATTGTCGCAGCTGTCCGAATGGTTTCGTTTGCGATTCTACGTCCAAAGAAATGGGCGTGTTCTCTGCGGCGGAACACAGACACAGCATTGGCGAACATAACAGCCAAGGTGGTGGTCTTCATACCACCGGCAGTAGATCCGGGAGAGCCGCCCACCAGCATAAGGAGGATGGTCAAAGCTATACCAACTTCACTTAACAGAGTAAGATCTACCGTGTTAAAGCCTGCTGTTCTGGGGGTTACGGCCTGGAACATGGAGCTCCAGATCCGATCCTTCATAGGCATACCAGAAAACTCAAAGAAGAAAAAGTACAATGCAGGAAGGATGAGAAGCAGGGCTGTAGTAAACAGGATCACCTTGCTCTGCATTCGGTATCTTTTGATATGGTGCTTGTTGACCTTGATATCGTCCCAGGTAGAAAAGCCAATACCGCCAATGACGATCAAAGACATAATGGCAATGTTAATTGCAGGATTGTTCATGAAGTAGGTTAAAGAGGAATATTGCTCTTTACATCCCATAAGGTCAAAGCCCGCATTACAAAAGGCAGAAACAGAGTGGAACACACTGTACCAGATGCCCTTCCAGATTCCGAACTCCTTGCAGAAGGTGGGAGCCATAATTGCCGCACCCAGAAGTTCAAACAGAATGGTCATTCGGATAATGAATCCCGTAAGTCGGATGATACCGCCCACCTTCGGGGCTGAAATAGAATCCTGCATGGTACTGCGCTGTTTCAGGCCAATTCGTCTGCCGGAAATAGTCGTAACCGCTACAGCAACTGTTACAATGCCCATACCGCCAATCTGAATCAAGCAAAGAATCACGCTTTGTCCAAAGGTGGACCAATAGGTGGCTGTATCCTGGACAATCAATCCCGTGACGCACACCGCCGACGTGGCGGTAAAAAGCGCATCGGAAAAAATCGCTCCTTTGCCATCTCGTGTGGCGATGGGAAGCATAAGAAGAAGGCTTCCCAGAAGAATTACTCCGGCAAAGCCAAGGATAATAATTTGTGACGATGATAGTTGTCTTTTATTTTTCCGCGTAATAATACCTTCGATTATATCTTTCATTCGATTATGGCACACCCCTTATGAAAAGTGTATTAATATCAGCGATTCCGCATTAAGATTGTATAAAGATAAGAGCTGTCTGCCCCTGTATTGATACTACAATCATTCACGCAGTACAGAGCCTGCTTCTTTCCTTTGAAAGAAGCAGACTCTGCTGATATACTATATCGCACTATGATCTGTATTTTCTGGAAGCGATGGTGTTTGCAAGCTCCGCAAGCCGTGGTCCAGCATACTGGAAAAACATTTCATAGCTTTCACAGAAGTAGTTCCGTCCCAGACTCCCATCCGGTAAAATCAGGCGGTTTCGTCGGCAGCCTCCTCTGCACAAGGAGAAATACGGACAGATTTTGCACTTGGGATCAACTTTTCTGGATTCCTCAATGTAGCCAATGTCCATTCTCTTTTGGTTGATCTGCTCCATGGTATCCGTGGTCAGGTTGCCCAGTCGGTATGCATCCAGCACATAGAAGTCACAGGGATACACGGAACCGTCCGCCTCCACAACGTGCTGCAATCCGCAGATACCACTCATGCCGCAGGCCTCCGGGGGATAACCCAGGAGCATTTCCACATAGTTTTCAAACTGCCGAATGGACACTGCATTGCCCTTTCGCACATCCTGATACCAGAGATCAAACAGCCGATTGAGAAACACGCCGTAATCCTTAGGCGCAAGAGAATATCCCATTTTTCCAGGCTCTTCAAAGATAGGGTCCAGACAAGGAATAAATTGAAGATATTGCAGGTCATTTTTCTTGTAAAAGTCATAAATCCGGTTGATCTTCTTTGCATTTTGCCGGTTCACCACAGTGAGCACATTAAATTCCACCTGGTGCCGTTTCAAAACAGCAATGGCCTCCATGACCCGATCAAAGGTTCCCTGCTCTTTGGCATCAATCCGGTTACAGTCGTGAACGTCCCCGTAGCCATCCAGGGAAATGCCCACTAAAAAGTGATTTTCCCGCAGGAACTCCGCCCACTCGTCATCCAATCCCACACCATTGGTCTGAATGGAATTATAAATCTCAATCTTTTTGGAGTTATACTTTTTCTGTAACTCCACCACTTTTTTGTAGAAATCCAGCCCAATGAGGGTGGGTTCTCCGCCCTGGAACGCAATGGTACACGCCTTTTCTGCATAAGCAATTCCTTTTTGCAGCACCGCTTCCAGTGTATCCTCTTCCATAAAGCCATAAGAATGCTGCTCTCTTTTTTCTACAATATCATGGTAAAAACAATATTTGCAGTTTAGATTGCACATTCCGGAAGAAGGTTTAATCAACAAATGAACATGTCTCATAGAATCACCTTTCGTAGAGAAACGTCGTAACGCCTATATTATCGTAGATTTCATTTGTTTTTGCAACCATGAAAAACAATATATTTTCCGAAATAACGCAGATTGAACTGTGAATTTTGCCCATCCACACTCGGTATTCTATCTTATCGCAAAACCTCCTTGCAGCAAGACGGAGGC
>CAUWEI010000136.1:0-7173 GCA_963557675.1 uncultured Oscillospiraceae bacterium | reverse complement strand
CCGGTAACCTGACAATCCGGATATTTTCCGCAAAGCAGCAAACCAAGCGCACCGCTTCCGGAGCCTAAATCTGCCACCACTGCGTTTTTACCCAGACTTGCAAAGCTTCCCAAAAGCATGCTGTCTGTACTCAAAGGGAACGATTCTTCCCCCACACAGTAGGAAATGCCGCCATACAAGTGTTCTGTCCGATTCTTCATACATCCTCCTTGGCTATACAACTGAAAGGGGCTGTCCCGGAAAACCGGGGCAGCCCCACAGGAGTCGGAGACTTAGCCCTCCTCGATAGCCTCGTTGGGGCAAGCGTCGGCGCAGGTGCCGCAATCAACGCACTGATCAGCGTCGATGACGTACTTGTCCTCACCCTCGGTGATGATGCCCATGGGGCAAGCATCAGCGCAAGCACCGCACTTAATGCAAGCATCGGTAATCTTGTATGCCATGACTGTTTCCTCCTATGTATAGATTTTTGCATCCCCACGCAGAGCGTAAGGATTTGCATTTTTATTCTAGCATGTTTTTCGGAAAAAGCAAATAAAATTTCATGTCATACAAAAAAAGGTAGACAAAATTCCCGTATATTTCCAATGCCCCACGGTTATAATCCTCTATTGTGAGGTGAGGAACCATTGAAAGCACCCAGTTTTGAAAAAAAATCAAAGAGACTGATCCGGCTTGCGTCCAAAGAGGCCCGCTCCCTTGGTCACAGCTATGTAGGTGGAGAACATTTGCTCCTGGCCATGGTGGAACAGGAAGGCACTCTTCCCTGTCAAGTGTTGCAGCGATCCGGACTCAACCGAACCGTTCTCAGGGCACTCATAGAGCCTCTCTTCGGATGTGGAACCCCGGGACTGCCCCTTCCGCAGGGACTCAACCAGGAATCCAGGCAGATATTACGCAGGGCCAGATGGGAAGCCCGACAGACCGGATACCGTCACATACTGCCCTCTCATATGCTTCTGGCACTGGTGCGGCAGCCCAACGGATGTGCCAAGGAGCTTTTGGAACTCTCCGGACTGGCCCCGGACGATGTATTTGCACAGACCTTATATCACATGAATCGCTGTGAACCGGTAAAGGACAAGGAGAAAGGAAGGGCAGAGTCTATGAAACTTCTGGAGCAATTCAGCGAAGATCTTCTGGAAAAAGCCGCCACTCTCGATCCTGTTGTAGGTCGAGAAAAGGAATTGGAGGCTGTTATTGGAATTCTCAGCCGGAAAAATAAGAACAACCCCGCTCTTATCGGCGAACCAGGTGTAGGAAAAACCGCCATTGCAGAGGCTTTGGCCCAGCGGATGGTATCCGGAAATGTGCCTCTTTCCCTGAAAGGAAAAAGGCTTCTCAGTCTCAACATGGCCAACTTGGTGGCGGGTACCAAGTATCGAGGCGAGTTTGAAGAACGTGTCCGAGACCTCCTTCTGGAAATTCGCCGGGCCGGTAATATCATTCTCTTCGTGGATGAAATGCATACCATCATTGGCGCAGGTGCCGCAGAAGGTGCCATTGATGCCGCCAATATTTTAAAGCCCGCCCTGGGCCGTGGAGAACTTCAGATGTTGGGTGCCACTACGTTGGACGAGTATCGAAAACATATTGAAAAAGATCCCGCTCTGGAACGTCGGTTCCGTCCGGTGCTGGTAGAGGAACCAAATCGGGAAACCTGTCTGTCTATTTTGCAGAGCCTCCGTGGAGGGCTGGAACGACACCACCACATTAAAATTACAGAAGAAGCTCTGGAAGCCGCTGTCGATCTGTCTACCCGTTATCTTCCGGATCGATTTCTACCGGACAAGGCCATTGACCTTTTGGATGAAGGATCCGCCAGAGCACACATGGAGGAGCTGCAAAAAGACAAGGGCGGTATCGAATCCGAAAAGGTCTCTTTGGAATTGGAATTGAGAGATGCCGTTCAGAACAGCCGTTTTGAAAAGGCCGCAGAGCTTCGGGACAAAATGCAGAAAATCCTTTCCCGTTCTCAGGATGGATGGCGCAACAAAGGTGTTACAGCTCGAGACATTGCCAAAGCGGTTTCGGCTCAGACCGGAATTCCCGTGGGAAGTCTTGCCATGGAGGAACGGCAAAAGCTCCTTGGCTTGGAAGACCGCCTCAATCAGGAGGTCTTAGGACAAAAGGAGGCCGTTGCCGCCGTAACTGCTGCGGTTCGCAGAGGCAGAAGTGGTTTGGCCGATCACAATCGGCCCACTGCCTGTCTTCTCTTCACCGGGCCTACCGGTGTTGGAAAAACAGAGCTGTGCCGGGTTCTTGCGGAGACCATCTTTGGAAGCCGAAATGCTATGATTCGCTTTGACATGACCGAGTTTATGGAAAAGCAATCCGTCTCCCGCCTCATTGGTGCTCCTCCCGGTTATGTAGGCCACGAGGAAGGCGGTATGCTCACCGAAAAAGTTCGCCGTAAGCCCTACAGTCTGGTTCTTTTTGACGAGCTGGAAAAGGCCCATCCCGATGTGGTTGGAATCCTCCTACAGATCATGGAAGACGGTATTTTAACGGACTCTCTGGGCAGAACCGTCAGCTTCAAAAATACCATTATCGTCATGACCTCGAATCTGGGAGGCGACAAACGGGACGGAGAAGGTTTGGGCTTTCTTCCCCCCAGTCAGGAAGCACAGGTGGGACGTTGTCTACAGGAGCGGTTTACTCCGGAATTTTTGGGTCGTATTGATAAGGTCGCCATTTTCCGTCCTTTGGGCCGTGAAGCACTGGAAGCCATTGCAAGGAAGCAACTGGAACAGCTTCAAAAACGGGGCGAAAACAGCGGTTTACGTCTGCGCTTCTCCCCTGCCCTTGCTCACTATATGGTGGAAACCACCGGGGCAGGTGCCAGACAGATTCGTAGAAATGTCCGAGAGAGGCTGGAAAACCCTTTGACTCAGTTTCTTCTATGGAATCCTCCCGGAAACAAAGTACTCTGCGCCAATTGGAACCCGGAAACGAATCAGCCGGAATTTCATCTGGAACGCAAATAACCTCTATAAAGCACAATTTGGCGGAGTATTCACTCCGCCAAATTTTTATATCCTATTAAATAACCGAAAACTCCCACATTGCCAGAATCTGATCTTGCAATCTCTCATAGCTCCACATTTTCTCACTGTTGGACTTAGAATTGGGGTCTAATAGTGTAAACTTTCCGTTTTCGTACCCAGTCAGCACCATAAAATGACCACTTTGGGTAAAATCGCCGGGGCCTACCACACAGATAATCGGGCTTCTGTTCAATGCAGCGATCATATCGTTTTCATTTAAAGGCACCTCTTCGGCTTCCAAGCCGTAGTGTCGGCTTCCCTCTGAGATCAAGGACCACATGGTTCCATTGTCTGAGGTTGCATATCCGGCTTCCTCTGCATACGCAGCAACGGAGCCGGGATCTGCACTGAGATTTCCTGTCATTCCAACGACCACCATAGACAAGGAGGTGGGGCCACAGCCAGACAGTCCCATATAATCCTCCGGCCACATTCCACCATAAAACTGGTAGCCCCAACGAAGATCCCACTGGAGAAAATGTGGGATTTGACCTTTTATGTAATCTCCGGAAATGTCCACCTTCTGGGAAGGGTTGCCCGGCCATGCATTGACATAATCTACTGTTTCTGGATTCTTCTTGGCCAAATCTTTCAATACCTGAGGCGTATTTGCGCTGACCGTTGGTTGAGATTCCGGGTGAGATCCCAGCAGGGACTCCGGTTTTGTTTCGTTTACCACAAGAGCCTCAGAAAATTCAGGAATTTCAGGAATTTCGGGTTCTTCTTTCGGCTTTCCTTTAAACAGAATAAATCCGCAAGCAACTAACAGTATTCCAGCCGAAATCACAGGCATGGAACGCTTCTTTTTTTTCCGCTTTACTGGCACGAACATTCCCCTTTCTCACTGTTCTTACAGGCACAGTATTCTTTCAAATATATTTGATTTTATTTTATCCTATTTAGCAGAGAAAAACAAGTCCTTTTCTAACCCTGCCTTAGAAAAAGGATGGCATATACAAAAAAGGGGAAAACCTGAAATGGGTACGCCCCATAAGGAAGTTTTTTGAGAGATACGGTACAGTCCTGTTTTGGGGCTGTACCGTATCTTCCTTTTTATGCGATGAATTGGCAGTCCTGTGGATTTTCCTGAATTTCCCTTATCATCGCTTGGATCTCCTTTTCAGTTGGGATATCGATCATTCCCACCGCTGTAAAATAGATATCCACCTTCACATAGCAGTGACCACTGGATTTATCGTTGTTATGGACTTCAATGCGCTGGATCAGAGAATTCACAAGCGTTGGTGTCAGTTCTTTTACATCCGTAAGTTCCCGCAGAGTGCGAAGCATCAGCCTCAAATCAACAGTCTGCTGCTCGGATTCTTCCAAGGTTTTTTGGCTCTGTTCCACTTCTTCTATCAGCGTTTTCTGTTCCTTTTCGTAGCTTGCCATCATTCAGGTATACCGTTCATCTGACAGCCGTCCAAGGGCGTTATCCTCGTAGATTTTCTCAATTAGTCGATCAAGCTCAACGATTCGTTGCTGGCCTTTCTCCACAGTATGTTTCAGCTTTTGTAGTTCTGCTTTTTTCAGCGCATTGTTTTTCTTTGCCAGCATATAGAGGAAAACTGGTTCATAGCAGCGGACGAAGTCCGCCAGATCACTGATTGCCTCCAAAACAAGATTTTCAAGCACCACATTACGAATATAGTGGACGGTACAGCTTCCTCGGCCACTTTTGTAATTGGAACAACAATAGAATTCCTGATTAGGTTTCAGACTTTTTGCCGCACAGAAGTAAAGTTTTGCTCCGCAGTCTGGGCAATATACAAGTCCGGAGAATAGGCTTTGCCTGCCGGTAGCTGTCGGTCTGCAGCGGTGTTCTCTCAACTCCTGTACCCGCAGCCATTCCTCCTCTGAGATAATGGGCTCCTGCTTGTTGGGAATGATCTGGTACTCTTCCTTGGGATGCGCAACTCTCCTATGAACCTTGTAGCTGACCGTTGTACTTTTGAAATTGACCGAACAGCCGGTATACTGGCGATTTTCCAATATACCGACAATGGTTTTCTGGTTCCAATTACAAGAGGTTGCGGATACCTTACGAGCGTGACATCTTCCGATTGATTCATAATAAGCAGAAGGAATCAATTCACCACGAGAGATTTTTCCGGCTTCATAGGCCTCTTTGGCCTGCTCTGCAGCCTTGATTGACTCTTCCTGTTCATTCTGTAAATCGGCAATCTCAGAAAATGTTTCTTGCGTAATAGTTCCCTGTAACTGCGCAAGGTATTGCCATTCATAGGCCTTCTGTTCATTGGTTGCTCTGATTGGAACACTATGTTCGATCCCCAAGGCAAGATAAATAAACAGGAGAAAGATGAGGATTCCTCTCTGGGAAAACAGGATCTTATATACCTCCCGTCCACAAAGCGGCAGCCTCCGCAGGTAACAGTCTGTCCATTTTCGCATCTTTTCAAATATCATCTCACCCCAGTTTTTCCCAGAAGTCGGACGACGGAAACATTGCCCAGCAATACAACCACCGCTAGCGATCAAGGTCAAAGGCAGTGCTGCCACTTCCGACACTCTGCGGATCCCCATTGGAACTCCCCAAATATCCACATTGAGATAATGTGTATAGAGTGGAGCAATATGGAAGTAAGTACAGATATTCAGATATTTCAAAATATTATAGGCACTCTGTACTGGGAGAAAACGATAAAGGCCGTATTCTATCAAAACAATAGCGATCCCAAGCATTACACCACAACGCACATCCGATACTGCTCCCGTTAAAAGCCACAGGATCAGTCCCAAAAGGAAAGCGGATATGATTCGGAAAGAACAATAGCGAATCAAAAAGCCTCCTTGGGAAACCAGAACAGGAAACTCCTGTAACATAGGGATAGACTGTACACTTATGTTAAGAGTTCCAATGCCTCCGTAGAGGATTGTACCTATCAGAATATTGCTGCCATAGAGTAAAAGTGTGCCAACAAATGAGATGCAGAACAGTATCCCCAATCGATGCAGTGCCAAAGTATCTCTGCCTTGGGGGAAACTATGGATTAGTCCCCAAAGCCCCCGTTTTCGCTCTGCCAAAAAAAAAAATACACCAGCTGCCAGCAGAATAAGCAGAAGGAAATCACTACCTCCAAAGGTAAGGATTCCTTCTATCATTCCGGAGTTCTCCAGAGAAAGAGGCACTCCCTGCAACCGACGAAATTCATTCGCAGTTTTTAAGATATTTTGATAGGAAAAACTGGTTTTATCCTGAAATAGTGGAAAATTCTCCATTGTTTCCTTATTCTTTTCAATTGCCAACAAGCGTTCTGGGAAGCTTGCCAACACCTCTGCTCGTTGAAGCAGCGTGTGAACTGCTACATATTTCGAATAGACTGTTTCCTTAGTAATGGTATTATTGATGATCTCATCAGCCGCTTTCGGCTGTTGCTGTACAAAGTTCTGCCATTGTACTCCATCAAACTCACTATTTTCTTTTCTCTCGTGGAGCACACACCCATCCCAAAGCGTTGACAGCTGTTTCATTTGCTCTGTCAGTTCCGCCGTGATTTCATCTGGCGACCGCTGTTTCATCTGACTGAGAAGTCCAAGATATTCCTGATAAAGCGCCTTTATTGAAATTTGAGGAGGCTGCTCTGAGGTTGGTATTCCTTCCTCTGACACCACTATGCTGTTTGGAAGTTGGGACTCTGGCTCAGACAAATCAAGCCCCAAATCTCGGTCAAATTGTGCTTTCAGAAAGAATACTCCATTGAGAATTATAACACCAAGGAGCAGGCCCAGAAAGCGTTTGTTCAAAACAGTCCGTTTCCACTCGCTCATCCCAGTTCCCCCAGATAGTATAGATAGACATCTTCCAGTGTCAGACGATCCCCAACGCTCTCGCTTTCCGGCGGCAGGTTATCTCCCACCAGTCGCACAACAGTTCTCCCATGCCGTTGTGCCACATTGCCCACCTTATAACATCGTTCTATTTCGGGCAGTCGGGAACGCTCACAGGGAAGTTTCCGAACTTTATCCGAAACACTCGTCAGTAATTCCTCTGTGCCTCCCTGTTTTATAAGCTTGCCTCGTTTCAACAGCAGAATCTCATCGGAAATAAACGGTTGATTGTAAAATGAAGTTGGACACTTAATAAAAAATCCATAGTGATTTATCC
>CAUWEI010000135.1:0-7212 GCA_963557675.1 uncultured Oscillospiraceae bacterium | reverse complement strand
TCCGGGCAGTGAGCAGGGGAAGGAAGAAGACGGTAAGCATCTGAGAATTGATGGATTTTCGGATGTCCCGCTTGGTCATGCCTACCTTCTGCATGATTTCAAATCTGGCCTGATCTTCATAGCCTTCCGAAATCTGCTTGTAGTAAATAATGAGAACCGCAGCGGCAAGGAATACCAGACTCAGCATGATTCCAATGAAGAACAGACCGCCAAAAAGACTGTAGTAATTGGTTCGTTCTGCTTCCAGACATTCCAACCTCATAGAATCAGTGAGTTCGGTAGGCGTATCGACCCAATCCGTATCCCGGAGCTGCTGATACAGGTCGATTTTTTCCGCTGCTGTCATATCCAAATCAAAGCCATAGTACCAGCAATATTCTATCAGAGGGTCGCCTGAAAAGCTGGCCAGAGACTGCCAGGGAGCAACCGCAGCTTCCAGGTCCGGCACGAACACAAACAGAGTGGGAATAACAGTCATGGCAGAATTGCCATTGCTGATCCAATCATCTACAACTTCTTTCACCTTGTATTCCGGGCCTTCGGATAGCCGAAAAGTAGGTGCTGTGTATTCGGTGCGATAGGGATAGATCAAAACTTCATCTTTTTCAAGGGTCTGGTGTGTTCCCATCATGGCATTGTAGTCCGACAGGGGGATGAGGTAAAGCAGCATTGGCGTTTGATCGGAAGGCATATTAACAAGGTATACATCCTCAATATTATACTCAAATTCTCCGCCGTCCAAATAACCGGCAGTGTAGCCCATGCGGTAGTCATACACATTTTCCGGCAAGGCATCCTGCTTTTTCAGAAATGAGAGTATATTCTCACGACAAGGAGCAATGGCCTCCTCGTCCACACCTTCCAGCTTGTTTACGGTAAAATCCAGGTTGATGTCTCTGGGATACCGGCTGTGCAGACTGTCTTCGGAACCTGCAAACAGTGCCGTGGTGGAACTCAGCATTACCAGCACCATGGTCAGCAGGATGCAGATAGAGGCCAGACCGGTACCATTCCGTTTCATCCGGTATGCCATAGAAGAAACGCTGACAAAGTGATTTGCTTTGTAGTAATAGTTCTTTTTCTTCTGTAAAATCCGGCAAATGGTCACAGAACTGGCGATAAACAGCAGATAGGTTGCACAGATGACCATAATCACGGCGATGAAGAAAAAGCCAAGGGCAGTGACCGGGTCCTCAATGGTGACAGCCAGATAATAGGCACCAGCCAAAATCACCAGTCCCAGAAGAGTGAGAAGCCATTTGGCCTTTGGGGGCTTTTCTCCGAGATTCTCACTGCGAAGAAGTTCCACCGGATTACTCAGAGATACCTGACGCAGCGCATTGAGAAACACCAGGCCGAAAATAGCACCGAAAACAAGAAGGGTTTGCACAATGCTTTGAGCAGAGACGGAAAAATCATAGCTCACATTCATCGATACGATGTTTACCAGCAACAGCTCAAACAGCTTGGACAGGGCGATTCCCAAGCCCATACCCACACCCAGTGCCAGTGCAGCAATAATGAGAGATTCCCAGAACAGGATTCGACTGATATTCCATTTTCCCATACCCAGAATGTTGTACAGGCCGAATTCCTTCTTTCTGCGGCGAATCAGAAAAGAATTGGAGTAAAACAGAAACAGCAGAGCAAAGAAACCAATGACCCAGCAGCCAAGGCCCAGCATGGAGGCAATGGTTTCTCCTCCGGCCATGGCTTTCACAGTCGGACAGTCCACAAGAAAGATGATGATATAGTGCATCATGACCATTCCGATGCAGGTGAGGATATAGGGCAGATACAGCCGCTTGTTTTTGCGGATACCGTCCCAGGCTAATTTGGGATAGAAACCTGATTTCATGCCCGATCACCACCTGTCGCAAGCATGGTCAGCGTATCGGAGATTTTCTGGTACAGCTGGTCGTTGGTACTATTTCCACGGTAGATTTGATGGAACACTTCACCATCCTTGATAAACAGCACTCGGCTGGCATGACTTGCGGCCTTCACGGAGTGAGTTACCATTAAAATGGTACGACCATCCCGATTGATTTTGCTGAACAGCCACAATAGCTCGTCGGTGGCTTTGGAGTCCAGAGCACCGGTGGGTTCGTCCGCCAGAATCAGCTTGGGGTCTGTGATAATGGCTCTGGCTACGGCGGCCCGCTGCTTCTGTCCACCGGAAACCTCATAGGGATACTTCTTTAGCAGCGATGCAATGCCAAGCTGCGTGGCAATGGGCTGCAATTTCTGCTGCATTTCCGAGTGCGGCTTTCCTGCCAGAACCAGAGGCAAATAGATATTATCCTCTAATGTGAAGGTGTCCAGCAGGTTGAACTCCTGAAACACAAAGCCCAGATTGTCCCGGCGAAAGGCTGCAATATTGCTTTCTTTCACCTTGGAAAGATCCTGTCCGTCCAAGATAACCTGACCGGCTGTGGGTTTGTCCAGAGCCGCCAGAATGTTCAGCAGTGTTGTTTTACCGGAGCCGGATTCACCCATAATGGCGATCTATTCTCCTTGTTCTACGCTGAAAGACACATTCCGCAGGGCTTCGACCTTATTTCCGCCAAAGCGGGTCGTATAGATTTTTCTGACACCGCTTACTTCTAAGATACTCATAACAAACATCCTCCTTTGGATTTTCTGTGTCTATTGTAGCAAAAGGGGGATTTGCATTGCCATAGAATTGGCTTACAAATCCCCTTTGAAATCTAACAGTTTTGTAAGGAGTTATTCCACTTCCAAACGAGACTGGGAAAGGTCAATAATAATACGAGTCCCTTTGTCTACCACCGACTCCGCCTGGATGGTATGGCCCAAATTGCTGCAAATCCGTCTGCACAGGTACAGCCCGATTCCGCTGGCTTTTTTATCGGTTCTGCCGTTATAGCCGGTGTATCCGTTTTCAAAAATCCGGGGAAGATCCTCCGGAGCAATGCCTATACCGGTATCGGTGATGCACAGCTTTTTCTCCGGCATAAGGGAAATGGTAATGCTGCCGGAGGGAGTGTATTTCAGAGCGTTGGAAAGCACCTGCTCAATGACAAAAGACAGCCATTTTTCATCGGTAATGACGGTAGTGTTTACGCTTTCATAGACCAGTTTCAGCTTGCGGCCAATGAATTCACCGGCAAATTTCTTGACGGCCTGCCGGATGATAGTATCCAAATCATAGGACTTAATCACATAGTCACTGGATTTTCCGTCCAATTTCAGAAACATCAGAACCATTTCCACATACTGCTCCACTCGAAACAGGTCTGCTGACAGTTTTCGGGACAGAGCAGAATCATCGTTTTGCAGATTCAGCCGCATGGAGGCAATGGGGGTCTTGATTTGATGGGCCCAAACGGTGTAATAGTCCACCATATCGGCATATTGACAGCTGGCGGCAGTACGAAACGCAGCTTGCTCGTCGCACAGTGCATGGATAATTCTTTGATAGTCAGCATCTTCTATGCCGTCAATCTGGGGAAATTCTTCGGTAATGGCATCGGTCAGAGTCTGAATTTGTTTCAGTCTCCAGGCCTTTTCTTTCACTCTGAGAAAATCAATCCATATGAGCACGGCCCCAAGCAGGAGGCACAGAGCCATGGGGTACAAGACCGCCTTGATGGGGAGTCGGTAGAGTGCAAAGGACAGAATAAAAATGGCACAGAACAGCAGTCCCACAAGAAAACCACGCCGCCGCTGTCTGAGATATTGGAAAAATAGTTTCATAGGGATTGCCTTTCTCTTAGTCTAAGACCACATAGCCGAGACCAAACTTGGTGGTAATGAAGTCTTTGAGGCCCGCTGCATCCAGCTTTTTCCGCAGACGATTCACATTGACAGACAGGGTGTTTTCGTCCACAAAACTGTCAGACTCCCAAAGTGCTTTCATGAGCTTTTCCCGGCTGACGACTTTCCCTTTGTTCTGCATCAGAATCAGAAGGATTTTATACTCGTTTTTGCTGAGGGGGATTTTTTCTTCCTCATATGTAAAGGTGTTGTCTCCGGTGTTGAGCAGTGCGCCCCGATGCTCCAGCACCGGAACGGCAGATGCAAAATCATAAGTTCTGCGAAGCATGGCTTGAATTTTTGCCATGAGAACGCTCTGGTCAAATGGCTTTGCGATAAAATCATCCCCGCCCATATTCATTGCCATTACAATATTCATGTTATCAGAGGCAGAGGAAATGAAGAGGATGGGCACCTTGGAGGCTTTTCGGATTTCATTGCACCAGTGGTATCCGTTGAAAAAGGGAAGGCCAATGTCCAACAGGACAATGTGGGGGTCAAATGCGGCAAACTCTGCCATGACATTGCGGAAATTTTCAACGCAATGTACCTGCAATTCCCACATCTCGGCCTGCTCTTTGATGGCCTGAGCGATTCCGTTGTCGTCTTCTATAATCAATAATCGATACATACATTCACCTTCGATTTGTTGGATTGGTTCGTACAAAAAAGAGCTGCCGATTATTTCAGCAGCTCTATGAATTTATCAAGAAATGCTTCTTCGCCATAGGTATTGCACTTAAAAAACATGGCTTCGCTGCCGCCGGCGGTGATGGCAGAGACATGGACAGGGCCAGACTCTGCCTGAAACAGTGTCACATTGAGGCTGACACGATTGCTGCCCAGATAGCTGTATCGTTCAAAGACACGAACGCTGCACCGGGCATTTCCGCTGTCAAAGTCGCTTAAATCTTCCAGAGAGGCAGAGAGGCTGCCTTTTAAGACTCCGTTTTCAATTTTTGTCAGCAGACGGTCGAAATCTTCGTAAAAGACATCTTCAAATTTTGCCATAGGACCTCCTTAGGGCAATTCTCTTCCGCACTTATTACAGAATTTATAGTCCCCATCCACCGGGGTTCCGCAGTAGGGACAGAAGGTACTGCCTGCATTACGGGAAGAGGGGGCGGTACGGTTTGTTTGTCCAAAACGTTGGTTTAAGGGGTCGGGTTCTTCGGTACTGTCCGTAATGTCAAATTCAGAATACCGATTTTTTCCAGTGGCATTTTTGAAATTATAGATGGTGGTTGCTATGGCAATGCCAGTCCAAAGGACACCGAACAAGGCGAAAAACGGGCTGGCATGGGAGGCCATAATCGTCCAGAGAATGCCAACACCAATCATAAAAATTCCAACCACGCCGTTCATCATAGAAGGGCCTCTGCCGGGTTTGATGTGTTTCATTGTAAAATCCTCCTTGTCAATGATAGGTGAAAAATACAATTTATGTCCATCTGAGGAGACAAAGCTATTTTACCCCTTGCGTTGGATTCTTGTCAAGTATAAAAAACGATAAGGTACTGCCTTACCGTTGGAAAGACAGTACCTTATGTAAATCGAAACGGATTTCTTTTTTCCTACTTGGTCAATGAATCGAACAACTGCAAAAAGGTCTCTTTACACTTGGAAAACTCCATGGAATCAAAGACAGGGGAGGAAACCAGAGCCGGCTCTTCACCGGGGAATCGGGTGTCCATCAAAGCCACAAATTCATGGTAGAGCATATCGTCATCGATTTTGAAAATCTGGGTAAGCTCCTCCTGTGTGAGAGGTTCACGGAGCCACTTGTTCCAAATGGCCTCCTGCAAAGGCGTTTCAATCACCAGATACTCCGGAAGCACCTCTTTGACGGGGCGGGTCACATCGGACAGGTAGGCTTCGCTTCCATCGTGGAGCAGACACCCAAGCTGCACCCGTCTGGAATATCCTCGCAATTCCGCTTCTTTCGCACAGTTGATGCAGTGCTGTCCCACAGAATAGAAGGATTTGAAGTGTCCGTTGGCTCGGCAGAGCATGGAAAGAGCGTGGGAAATGTCCACAATATCAATCAGCGAAGAATCGGGATGGAGGGGGTCAAACATTTTGCCGGTGTAAGTTCGGATTGCACTCATAAAATCACCGTCCTAAGGGGATTCCCTTTATTTTACAGCGTCTGTGCCTGTAGGTCAATGGACTCTTTCTCTTTTGCAGTGGACAGCATGAGCTTGATGCGGTTGAGCTGATTGACTTCGCTGGCTCCGGCATCATAGTCTACGGCGGCAATGTTGGCCTGCGGATAAGCCTTTCGCAGAGCCTTTATGACACCCTTGCCTACTACATGGTTGGGAAGACAGGCAAAGGGCTGGATACAGACGATGTTATGGACCCCGCTTTCAATCAGTTCCAGCATTTCGCCCGTCAGGAACCATCCTTCGCCGTACTGATTTCCCAGAGACAGGAAGGGTTTCGTCTGCTGGGCAATGGTCTGAATGGGCGTGGGCGGTTCAAAGCGTTGGCTCTTTTCCAGTGCATCCAGAGCAGGCTTGCGAATCTTGTGAATGAGTTGAATTCCGGTATCACAAAGGAGCATCCCGGACTTTTTGGCCCCCAGGAACTCCGCTTTGTAGTTGCTGTTATAGAGGGCATAATTCATAAAGTCCATCAAATCCGGCACGACGGCTTCTGCACCCTCCCGTTCCAGAAGGTCTACCAAATGGTTGTTGGCCAGAGGCATATATTTGACCAGAATTTCGCCTACGATACCAACCCGGGGCTTGTGCAGTCCTTCCTGCAAGGGAAGATGGTCAAAGTCTTCCACAAGGTCTGTGCAAATCTTCTTGTAATGGCGTGAACTGTGCTTATCCAGAAGAGCCGTGATACACTGGTCTCGCCATTTGTGGTGCAGGGCATTGGCAGAACCGGGAACCTTTTCATAGGGCCGTACCCGGTACAGGCACCGCATCAGAAGGTCACCGTAGACAAGAGCCTGCGCCGCATCCACAATCAGTCCCGGTGTCAGGTGCAGGCCGGGATTCTTTTCCATACCGTTGGCATTCAGAGAGATCACAGGAATCTGAGACAGGCCCGCTTTGTCCAGCGCACGCCGGATAAAGGCCACATAGTTACTGGCCCGACAGCAGCCGCCGGTCTGGGTCATCATAATTGCCAGCTTATTGGTATCATATTTGCCGGAGAGAACCGCCTGCATGATTTGGCCGACTACGGTAATTGAGGGGAAGCAGGCATCATTATTGACATATTTCAGGCCCACATCAATGGCAGAACGATTGTCATTGCTCAGAATTTCGATGTGATAGCCGTGCTTGGAAAAGACGGGTCCAATGAGGTCAAAGTGGATGGGGCTCATTTGGGGAGCCAGAATGGTATAGCCCTGCCGATACATTTCCTTTGTAAATTTGGTTCTTGCGTACTGCGGAGGTACAGGAGCGGCTGCAA
>CAUWEI010000134.1:0-7301 GCA_963557675.1 uncultured Oscillospiraceae bacterium | reverse complement strand
GGCTGTACATTTGCGTACAGCCGGGCTTCCTGCATGGGCTTTTTGTACAGCCCCTCTTTTCTACTAAATATATTTCTGACTGGTCACATCCAGAACGCCACGGGTCGTGAGCCGCAGGGTCGGAATAACCGGCAGGGACATAAAGCTCAATGTCATAAAGGGGTCGATTTCCTTAGAAACTCCCAGTGCAAATGCCTGTTTCTTAGCCTCTTCCAGAGCATAATTTACCTGTGTAAGAGGTTCTTCACTCATAAGACCCGCAATGGAGAGAACCACTTCCCCCTTGATTTCTCCATCCTTCATGACCACAATGCCGCCTTTATTTTCCACCACACGGTTGACCGCTGCGGCCAGGTCTTTGTCATTGGTGCCCACAACAATGATGTTATGAGAATCATGGGAAATACTGGTTGCCACTGCACCTTCTTTGAGGCCATAGCCCTTCAGGTACCCAATTCCAATATGCCGGGTGTTTTTGTGCCGTTCCACCACTGCGATTTTCAGGATGTCCTCGGAAGGATCAATCCGCTCCGCATAGCCCAGGTCCTGTGTAATAATCTCCCCTGGAACCATGCCGATAATACCACGGGGCCGAATATCTTCAAAATCTTTTTCAGTCAAGGAAGGAACATGGAACGTATTGTGGGCCCGCTCCACCAAATAAGAAGACACCTCCGGGATTTGGAAGTCCTTCACTGTTTGGTTTTCATACATGGCAACGCCCTTTTTGTAGACACGCTCAATGTGAAAGTCCTGGAAATTATCGATTACCACAAAGTCTGCCAAATAGCCGGGGGCAATGGCACCACGGTTGTTAAGAGCATAGTATCGGGCCGCATTGTGGCTGGCCACCTTTACTGCAATGATTGGGTCTACTCCCTTCTGAATGGCACGGCGAACAATGTAGTCAATGTGGCCCTTTTCCAAAAGGTCACTGGGGTGCTTGTCATCGCAGCAGAACATACACCGGTCGGCATATTCCGGGGTCAAAAGAGGCAGGAGCGCATCCAGATTTCTGGCGGCAGTTCCCTCCCGAATCATAATAAACTGGCCCAGCTCCAGCTTTGCAATGGCATCTTGTGCATTGGAACACTCATGGTCTGAGTAAACGCCTGCGGTGACATAGGCATTGAGGTCATTTCCCACCAGATCGGGCGCATGACCGTCAATCTTCTTGTGGTGTGCCTGTGCCGCCACAATCTTTTCCAGCACATCCGTGTCCGCCTGAATGACGCCGGGGAAATTCATCATTTCCGCCAAGCCCTGGACTCTGGGGTGGTCATAAAAGGAATCAATATCCCGGTAGTCCAAGTCTGCACCGCTTTCATCTACCGGAGTAGCCGGAACGCAGGAAGGCAGCATAAACCGCACATCAATAGGAAGCCCTTCTGTAGCCTGAAGCATATATTCAATGCCATCTGTTCCCATGACATTGGCAATTTCGTGGGGGTCTGTAACCACCGTGGTAGTGCCATGAGGAAGTACCGCCTTTGCAAACTCCCAGGGGGGCACCAATGCGCTTTCCAAATGAATGTGAGAATCCAGAAAACCTGGAAGTATCAGTTTTCCGGATACATCCAGTTCATTGTCACTGCTGTATTCTCCAATGCCTACAAAGAGGCCCTTTGTAATTGCAATATCACCGTGGCAGATTTTGTTGCTGAATACGTTTACATAAGAAGCATTTTTCAAAACCAGATCCGCAGGAACCCGACCTGCCGCCACATTGACAATGTGTACCTTCTTTGTAAGTTTTCGATTGATTTTACCTGCATAACTTTCGTAAGTGCCCATCCTTGCTGCCACCTTTCTAAATTTGTGTTGGAGGCATTCCTCCATCAAGTATGATCCCCATTCTATCATGAAATTTCAATTTACACAATTACAAAATAAAAGAATCTTTCACGCTCACAAAAAGCAGTGCAGTGAAACACTGGAAATGCAAAAACATTGATGTTATACTGAGAAAAAAGCAGAAAATCCCCACCGCAACCACCAGTTGCCACATTGTCCGGCTGAATTGGTGGTACGCAACCAGCCAAAATGCTATACTGGAAACACCATCCTCCAGCAAGAGATTGAGAGAAATGAGGAATCCAATATGATTTTTGCCGACAAACTAATTGCGCTGCGAAAAAAGAAGGGCTGGTCTCAGGAAGAGCTGGCAGAAAAAATGAACGTATCCCGGCAAGCTGTTTCCAAGTGGGAAAGTGCCCAATCCCTCCCCGACCTAGGGAAGATTTTGGCTCTCAGTGCATTGTTTGATGTTACTACCGATTATCTTCTAAAAGACGAGCTGGAATCCGAAACATCCGTAACACAAGAAGCAACGCCCACCCTTCGCGGTGTAAGCCTTGCACAGGCCCGTGCGTATCTGGAGCACCGCAAAGCTGCCGCAAAACAGATTGCCCTTGCCACCTTGCTGTGTATCCTCTCCCCTGTGGTTTTGATTCTTTTGGTAGGAGCCTCCGAGTTCCATTCCTTCTCCGAAAACCTGGCTGGCGGACTGGGTATGCTTGTGTTGTTTGCTCTGGTTGCCGTTGCGGTGTTTCTCTTTACACGGTGCGGTTTTCAAAACAGCCCCTATGAGTTTCTGGACAAGGAACCTTTTGAGCTGGAACAGGGGGTAAAAGATCTGGTACAGCAGCAACAGAACGAGTACCGAGCCTCCTACGCCAAATACAACCTGATCGGATGCTGTCTATGTGTTCTGTCCCCCATCCCTGTGGTTGTGGCCGCCTTCCTTGACCATGCTCTTTATGTGGTTTGTGCTCTGGCTGTGACCATCGTATTGGCTGGAATCGGGGTGCTGTTTTTTATTCTCGCAGGGGTTCGGTGGAGCAGTATGCAGCGGCTTCTGAAAGAGGGCGAATTTTCTGCAACGGAGAAGCGAAAGAATTCTATCATCGGCACCATTTCCAGTGTATACTGGCTTCTGACCACCGCCATTTATCTTGGCATCAGTTTTGCATCCAGCAACTGGGGAAAAAGCTGGATTGTTTGGCCTGTGGCTGGCGTGTTGTATGCCGCAGTTATGGCCCTGAGTGAGCTTTTTATTTCTAAGAATGACAACCAATAAATCCTAAAAGGGGGACGGTTCTTACCGAATCGTCTCCCTTTTATTCTAAAAACCTCCAAAACTTTATTGACATGGATTGTGGTTTTATGGTACGCTGAAAGAGAGTTTAGAGCCGTTGGCAGGAGGAGACAGCAAGATGAAGGTTACAAGGGAGATGATTCATCCGGAGTTGAGAACCATTGGAATGTTGATGAGGGGGTTCAGTGTGGCAGATGGAAAAAAGTTGGCGTTCAGCAACGCCTTTTTAGACCACGTGGTAGCAGGAAAAACCCTTTGCGGCAAGCTCTCCATGGAGCAGCGATACATTAGCCGTCCGGATGGCACTCCGCTTCGTATTTGCATCTATACCCCAAAAGTACCCAAAAATCAGGTTGCCGGTCTTTTATGGATTCACGGCGGCGGGTATGCACTGGGAGTCCCGGAACAGGAAATCAGTTTTATTCGGGATTTTATTTTCGCATCCGATTGCGTAGTGGTGTCCCCAGACTATATCCGTTCGACCGAAGCCCCTTATCCAGCCGCCTTACAGGACTGTTATACCGCTCTTTTGTGGATGTATGAAAATTGTGATTCTCTCGGGATTCGAGCAGATAAGCTGATGATAGGAGGAGACAGTGCAGGCGGAGGACTCACCGCCGCCCTGAGCCTCTATGCCAGAGATATGGGCACGGTGCCCATTGCCTTTCAGATGCCGCTGTACCCCATGCTGGACCCACGTCCCACTGAATCCTCCACCGACAACGATGCTCCGATTTGGAATACCAAAGCCAATTTGGTTGCATGGAAGCGGTATCTGGGGGATACCTACGGCACAGATCAGGTGAGCAAATATGCCAGTCCGATTTTAGAAACAGACTACAGAGGACTGCCTCCCACATTGACCTTTGTAGGCAGTATTGAGCCATTTCGGGATGAAACCATTACCTATGTAGAACGCTTAAAGGCGGCGGGAGTTCGTGTCGCTTTTCGGATATTTGAGGGCTGTTTTCACGGTTTTGATGTACTTTGCAGTACGACACAAATTGCAAAAGAGGCCCGAGCATTTTTAATTGATGGCTTTATGGAGGCCGTAAACGCATAACGACAGCGGGGCTGTCTCAAAGAGGATCCATCCTCCTGAGGCAGCCCCGCTGTTCGATTACTCAATGGCGTGCTGGTAATTTAGCCCATAGCAGATTGGAAAATGCTGTAGTAGAATCCCTTTGCTGCGAGGTAATCGTCATCATCGTCGTCATCCAGGTCATCATCGTCATCGTCAAACAGGTCATCAAAATCGTCGTGATCGTCGTACAAGTCATCCAGATCGTCCTTGTCATCATCGTACAGATCATCAAAATCGTACTTGTCATCGTCGTACAGGTCGTCTAAATCATCCTTGTCATCGTCGTACAGGTCATCCAGATCGTCCTTATCATCGTCGTACAGGTCATCCAAATCGTCCTTGTCATCGTCGTGCAGGTCGTCCAGATCGTCCTTGTCGTCGTCGTACAGGTCGTCCAGATCGTCCTTGTCGTCGTCGTACAGGTCGTCTAAATCATCCTTGTCATCATCGTGCAGGTCGTCTAAATCGTCCTTGTCGTCGTCGTGCAGATCGTCCAGATCATCCTTGTCGTCGTGCAGGTCGTCCAGATCATCCTTGTCGTCGTGCATATCATAGATGTCATCATAGTCCTTTTCCCATTCAACTCTCACATCGCTGTGCCAATCATTGGTGGTTACGTAATTCTGTACATCAGAAATCACTTCACCCAAGAATCCATCATAGGGCATTTCCGTGCCGGGCTCTACTTCAATGGTGATTTTGCGGCTCTTACCTTCCACTTCTTCTACGAAGTAGCCAGCATCACCAATGGCAGTAACCAGATCTGTGACCACTTCTCTGGTTTCCTTTCCTTCATAGCCAGTGTAGTCGGTAAGAATTGCCTGACCATCGTCATTACGGGCTTCTACCTTAGTAACCTTACCGTTTTCATCAAAGGTTACTGCAATTTCAGGATTTACCCGGACACAAAGGACACCGCCGGATGCCTTCGGGGAACCCTGCTGATGTACGCCGCTCTTTGCACAGCCGGTCATGCAGCCCACAACCAGCATCAATGCCAACGTTACTGCTAAAACAGACTTAAATTTCATTTTCATAATAATTCTCCTTCACTTATTTTTTGATGTTGCAAGAAAAGAAGCTTCTTTTTTCTTTCGTATATAGGATACGAAAGCCAATCGGGAAAACCGGGGTCGATGCACTAAATTTTGTTTTTAGCGTTCATCCGGTGTCTTTCCCCTTACACCTATAGACTACGGAACAAATAATTTAAAACCGGGGTCGAGAAAAACTTTTTTTCAAAAATTTTAATCGTCCTCTTCTTCGTCGGTTTCTTCGTCCTCGGACTCATGCTCTGGTTCCTCCTGGTCATCCTCCTCTTCGGAGTCCTCCTCTTCCTGATCTTCCTCTTCTGCATCTTCTCGATCGTCGGAATCATCCAAATCATCCTTATCATCATCCGACTTGTGCTGTTTGTCCGAATCCTCCGGCTCCTTATCCTCTATATCATCGTCCTCTACGTCATCGTCCTCTGCATCATCCATGTCATCCTCCCACTCCTCTGTTTCGGTGGATGTTTTTTCCACAGGTGTCGTAATTTCGACGGTAACAGTCAGCTTTTGTGTCAGATGCCGTTCCAAATCTGCACCCATACTTTCTTTGTGGCTGGCAATCCAGGTCTGATCCTTTGCATCCAGCTTCAGGGAAACCGTTCCGCCATCTCGCAGATAGTCCATCTCAATGGCTCTGTCTACTAATTCGTCCATTACCACATTCAGTTCCTTTTTTTGATAATCATAGCCTGACAAGAGAGCCGTACCATCCTCGTTAATGGCTTCAAGACCCATCACAATATCTTTTTTATCCACATCAATCCGAATCTCAGGATTGATGGTGAGATACACAGAGGCGTAGGCCGCCTGACCGGTCTGGAAAAAGAAGCTAACCACAAGCAGCAAACAGGCCGCAGCCGCCGTCAAGGAATAGACCCATCTATGCTTCTTTTTCTTCGGCGGGGCTTTCATTTCGATGACCTCTGTCACCGTTTCGCCCACCTCATAGTGCATATTCGCCACTTTCAAAAATCTGCCGTCTTCGTCTAAAACCACAGCAAACGCCGGGTGACATTCCATTACCATATATTTCATGCAGGGCTTCCTCCCTTCTTCAGGACATGCCGCAGATGTCCCCGGATGATTTCATACCCATTTGTCTGAATCAAAAGCATTGCCAGAAGATACTTTCGGTGCCGTTCCAAGGTTTTTCTTTCCACACCGGAACCTCGAACCAGACGAGCCATCGGAAGCTTTTTGGTTCTCAACAGCTCCTCCAGAATCTCTTTGTTTTGCGAAGCATACCGGACCGCCTCGGTACAGGCCGCCAACGTTCTCTCCTGCTTGGGAGCGTAGTCTGCCACATCAGAAAAGCTAACTCCAAACGTCTGCATCACCCCGGATAACTCCGCAATTTCCTGTTTTGTGGCCTCCAAATTGGCAGATTCTTCAAAATAGTCCCGCTCATCTGCCAGTACATCCAAAATGGTGTGTCCATTGTCATCGGTCTCTGCTTCCAAAGACAATGTGCCATTGTATCTCGACTCTCTGCGCTGGTAATCAATGAGTCGGCTGCGAATCAGCATAGCGGCATAGGACAGGAAGGAGCCACGGCTATTTTCATACCCCTGAATTGCTTCATGGAAGGCAATCATAGCAATGCTGTATTCATCATCCTGTTCCAGACAAAGTCTGCAAAGGAACTTGGAGGTCTCTGAGCGGATAAATGGAAGATAAGTGCGAATCAGATCATCTTCTTTTTGCACATCCTTTCGGGCCAGAGCCACCATTTTCACAATCTCGTGTTCCTGCTTCATGACTTCACTCCCTTCCGTATATAGAATACGGATCCGATTTTACAAAACCGGGGCTACTCCGGTTTTTTCTATGTTCCCATTTTACGACAGCACAGGAAAAAATGGAAGAGGTAGTTTCAGGCGCTTTGACAAGGCTGAAAAACAGAGGTTATAAGAGAGATTTCTACTCGTCTGTCACACGAAGCAGCGTCATATAGTGTCCACCACAGAAAGACAGTTATCACGCCATATCTCGTCGTTTTTTCTTCTTTTGTCTACTCATTCTAGTTGCCGCACCGAGAAAGTGTTGCCTGGACTGTTTTCTTCTATCC
>CAUWEI010000133.1:0-7359 GCA_963557675.1 uncultured Oscillospiraceae bacterium | reverse complement strand
ATTTTAATATAAGACATCTATTTGTTGACATTGTATGTACAATCTACTATAATCCATAAGGAGGAGGTCGATGCTTGTGACTGTTGGAGAAAGAATTAAATATTACCGAGAAATACGGGGGCTAAGTCAACGCCAGCTTTCAAGTTTATCTGGCGTCCCCATCGGAACACTTAAAGCCTATGAAACAGGTAGCAGAAATCCGAAAGATGCACCCTTACAACGAATTGCGGATACGTTGCATATTAGTATCACCGCCTTTCAAGACATTCAATTAGAGACGCTAGGTGATGTTGCTCCTTATATTTTCGCTATTTCCAGACTTGGAGAAGTGGAATTTCACGGTAAAAAGAAAGAGGATGGAAAATTTGATATTGATGATTTATCCATTTCCTTCAAATCTCCTGTGCTGAAATATTTTATGAAAGAATGGGCAGACAGTAAGTCCATTATTGATCATCTTAGGGATGAAGCTGAGTCTTCACCAGACACGACAGCCAAAGACTACCTCTTGAGCCGTGCTGATGAAATCGAACATGAATTGGAATTACGTATGGTCGATTCTCAGCTGCTTGTCAAACAGCAAAAAAAATAAGGAGCCGAAAGGCTCCTTACTTTTTTGCTATCACTTTTCTGAGAATTCCGAACAAAGTGCAAGCATTTTGCAAGCAAAAAGCCCGAAAGCCGTTGCAATACAAGGCTTTCGGGCTTTATTATATTATTCCCACTCAATGGTGCCGATGGGCTTGGGGGTCAGGTCCAGGAGAACACGATTGATGCCGGGAACCTCAGAGGTGATGCGATCCGTGATGCGGTGCAGCACTTCATAGGGAATCTCCTCAATAGTAGCGGTCATGGCATCGGTGGTGTTTACCGCACGAATGATGGCAGGCCAGCCCTCGTAACGCTTGTTGTCCTTTACGCCGACGCTCTTCATGTCGGGAACAGCAATGAAATACTGCCATACCTTGGCGGCCAGTCCGCACTTGTCAAACTCTTCACGCAAAATGGCATCCGCTTCCCGCAGAGCGTGCAGACGGTCACGGGTGATTGCACCCAGACACCGTACACCCAGTCCGGGACCGGGGAAGGGCTGACGATAAACCATGCTGTGAGGCAGTCCCAGTGCATCGCCTACCATACGCACTTCGTCCTTGTACAGCAGACGCAGAGGCTCTACCAGCTCAAACTGCATATCCTCAGGCAGTCCGCCTACATTGTGGTGTGCCTTAACACCATCGGACTCCAAAATGTCAGGGTAGATGGTACCCTGAGCCAAGAAAGCTACACCATGCTGCTTGGTTGCTTCTTCGTCAAATACCTTGATGAATTCGCCGCCAATGATTTTACGCTTCTTTTCGGGCTCGCTGACACCGGCCAACAGGTCCAAGAACCGGTCGGTTGCATCCACGTAGACCAGGTTTGCATCCATCTGCTTGCCGAATACTTCGATCACCTGCTCACTCTCACCCTTACGCATCAGACCATGGTTGACATGGACGCAGACCAGCTGCTTGCCGATGGCTTTGATGAGCAGTGCGGCGACAACGGAGGAGTCTACGCCGCCGGACAGTGCCAAAAGTACCTTCTTGTCACCAACCTGTGCTCGAATGGCCTCTACCTGCTCGTTAATAAAGGCTTCTGCCAGGGCAGGGGTGTTGATGCGGGCCATGGTTTCCGGTCTCTTGTTATTCTCCATACTATTTGACCTTTCCTTTCTGGGAGGGGTCCTTTTATGGGCCATCCTCCGATGTCTGTTGTTCTATATAATAATGAGACAGCGTGGGTTTGTCAATTAAAATATACGAAATATCCTTAATTTGCTAAAAATTACTAATTCTTTCTTATGGGTTCCTATTATAGAAAACGCTTCTAAGACGTCTTTCTGCTCTTAAAAGTTACCCTTATTATCGCTTGTTTTTCCCAAAAACGCAAGAATATATTGTGAGGAAATTTTGCGAATATGCGTATATTTCTTTTGGCAAGGATGCACAAAAGAATATGAATGTTGACAAGTCAACAAGTTTTGGGTATAATCCTCCTCATAGATTACTTCAAAAGGAGCTTTCTTATGTCAAAGGTGCGTATTATTACGGATTCTACTATGGACATTTCGGATGGCTGTTATTCCGCCCTTACGGTGTTACCCATCCGTATCCGCTTTGGAGAGCAGGAATATCTGGACGGCGTGGACATTACCAAGACCGGATTCTATGAGAAGCTGGTGGAGTGCGACACCCTGCCCACTACCAGCCAGGTAACTCCCTTTGCTTTTGCTGAGGCCTATGAGAAGGCACACAAAGCAGGGGAGCAGGTGGTTGTTTTGACGGTTTCTGCCAAGCTCTCCGGTACCTACCAAAGTGCTGTGCTGGCTGCACAGGAGACAGAGGCGGAGGTCTATGTGGTGGATGGGCACAATGTGGCCATTGGTTCCGGCATAATGGTGCTGTATGCCCTGAAACTGGTAGAACAGGGAAAAAGTGCAGCGCAGATTGCCAAGGAACTGGAACAGGTGCGTGACAGAGTGAAGGTCATTGGATTGCTGGATACTTTGGAATATTTGAAGCGAGGCGGCAGAATCTCCAAGGCTGTGGCTTTTGCAGGCAGCCTGCTGTCCATTAAGCCTGTAGTTACGGTGCGGGATGGGGCTGTGGAACTTTTGGGGAAGGCCAGAGGCTCGAAACAGGGAAACAATATGCTTGTCCAGCAGATTGAAGCGGCCGGAGGCGTGGATTTCTCTATGCCGATTTTACTGGGCTATTCCGGTCTCAGTGATACCTTGCTGCAAAAGTACATCCAGGACAGCAGTTCTTTGTGGGAGGGAAATGTGGAGAAGCTTCCCTGTACCAGCATCAGCGGTGCTGTGGGAACCCATGTGGGCCCTGGAGCCATTGCAGTGGCATTTTTTAGTAAATAAGGCTTTCTATAGGCTGGGGCGGTTGTCCTGATACAGGACCTTGCAGACCTTCAGGCTTATAACGAATTGCAGACCCAGGGGGCCGTTTTATACGGACTTCCTGGGTTTGCCTTCTTTCTGCTCCTATGATATACTGAGCCAAGAGAAAGGGGCGGTTTTATGAAGCTTTTAATTGTACGCCATGGAGACCCAAACTACGAAATAGACTCTCTTACTCCCACAGGCTGGAAAGAGGCGGAGCTGTTAGCCAAACGGCTCAGCAAGCTGTCTGTGAAGGATTTTTATGTTTCTCCTCTGGGTCGAGCCAGAGATACGGCCAGTCTGACCCTGAAGGCCATGGGGCGGGAGGCTGAGACCTGTCCGTGGCTGCGGGAGTTTGCGCCCAAAGTCCGTAAGCCCATGGAAGACAAAGACTCTGTTTCCTGGGATTGGCTTCCGGGGCTGTGGACAAAAGAAGAGCGGTTTTTTGACCGGGAAACCTGGATGGAGCCGGAGGCTTTTCAAAAGGCCGGCGTTGCACAGGAGGCCAAATGGGTTTGGGAGGAACTGGATGCACTTCTGGCCCGGCATGGCTATGTCCGGGAGGGACATTATTACCGGGCGGTTGAGCCAAATGAGGACACGTTGGTGTTTTTCTGCCACTTCGGGGTGGAATGTGTGCTGTTAAGTCATCTTCTCAATGTATCTCCCATGATTTTGTGGCAGGGGACTTGTGCAGCTCCTACTTCGGTCACGACCCTTACCACAGAAGAACGCCGGGAGGGGATTGCTTATTTCCGAATGAATGCCTTTGGGGACACCTCCCACCTCTATGCAGGAGGGATGGAGCCTGCTTTCTCGGCCCGATTCTGTGAGTGCTTCCGCAATGAGGAGCAACGCCACGACTAAAAAATCCCTGGATTTTGGAAAAGCTTCTATGAATGGAAACATTCTGAGCAATTTCACGGCACAACTCCCTTTTTCGACCGGGGGATTTGTGAAATCTATTGCTATTTTTGCAGGATTATGATATGCTTGACGGTGGTAAAGCGAAATATCGTCCACTATGAACGGAGGAATTGACATGGACAAACTGAAACTGCAACAGATGGCCAATCAAGTGCGTAAAGGCATCCTGACTGGAGTTCATGCTGCCAAAGCCGGCCATCCCGGTGGCTCTCTTTCCGCAGCAGAGCTGTTTACCTACCTCTACTTTGAAGAGATGAACATTGACCCTGCCAACCCCAAGAACCCCCAGCGGGACCGCTTTGTGCTTTCCAAGGGCCACACGGCTCCCGGCCTCTATGCCGCTCTGGCACATCGTGGCTTCTTCCCGGTGGAAGATCTCAAGACCCTGCGTCATGTAGGTTCTTACTTGCAGGGCCATCCCGATATGAAACACATCCCCGGTGTGGATATGTCCAGCGGCTCTCTGGGTCAGGGCGTTTCCGCTGCTGTGGGTATGGCAATCGCCGCAAAGCTGGACGGTGCATCTTACCGGGTGTTCAGTCTGCTGGGTGACGGCGAAATCCAGGAAGGCCAGGTGTGGGAGGCTGCTATGCTGGCCGGTCACCGGAAGCTCAATAACCTGGTGCTCATTGTGGACAACAATGGCTTGCAGATCGACGGTAAGATCGAAGATGTCTGCTCCCCCTATCCCATTGACGAAAAGTTCCGTGCCTTTAACTTCCATGTCATCAACGTGGCCGACGGCAACGACTTTGACCAGCTCAAGGCTGCCTTTGACGAGGCTAAGACCGTACAGGACAAGCCTGTGGCCATTGTCATGAAGACCGTAAAGGGCAAGGGTGTTTCCTTCATGGAGAACAATGCCGGCTGGCACGGCAAGGCTCCCAACGATGAAGAATTTGCCATTGCCATGGCAGAGTTGGACAAGGAGGGCATGTAATTATGGCAGACGTAAAGAAAATTGCTACCAGAGAAAGCTATGGCAACGCTCTGGTGGAATTGGGTAAGAAATATGAGAACCTGGTGGTTCTGGATGCCGACTTGGCTGGTGCTACCAAGACCTCCATTTTCCAGAAGGTATTCCCCGAACGTCACATTGACTGCGGCATTGCCGAGGCCAATATGATGGGCGTTGCAGCCGGTCTGGCTGCATCCGGCAAGGTTCCCTTTGCCAGCTCCTTTGCTATGTTCGCTGCCGGTCGTGCCTTCGAGCAGATCCGTAACTCCGTGGGCTATCCTCACCTGAATGTGAAGATCGGTGCCACCCATGCCGGCATTTCCGTCGGTGAGGACGGTGCAACCCACCAGTGCAACGAAGATATTGCTTTGATGCGTACCATCCCCGGCATGGTCATTCTGAACCCTGCCGATGATGTGGAGGCCAGAGCCGCCGTAGAGGCTGCATTCCACTACAATGGCCCCGTGTATCTCCGTTTTGGTCGTCTGGCTGTGCCCGTCATCAATGACAATCCCGATTATAAGTTCGAGATGGGCAAGGGCATTGTGCTGAGAGAAGGCACCGATGTGACCATCATTGCTACCGGTCTGTGCGTCAATAACGCTCTGGAGGCTGCTGCAATGCTGGAGGCTGACGGCATCAGCGCACAGGTCATCAACATCCACACCATCAAGCCTCTGGATGAGGAACTGGTGATTTCCGCCGCAAAGAAGACCGGCAAGGTTGTTACCGCAGAGGAACATTCCATCATCGGCGGTCTGGGCAGTGCTGTGGCAGAGGTCCTGTCCGAGAAGTGCCCCACTAAGATGATGCGTATTGGCATCAACGACTGCTATGGTGAGTCCGGCCCTGCTCTCAAGCTCATTGAGAAGTACGGTCTGGATGCAAAGAGCATTTACGAGAAGGTCAAGAACTTCGCAAAATAAAAATTCCCGGCGACAAGGTTATCTTGTTTTCGCAGATGAAATTTCGTATCCTAATGGTGCGGCTTATCCAATGTGGGTACACTTCATCCCAGAATCCTTACCCGGCTCCTTTGTGGAGCCGGGGCTTTTTTTAGGAACAGGATTGTCAGATACGTTGGAATGTGGTATAGTGTGGGTAAAGGAGGCGGTCATGTTGGAACGTCATTATGATTTTTCTCAGAATAAACAATGTGAGTATTTCCCTTGTCATAAGGGTGCAAACCCGGAAACCTTCAGCTGTCTGTTCTGCTATTGCCCCTTGTATGCACTGGGGGACAAGTGCGGCGGTCATTTCAAGTATACCGAAAACGGAATCAAGGACTGCTCCGACTGCCTGATTCCACACAGACGGGAAAATTACGACCGGATCATGGAAAAAATGTCCGATATCATCGAAATGGCCCGGAAAAAAGACTGAAATAGGGGAGACTGTTTGTGACAGTCTCCCCTTTTTGCCTTTATCGGCGGGTGTACCCTGTGGAAATCTGGGTGAGGATTTCGGCGGATTCCATGGTGTATGGATGGGCGTTGGCCAAATCCCCAAGAGAGAGAATCCCGCAGAGCCTGCCGTTTTTTTCCACAGGCAGACGGCGAACCTGTTCCCGGGCCATCTTTGCCCCGGCTTCTTCCAGAGAGGTTTCGCTGTTTACGGTGACCACCTTTGTGGTCATCACATCCCGGACCGGTACCTTTTCCGGATTTCGGTTGGCTGCCATACAGCGAAGCACCAAATCCCGGTCCGTCACCATGCCCAGAATCTTTCCGCCCTCTTCACAGACAGGAAGGGCACCAATGTTGTACCGGGACAGCATCCGGGCGGCTACCGCTACAGGTTCCCCAGGGCCTACCCGAATGGCTCTGGGGGTCATCACATCTTTTACCTGCATAGACAAACCTCCTTGACGGTTTTCTGCAAGTATGGGAAAATTTAGAATATAATATACCTGCTTTTCTTGGAAATTTCGGAAAACAGAATAAAAATTTAATCTTTGCCGCAACCTATGGATACCAACCGAAAGGAGGCGGCACCATGAAAGAGGAAGAAAAGAAAAAAGAAATTGCCTGGGAAGTAAAAGACCCGGAACTTCCGGTGGTCAATGGCGTAGTTCCCGGAACCAGAGGAGAAAACCATCGAAGATAAAAACAGGGCCGTCTTACCCGTTGGTAAGATGGCCTTGTTTCTGTATGGGGAAAAAGCAGAAAACCAAACCGTCCTCTTGAGCGGGTGCTGTGTTCGGCTTGCTTTCCCATTGGATGGCATGGTATACTGGGAACCGTGTAAGAAGGAACGCTTATTGGAGGTACAGAACGTGAACTTCTACGATAAAAAAGAAAATGTAGAACAGTATCGATCCATGATGCAATTTTATGATAACAGCACGATCATCCGTATGGTGAAGGAAGTGCTGCCTGTGAATTCCACAATTCTGGAGTTGGGTATGGGAACTGGTAAAGACTTGCTGGAATTCGCAAAAGATTACAAGGTGGTCGGATCGGATGCTTCTGAAATTTTTATTTCTGATTTCCGCAATGCCTACCCGGACTTTGATATTTATAAAATAAATGCGGCTGAT
>CAUWEI010000132.1:0-7373 GCA_963557675.1 uncultured Oscillospiraceae bacterium | reverse complement strand
TCCTATTCGCTATTCTTTTTTCTTGTTTGTCACACATCATTGTAATACCTACAAATCTCCTGTTATAATTCAGTTCATTTTCCTTTCATCACTGCAATTATTCTAAATATGTCAAAAGCAATTGAGACGAGGCTTATTAGGGCCTGATAACTTTCAGAACTGTGCTAAAGCAAGCTAAGAATTCCCAGTATCACCCATAATCTTTGTAGCGTTGACCCTGTTGTTTACTCTGACTTATTTTGGCTCGACAAGGCACACCTGTTTTAGGAATTGCCTTGAGAAATATTTGCTTTTATGAAAATATTGTAGTAAAATAGGCTTCAAGTGTTTACGAAAAGGAGAAATTAAAATGCGTTTCTATATAGATCCCGGAACAGGAAGTATGCTCTTCACCATTCTGGTCGGCGTTCTGGGTGCTGGTATATACGCCTTGAGAAATGTATTTATGAAGCTCCGTTTTATTTTAAGCGGTGGTTCAAAAGAAAAAGTCAGCAACAACAAAATTCCCATCGCGATTTTTACCGATAGCAAACGGTATTGGAATGTTTTTGAGCCGATTTGTGAAGAGTTTGAAAAACGAGGTCAAGAGGTCGTATACATGACCGTTTCCCCGGATGATCCCGCCTTGAAGCGTGAATTTAAGTACGTAAAGTGCCAATTCATCGGGGAAGGCAACCGAGCTTTCGCCAAGTTGAATTTGCTCAATGCAGATAGTTTGCTTTCCAGCACCCCTGGTTTAGATGTTTATCAATGGAAACGTTCCAAAGATGTAAAGTGGTACGCTCACATTCCACACGCTTCCAGCGATATTGCAATCTACCGCATGTTTGGTATTGACTATTTTGATACCATTTTTCTTTCCGGCGAGTATCAAGCCAAACAAGTACGAGAGTTGGAACGGCTGCGTAATCTCCCTGCTAAGGAACTAGAGATTGTAGGAATTCCTTACATGGATGAGATGAAAAAGCGACTGGAGTCTGCAAAGCCACTTCCTCCTCATCCAACCACGGTGTTGCTTGCACCTTCCTGGGGCCCCAGCAGCATCTTCAATCGGTACGGAACCGAAATGATGGATGTTCTGTTAGAGACTGGTTATCACGTTATTGTCCGGCCTCATCCACAATCCTACACCTCTGAAAAGGAAATGCTTGATAAGCTCATGGCGCAATACCCCAACAGTAGTCAACTGGAATGGAATAGCGACAATGACAATTTTGAAGTACTGCGACGTTCTGACATACTGATTTCTGATTTTTCTGGTGTCCTGTTTGATTTTTCTCTGGTGTTTGACAAACCTATTATTTACGCCGACACGTCTTTTGATAAGGCACCCTATGATGCTTGCTGGTTGGAAGAAGAGTTATGGACGTTCACCATTCTTCCTCAAATCGGTCAGCAGCTAACACAAGAGAATTTCCACTTGATAAAAAATGTAATTGACAATTGTCTGAATGATCCCAAATATAGTGAGGGGCGAAAGCAAGCCCGGAACGACACTTGGGCCCATATTGGGGAGTCTGCTTCCAGAACGGTAGACTACTTAATGGACAAATACCAGCAGTTGCAGCAGAAAGGCAACCGATTATGGCTATGAAGCAACTATTAAAAAGCTGGGGTACTGTAACCCTGCCAGCCGTACTGTTTATGCTGGTACACAGATTATTAGCTGTCGGCTCCTTTCCCGGCGCCGTAAGCTCTTGTATACTCGTCCCATTTATTGGGTATTGGTACTATAAGGGCGAATACAAAAAATATACTCATTCTTCAGCAGCCCAATGGACCGGTATCTCTCCCCTCTTGCTACTACTCAGCATTGTGCTTGGCATTGCACTTACATCCTCGTTTCTATTGATACAGTTTGACCCGAACAGTATCAATCACTCCCCTGTTTCTGCCATACAGATTCTTGGGATAGCTGTTGCGGCACCAATCAATGAAGAACTGATCTACAGGGGCATGGTATTCCGGCGTGGGCAGAGGGTGTTTGGAACGGCAACATCCCTCCTGTTTAGCTCTGTTTTGTTTGGAATTGCCCACACAGGTCTTTTACAAGCCGGGGTCTGCATGGTAGTAGGTGCAGTATTTGTGTTAATCGTTCTACAATACCACAACTTGACTGCTGCTATTTTGGTGCATATTGGTGTGAACCTTTTGTCATTCTGTAGTACTCTCGATTCTCTGCCCTATACCGCCTACATCGCAGGAATTTTCATATTTCTTGTTTCGGTCGGTATTCTTACTGCAAAAATTCTAAAATCAAACTAATTTTTGCCGTATTGCGTCCGCTATTTTCATCGTGGATGCATGAAAGTTCATAAAAACGCCCCCCATAAGTATCCTCGAAAGTCTAACCTTTCAAGAACGCTTATGGGGAGCTTTCTATCATTCAAGTTACGCCACAGCTTTATTACTTAGCAGACAATGCAACCGCTCTTCTCACAATAGAGAACGATGGAACCGCCTGCGGAAGCTGCATTTTGAAGATCATTTGTGGGGTTCTTGGCTCTGCCAAATCCTCTCCATCTTCTGTCTTCATCATGGGAGCCTGGAATCCGAATGGCCTTGTATCTGGTCCAACCAATTCCAATTCATCGCCTACAGCGAATTTGTTGCGAAGGCTTAACGTTGCAAGGCCGTTTGAGTCGCAATCCAACACAATGGCACAGACTTGCCACTCTCGAATATATCGAGAATTCTCTGTATACTGTCCCGGGAAACCGTAGTAAAAACCAGTCGAATAAATCCGATGAGAAACGTGTTCCACCTCATTGCGCCATACCGGATCTACGGGCCGCCCAGCCTCTACAGCGTCAATCACGTGGCGATAGGCACCCGTGACAATGGCTGCATAATAGGCAGACTTTGCTCTTCCCTCCAGTTTGATACAATCCACCCCAGCATCCAAGAGATCATCAATGTGGTCAATCATACACATATCACGAGAGTTCAGAATGTAAGTTCCATGCTCATCTTCAAACACGGGGAAATATTCGCCGGGACGCTTTTCTTCCATTAGTGCGTACTGATACCGGCAAGGCTGGGCGCAGGCACCACGATTGGAGTCCCGGCCTGTCATGTAATTGGAAAGCAGGCATCTTCCGGAGTAGGAAACACACATTGCACCGTGTCCAAAGGTTTCGATCTCCAGCTCTTTCGGGGTCTCCTGCCGAATCCGACGGATTTCCTCTAAACCAACCTCTCTGGCCAGTACCACACGACTAGCTCCTAAGTCATACCAAGCCTTAGCACAAACACTATTGGCGATAGATTGCTGCGTGGAAACATGGCGTTGGCAGTGGGGTGCATACTTCCCTGCTAAGGTAAAAGCTCCCAGGTCAGCCAGAATCAACGCATCGACTCCGGCACTATCTAGCATTTCCAGATGGGCCGGGAGCTGAGGCACCTCATCGCCACGGGGCATGGTATTCACCGTTGCGTGAACCTTAACCCCATGGGAATGGGCAAATTCCACCGCTTTGGGTAGCTCCTCCGGGGAAAAGTTCCCCGCAAAGGAGCGCATACCAAAGCTTGTTCCTGCCAGATATACCGCATCTGCACCGTACAAAACTGCCATATGGAGCCGTTCCATATCTCCCGCAGGAGCAAGAAGTTCCAGTTTACTCATCGCTTTCCTCCTCTAACGAATCCAAGAATGCATCATGCTCTTCCTGATTGCTACTAAAGTGATGCTTTCCATTGGGGCTGAGCGCATAGTAGTAATAGTCCGTGTCTTCCGGACGCAGAGCAGCACGCAGGCTATTAAGGCCAGGGTTAGAGATTGGACCAGCGGGGAGTCCAGGATTGACGTAGGTGTTATAGGGACTATCAATTTGGGTATCCTCAATAGAAAGGTTGGGCTTTCGTTCGCCCAGAGCGTACTGAATGGTCGCATCAATATTAAGATAAGGATAGTCCGGATTGCACAGTCGGTTATAGATTACAGAGGCAATGGTATCACTTTCACCTGAACCTGCTGTTTCTCGTTCAATCATAGACGCTACAATTACTATGTCTCGAACCGATAGCTGATGATCTTTTATATACTCGTCGTCATAGCCGTAGGAACGAAGCTTATCCGACAATCGCACATTAAGTTTCTCAATATCTGCCTGCAAGTCTTCATCGAAGCGGTTATCAAAGTTTCTCAGCATTTTCCCCAAAACACGCTCCGGGTCATCGGATTCATAGAACTGATAGGTGTCCGGGAACAAGAAGCCCTCCAAGCAATTGGGGTTGCCGACCGTAATATCACTCAGGAACCAATAATCTTTGGCATTCCATGTTGCTGCCGCAGCCTCTAGTTCCTCAACAGTACAAACTTTGTTGGCTGCCAAAAGTTCAAAGATCTGACGATTCTCAAAACCTTCTGGAATTGTAACTTCCACAATGACTTGTTTGGAAGAATATCCGCTCATTGCGTCAACCATAGCATGGTAGTCATAAATCGCATTGAGCATGTATTCGCCTTCGCTGATCTTTTCTCTGGCACTTGTGATATTACAGTACATGTTAAACAGAAACGGATAGCGAATCAGGCCAGCATTTTCCAGCTTATTGGAAATATCATCCATTGTATCACTGTTAGAAATGGATATTTTCATCTCTTTTTTTGTTTTAGTCAGTGCCAGCACGTCGTCTGCCCAAAGCCACAAAACTCTCGCAAGAGTTAAGCTCATAGCAACTACTAAAGCAATCAGAATAATACTGCTGATAAAGTGAGGAATTCCAAGCAGTCCAGATCCTTTTTTCTTAATTGCTTTTCTGTGCGGCCGACGGCGACGCCCGGTTTCAGAAGGCTCCGGTGTCTCATCCGCAGGTTCTGCCTCTTCTGAGGCTTCAAAAACCTGGTCAAAACCGTCTCCCAAGGCATCTCTGTACTCTTGGTCCCGAAACTCCTGCGGCTCTTCTGGTTTAATCTTCTCCAGTTCCTCGGACGAAACCTCAGCAGGTGCTTCTTCCAGGAAATCGCCTTTGACTTCCTGCAAAAGCTGCTCTATATCCCACATATCCGGATCTTCCAAATCATATTCATCCATGACTTGCGCTTCTTCCTCCGGAGTCGGTTCATGGAAATCACCTGGAATCTCAGGATCCATATCCTGGGGTTCAAAATGTTCATTATTTGGCATACAATTGTCCTCCTGTACCGCCAAATTGGCGGTGTCGCATCAACGAATCACAATACCGTCCCGCGCCTGCGCTGCCGTCTCTTCGCCACGAAGTGCAGCAATCAGTTCCAGGCCGAACGCAACGGAACACCCGGCAGAAGTACCGGTAATAACAGTATCGTCTCGTACACTGGCAGCATCTTCCACCAGAGTTGCATTTTTCATCTGTTCTGTCCAGCAGGGCTCCGGGTAGCATGTCACTCGTTTGTGGTCTGTTATATGAAGGGACGCCAAAATGGAGGGCGCGGCACAGACAGCAGCAACAAACTTTCGGTTTTCCCATGCAAATTGAAGAATATCCAAAACTGCCTGGTTCTTCTGCAAATTGCAAACGCCCATTCTTCCTCCAGGGAGAACTACCATCTCCAAATCGGTAAGATCTACCTGAGAAAGAGCACAATCTGCCTGAATGACAACGCCTCTCGCACTTGTTACTGTCATAGACTCTGTACCTACATAAGACACAGCAATTCCAGCACGGCGCAGAAGATCACAGGGAATGATTGCCTCCATTTCTTCAAATCCAGGTGCCAGCATAATATATACCATGGTCTACCCCTCCAGGCACTGCTTCACTAAGCTGTAAATCTCCGCATGAATTTCCTGAGGAGAGCGCATTACGCCATCCACAGCACAGGAAATTACCTTCCAGCCATACTCTTTTGCTGCATCTCGGCCGGTCTGACGACACAAGCGCAGGTATTGGGTATCCTTTTCGTGGATGTCTGCCTTTGTGTTCGTATCCTGTTCCCGCTTCCGCATCATAGTTTCAGAAAGTTCAGTAGGAACATCCAGATAAATAACAAGATCCGGTCTGGGAAGCCCCAACTGCTCAAACTCAAATGTTGCCAGCCAGGTAAAGAAAGCCTGTCGTTCTTCCCCCTGAAGTTTTGAGCCTTGATGTACTGCGTTCGAGGTTGTATAACGGTCCGAAAGGACCAGTCCCCCATTTTCGTAGTAGGACTGCCACACCATCTTATAGGAGGCATACCGATCTACTGCATAAAAAGAAGATGCAGCATAAGCATTTACATCATCCGGCTTCTCACCGAAATCACCATTCAAATACATCCGAATTAGGGCCGAAGAGGGTTCCTTATACTGAGGAAATACCAGTCGCTGGAACGAAAGTCCTTCCTGTTCCAAATGCTGTGTCAGAAGCTCAAACTGAGTAGACTTACCAGACCCATCGGTTCCTTCCAGCACAATCAGCTTACCCATTTTTAGCCTCCTGACGGTGCTGCTTTTTGCAAGCAAGTACAAATTTGGGCAGACGCATCATGCGGCCCAAGCGTTTAGGCTCCTTAGCAAGGCGGTAGAGCCACTCCAAATTGCACCGAATCATCCATCTGGGGGCTCTCTTTACATTCCCTGCAAAGCCATCCAAGCTGCCTCCCAGGCCAATCATAAGGCCCACATCCAGTTCTTCCCGATGAGCTACCATAAACTTCTCCTGTTTTGGTGCTCCCAAGCAGACAAACAGAACATCCGGCTTGGCTTCATTGATTTTTTCAATCACAGGACCATCGTCCTTGAAATAGCCGTCTGCTGTGCCGCAGATTGTAAGTCCCGGATACTTCTGGCACAGCTTCTCACCTGCCAATTCCGCTACGCCGGGCTTACTGCCCAAAAGGTAGAGTCTGCCTTGATTCTTAGACAGATACTCAGCCAAATGGTCTGCAAATTCAATGCCAGCTACTTTCTGCTTCAGAGGACGATTTAAAATCTTCGCCCCCATAACGACACCTGCACCATCCGGCAGCACCAGATCTGCACCATTTACAATGCCGCGGAAAGCCTCATCATGCATAGCCTCCCATGCAATTTCTGCATTGGGGGTTACACAATAAGCTCCCTTGTGCGCCCGAATCAACTCCACACCCTGCGATATTGCTTCATCCATAGTGACGTTGTCAAACAACACACCCATAATATCAATTTTCAAAACAGAACACCTGCTCTTTCTGATGCCTACAAATTGGGCATCATATTACAGAGTACCATATTTTTTCCCATTTGTCCACTCTTGAGTCAGAATTTCCTGCACAAGCGCATACTTGGTGCATAAGATGTTTTGAAAGCAATTGCTTTCTACTGTAAGGAGGGGTTCATATGTCTGAGCATTCGCACTGCCGCCCGGATGATTTACGGGAGGCCATCAGCATCCATACAAAAAAGGTAACCGATAGCTGCAGAGACAAAGAC